>JAYKGZ010000051.1:0-3546 GCA_035284925.1 Cyanobacteriota bacterium | reverse complement strand
CCGCGATGAAAAACAGGTGAAACTGCCTGCCCCCACTAGCATCTGCCCACGTCACTGAGGCTGAATGCCGCTGCGGATCCTGCTGGTGGAAGACGAGCAGGAACTGGCTGGCGCGGTGCAGACCGTGCTGCAGCGCCAGGGGCATGTGGTGGATTACAGCGCGGATGGCCTGGAGGGCTGGATGCTGCTCAGCGGCGAGCTCGCCCGTTACGAACTGGCGATCGTGGACTGGATGCTGCCGGGTCTGAGCGGCCCTGAGCTCTGCCGCCGCGCCCGCACGGCCGGCCTCGAGCTGCCGCTGCTGCTGCTCACCGCCCGGACCGGGACAGCTGATCGGGTGGAGGGGCTCGATGCCGGCGCCGACGACTACCTGAGCAAGCCCTTCGCGATGGAGGAACTGCTGGCCCGGGTGCGGGCGCTGCAGCGCCGCCAGCCCAGTTACCGCGAACCGGTGCTGGAGGTGGGGGCTTACCGGTTTGATCCCCAGTCCGGCCAGCTGCAGGTGAACGGGCCCGACGGCCTGGTCACTGTTGCGTTGGCGGGCAAGGAGCAGCAACTGATGGCCTATTTCCTGGCGCACCCCGAGCGGATCATTCCCGGCTCGCAGCTGCGTCACCAGCTCTGGGATCTGCATCAGGATCCGGTGAGCAATGTGGTGGCGGCCCAGGTGCGGCTGCTGCGCCGCAAGCTGGCCGCCCACGGCCTGGCCTCCCCGATCGAAACGGTGCCCAGCCGCGGCTATCGCTTTCACCCTGAGCTCCCGGGCGAGCCATGAGCGCCCACCGCTCACCGGCACCGGCGCTGCTGTGGCGCAGCCGACTGCGACTGGCCGGCCTCTCGTTGCTGGTGATGGGCGCAATTTTGTACGGCGCCGGCTTCGCCATGGCACGCCTGCTGCTCCAGGAGCAGGAAGCCTCTTTGCGCCGTGAGCTCCAGACCGTCGCCGGCACCCTGCACGACAGCCTCAAGCCCAGCCTGCCGCCCACCGCCACTGCCACCGCTTCGCCGGCCCTGGCGGCGGTGCTGCCCGGCCTCTGCCTGGTGGGTTCGCCCTGTCCGGCCGCCGATGCTCTGACCGAGCGCCACGCCATCAGCGCCGCCGATCCGTCCCGTTTCCAGCTGCGGATCTTCAATCCCCGCGGCCGGCTGCTGGCCGCCTCGCCTGGCGTCCTGGGGCCTGGCCGGCCGCACCCGGTGTGGCAGGAGCAGCGCTTGCCAGACGGGGACCGATGGTTGAGGTATTCGATCCATCTTCACCAGGGCCATGGCAGCGGCCAGCAGGACTGGGGAACCCTGCAGATCAGCCGCGGCCTGGCGCCCCTTGAGGCCGAGGCCAGCCGGCTCTGGTGGCTGGGGCATGGTGTGTTCGCTCTGGCGATGGCAGGAATGGCCCTGGCCAGCTGGTGGCTGGCGGGCCTGGCGATGGCGCCGTTGTTGGAGGCCTACCAGCGTCAGGAGCAGTTCAGTGCGGATGTGGCCCATGAGCTGCGCACGCCCCTGGCCAATCTGCTGGCCCTGCTCGAAGCTGAATGGGATGCCCTGCGCCGCGTGCCCGGGCCAGCTACAGCAATCAGCCTGGATCAGATGCTGGGCCAGGGCCGGCGGCTGCAACAGCTGATCGCCGACCTGCTGCTGCTGGCCAGTTTGGAGCGCCCCGCCCATCGGAGCCACCTGCAGCGGTGCAACCTCGCGGAGATCTGCGGGGATGTCCTCGAGGACTTCAGCGAGGCGGCCACAGCCGGGGTGGTGCGCCTGGAGACGGCGATCAAAACCAGTGACGCTGTGGTTCTGGGGGTGGAATCGGAGCTGAGCCGTCTGCTGATCAACCTGCTCAGCAATGCCCTGCAGCACAGCCCAACCGGCGGCACGGTGCGGGTGAGCCTGGAGCGCCGTGGCCGGGAGATCCAGGTGTCGGTGCAAGACAACGGGCCTGGCATCCCCCTGGAGGCGCAGGGGGGGATCTTTGAGCGCTTCCATCGCCTCGATCCCGCCCGCAGCCGCCGGCAGGGGGGCACAGGATTGGGGCTGGCCATCGCCCAGGCCATTGCCCGGCGCCATGGCGGGGTGATCCGCGTGGCGTCGACACCGGGTCACGGTGCAACGTTTTCCTTGCAGCTTTCGGCTGTCAGGCGGTAGCCCTGAGCTGCCGGAACCTTCCGTCTGAGCAGGTGGAGTGATCAGGTCGCTTCAGCCCAATCCGATCACAACCCGCTCGATGAAGGCTCAATCCCAGCGGCCCAGGATCCGTTGTGCTGCATCGAGGCTTCCCGCCCCCCAATCTGGCCATGATCAGAACAGTTCAGCGGAGGTGCCGATGGACGGGCGTCTGGTTCGTTGCGGCTCAGTCAGCCGTGCATCGCTGAATGTCATCGCCCGAGCGGCCGTGGCCTTGCTGGTTCTGACGAGTTCCGTTCAGGCCGGCCCTGGCGCTGGATCCGGCACCACCAATCCCGCCACCGCGCCGCCAGCCGGTGCGGGTTGGAGCGGCATGCCGATGGGTCAGCGTTCCGCCGATGCCCATTTCATCGTGATGATGATTCCCCACCACGAGGGGGCCATTGCCATGGCGGAGCTGGCCCTCAGGCGCTCCGGGCGAGCGGAGATCCGGGGCCTGGCGGAACGGATCCGCACCAGTCAGAGCCAGGAGAATGCCCAGATGCGCCGCTGGTACCGGCAGTGGTACGGCACCGCTGTGCCCAGCTGGTCGGTGGCGGGCTGGAGCCCTGGCATGGGCATGGGACGCGGCATGGGCATGGGCATGGGCTGGGGGATGCCTGGTTTCAGCACCAGCCTTGAGGCCCTGCGCAACGCTCCCGACTTCGATCGGACTTTCCTCGAGCAGATGATCGCCCACCACCGCATGGGCGTGATGATGGCCTCCCATGCCCAGTGGGGCACTGTCCATCGCGAATTGCGTGAGCTGGAGGCCGCGATGGTGCAGGTGCAGAGCCAGGAGATCGAGCAGATGGCGCGCTGGTACCAGCAGTGGTTCGGCCCTGCTCGTCGTTGAGGCCGCCTGGCCTTGCCAGTGGCCCCGGTTGCTTCAGCGACCAGATCCGGCCAGGGCCGTCGGGGCCGCGGCCGGCGTGGTGCCGCCGCAGGCTTCCCAGCTGTCGAGCATCCCGAACAGTTCAGCCTGCAGACCCTGCAGCGCCACGATCTTCTCGCCGATTTCGCCGGCCTTGCAGCGGATCCGTGCTTTCAGGTCGCTGCAGGTGCAGATGCCCGAGCGCCGCGCCTCGAGGATCTGGCTCACATCCGACAGCGGGATCTCCATCGCCCGCAGGGTGCGGATCAGGGTGAGCTCCGCGAACACTCCCTCATCGAACAGGCGGTAGCCGCCCTCGCTGCGGCTGGATGGCTGGATCAGGCCTTCGTCGCAGTAGAAGCGGATGGTTTTGACGGTGAGACCGGAGCGACGGGCCACCTCGCCGATCTTCAGGGGTGAGCCCAGGGATGGGGCAGACACCACTTGACTCTCCACCAAGAGGAGGGTGCATCGTAAGACGGCCCGATGACTGCGTTGTCTTGATGCGTTTTGCTTCC
>JAYKGZ010000050.1:0-19248 GCA_035284925.1 Cyanobacteriota bacterium | reverse complement strand
CAGCAGGCTGTGATCAGTCGTGTCGCGTCGATCAAGCGCGAGCTGGAGAACACTGAATCCGACTACGACCGCGAGAAGCTGCAGGAGCGCATCGCCAAGCTTGCGGGCGGCGTGGCCGTGATCAAGGTGGGAGCTCCCACGGAAACCGAGCTCAAGAACCGCAAGCTGCGCATCGAGGATGCCCTCAATGCCACCCGTGCCGCCGTGGAGGAAGGCATCGTGACTGGAGGTGGCACCACCCTCCTGAAGCTCTCCGATGGGCTGGAAGGTCTGGCCGCCGACCTCAGCGGAGACGAGCGCACCGGCGTGGAGATCGTGCGTCGGGCCCTGCTTGAGCCTGTGCGGCAGATCGCCGCCAATGCCGGGGCCGATGGGGCGGTGGTGGCCGCCGAAGTGCGTCGGCTCGGCCTGGGATTCAATGCCGCCACTGGGACCTACGAAGACCTGATGGCCGCCGGCATCGTCGATGCCGCCAAGGTCACCCGGCTGGCGCTTCAGGATGCGGTTTCGATTGCCTCGCTGCTGGTCACAACCGAGGCGGTGATCGCCGATAAGCCCGAACCGGCGGCCGCCGCGCCCGGTGGTGGTGACATGGGCGGTATGGGTGGAATGGGCGGAATGGGGATGATGTGATCCCCGGCCCCCTTCAGCTCAGGGCCCTCACATAGCGGGCCACCTGCAGATCCACGCCGGTGAGGGCGGTGCCCACCACCACGGCGTCGGCTCCCAGGCTGATGGCTCGCCTGGCCTCCGCGTCGCTGGCGATGCCTCCCTCACAGATCAGGGCTGCTTCGGCCGGTAATCGGTTGTGGAGCGCCTGCACCAGGTCCCAGCCGGGCGGTTTCTGGTCGGCTGTGGCCTCGGTGTAGCCGAACAGGGTGGTTCCAATCCAGTCACACCCCAGTTCCGCCGCCCGCATCCCGTTGGCCAGGGAGTCGACATCGGCCATCAACGGGGCCCCCAGCTCCTCCCTGGTCCGGCGGATCAGGGTCTCGAGGTTCTCGTGGCCAGGGCGATCCCGTTGCGTGGCATCAATCGCCACCACATCAGCACCGGCGGCCCACACGGCCCTGATCTCCTCCCAGCGAGGCGTGATGTAAACCGAGCTGCCGGGGAAGCTGCGTTTCCACAGACCGATGATCAGGGCATCGGGGCAGCGGCGACGCACCGCTCCAATGTGTTCAGGACTTTCCAGACGAAGGCCGCTGGCCCCGTTCTGAACGGAGGCTGCGGCCATGGCGGCGATCACCTGGGGGTGGCGCATCGGCGAGGCTTCCGGGGCCTGCACCGAAACGATCAGTCCGCTGGGCCTGGGAACCGTCTTGGCCAAAGGGATCAGGAGGCGCGGGGCAAGTCTGCGTGATCCTCAGGAAGCCAGGCCCGCAGATCGGCCAGCGCAGGCGACACCGGAGCGGGGCTGCTGACTGGGGGGACTGCCCGGAGCCTGGTTTTCAGAGGGGGCAGTGGCGCGAGCTGGGGAGCAGGCTGTTGCTCTGCCTCGGGGGCAAGCCCGTCGCTCTCAAGCCCAAGGATCGCCTCCTCCAGCCGCTGACGCAGCAGGGTTTTCATCCGGGTGAACAGCGCTGAGGGGTTCTGGGGGGCTGGTTCGTGGTTCACTTCGACCGGCCGAGGTGGGGTGATCGGCGTCACGGCTTCGGCCAGGCCCAGCTGGGTGAGGAACCAGTTGGCCGACTGCTCCCCCTGCCTTGGGGTGAGTTGCTGTTCCACAAACAGTCCCAGGTCGTCCAGCCCGCGGCGATGTACCCATTGCTGGCCAAGACGGAGAGCGAGCTCGCGGTTCCGATGGGCCACGGCTGTGAGCAGGGCGCTGACGAAATCGGGTTGGGGAGCAGGTTGGGGGCGGGCCACGGGGTGGGGAGATTCAGGAGAGCTTGCGATCCAGCATTGGGCGGATTAGCAGGAACAGGCCTGCTGCCAGCCCCGCCAGGATGGCCAGGCATGCGCCGCACGACAGATCCCCGTAGGGAGCCTCGAGCACGATGGTCTGCAGGGAGACATGGCCGGAGTAGGCGGCACGGATCGGTTCTATGGCGAAGGTAAGGGGATTCAGGGCTGCAAGCCAGCCCAGCCAGGCCGGCATGAAGCTCAGGGGAGCCAGAGCGGTGCTGGCGAAGAGCAGGGGCAGGTTGGCCACGAAGATCACCGCGATCAGTTCGATATGGCCGGGCAGGGCGAAGGCGAGCCCCAGGCTCAGGGCTGTCACGGCGAACACCAGCAGCAGCAGGGTCACCAGCACCAGCAGCAGGCCTGTCCCGCCAGGCCAGCCGTCCCCGAGGGCCGCGGCGGTGGCCATGATCGCCAAACTCTGCACCAGGCTCAGAACCGTGATGTAGAGCACCGAGGCCAGGACGATCGAACTGCGGGAGCGCAGGGGGGCCACCAGCAACCGGTTGAGAAAGCCGAACTCCCTGTCGAACATCACGGGAAGACCGGCATTGAGGGCTCCGCTGAAGGCGGTGAACACGATCACCCCGGCCCCGAGGAACCGGCCGTAACTGATGCCATCGGGCAGCAGACCGTCCGGTGCCTTCGCAAACAGGGCCCCGAACAGCACAAGCCAGATCAGAGGCTGGAGCACCCCCGCCACCAGGGTGGAAGGACGGCGCTGCAGCTGCACGAACAGGCGGCGGGTGAGGGCCAGGGTTTCCTGGCTGATCTCTGAAAAGGCCGAGGGTTCCCGGGCGGGGGCGGCCGGAGCCAGCGACGGTGAGGCAGAGGTCATGGTGCCGGAGGACAGGGGCGGAGAAACCAGAGAGTGGGGATGGTCAGCGCATCTGCTGCTTGCGTTCGGTCTTGGCATCGCGGCTGCCGGCCACGGCCAGTTCCGCATCCAGCAGGGTGCGACCGGTGGCCTGCAGATACACGTCATCGAGGCTGGGTCGGCTCTGGGCCAGGGCGAACACCGGCAGGTCGGCCTCCGCCAGCTGGCGACGCAGTTGCTCGATCACCGCGTCGTTCTCCACCACGAGGTTGAGGGAATAGCCCTGGGCTCGGTTCACCACAACCTGGCGCACCCCGGCACAGCCAGCCAGAAGCTGCTGAACCCGGAGGGCCTCTGGTTCATCGCTGAATTCACGCACCCTCAGGGTCACCCGATCGCCACCCAGGGTGGCCTTCAGCTCGCCTGGCGCGCCTTCGGCGATCACCTGGCCGGCTTCGAGGATGGCGAGCCGGTCGGCGAGGGCATCCACTTCTTCCAGGTAATGGCTGCTGAGCAGCACCGTGGTGCCGCTGTCGCGCAACTGGCGCAACACCGTCCAGATGGCGGCGCGGCTTTCGATGTCGAGCCCCACCGTGGGTTCATCGAGCACGAGCACCCGGGGCCGGTGCAGAAGACCGGCAGCGAGGTCGAGCCTGCGCCGCATGCCCCCGGAATAGCCCCCGCAGCGCCGGTCGATCCACTCGTCCATTCCCAGCAGCTCGGAGAGCTCGGCGATCCGTCGATCCCGATCACCGGCCCCCATGTGATACAGAGCGGCCTGAAGTTGCAACAACTCCCGCCCGGTGAGGATTTTGTCGATCGCCACCTCCTGGGCCACATAGCCCAGCAGACGGCGCACGCTGCGGGGAAGGGCCAGCGCATCGACACCAGCCACGGTCACCGACCCACTGTCAGGGGCCAGCAGGGTGCAGAGGATCCTGAGGGCGGTGGTCTTCCCGGCTCCGTTGGGGCCGAGCAGCCCATAGAGGCAGCCTTCAGGAACGGAAAGCGAAAGGCCGTTGAGAGCCTGAACGGCCTGAGACTTGCTCCCTCCGTAGCGCTTGACCAGGCGCTGCAGTTCAATCACGCGACGCGGCCCCCCTGTGGGTCTGTCCTGAGTGCCGAATCTAGGGAGGGCCGCTGCCAAGCAGCGCCAGGATCTGACCCTGAAGGGCCACGGCCTGGGGCAGGCGAGCCAGCAGAAGCAGCAGGCAGAGGCCGAACAGGTACAAAATCGACCAGCGGAACACGGCGCGGGCCGAATTCAGATCTTCGGGGTCCCGGCGCAGCGTGGTGCAGAGCTGGATCAGGCGGGCGTTGAAGGGCACCACCAGCAGGGCGTAGAAGAGGCCGCCCACAGGGAGGGCGGCGGCGCCGAAGAAACTGAGCAGCACCGTGGCCCAGCCGTAGTGCTCAATGGCCCGGGCCGTCACCGTGGGCCCCTTCACCACGGGGAGCATCGGAATGCCCACCGACCGGTAATCGTCGCGCAACAGCAGGGCCAGGGCCCAGAAGTGAGCCGGAGTCCACAGCATCACCAGCGCGAAAAGCCACCAGGCGGTCCAGCCGAGCTGGCCGCTGGCGGCGGCCACACCCACCAGCGGCGGGATCGCTCCGGCCACCCCACCGATCACGATGTTCTGGGAGGTGCGTGGTTTGAGCAGCGCTGTGTAGAGCAGCACGTAACTGCACAGACCGAAGAGCGCCAGTCCGGCCGCCAGGGCGTTCGCTCCCAGCAGCAGCAGGGCAACGGCGGCCGCGGTGAGGGCAACCGCCAGGCCCATGGCTTGGCCCTCGGCAAGCCGTCCCGAGGGCAGGGCCCTACGGCTGGTGCGCACCATCCGGCCGTCCAGTTCCTGCTCCCAGAGGCAGTTGAGCACTCCGGCAGCCGCGGAGGCCAGGGCTCCTCCAGCGAGGGTGCAGGCGATCGTTGCACCAGGAACAGGCCAGTCGCCGCTCACGGCCATGCCGCCGAGGGTCGTGGCCAGCAGCAGAGGGATCAGTCGGGGCTTGGCCACCTCCAGCCAGGCGGGTAGCCGAACTGAACGAGGAACGGCAGAAGAGGCACTAACCATGGATCTGTTCCGGGCTGGTCTGGATGAAGGCCGTTGAGAGGGAGGCGAGCAGGGCGATGAGAAGGGCCGCACCGATCTGGTGCCCCACCGTGATCAGCGGCATGCTCAGCTCACTCCGGAGGGCTGCCACGCCAAGGGCGATCTGCAGGGCCACCAGAGGGAGGGCCGAGAGGGCCAGCCCCCGCACAAGCCGGTAACCGGTGGGCAGAGCCAGCGAGGCCGGCGCCAGGCAGCAGACCAGCAGAGCCAAGGGTGTGGCGATGCTGCGATGCAGGGCGAGCCAGCGGCAGCCCTCGCCGATGGCCAGGCAGCGATCGGCCGCCCATTGGCTGGCCATGGCGCCCCCCAGAAGAGCCTGGGCAAAGACGCCCACCATGGCCAGCACGCCGAGAAAGCGCCACCAGAGGGGTAGAGGGTGGGTTGTGCGATCCCGTGGCACCAGCGCCTGCTGGGTTCCGCTGAGCAGGGCCACCAGAAGAAGGGCGGTGGCCAGATGGGCCGTGACCATTGGAGCCGCGAGCAGCTGGGTCACCGTGAGGGCTCCCAGGGCTCCCTGAGCGGCCACCAGGAACAGGGCGAAGAGCGCGGCCGCGGGAAACCAGGCGGGCAGGATGCGACGTTTCCAGACGCCAACCGAAGCCAGCACGAGCAGAGCCACGCCCACCACAAAGGCGTCGAGTCGGTGGAACCATTCGAGGAACACCTGAAGATTCATCTGCCGACCCGGCAGGAGAACCCCGTAGCAGAGCGGCCAGTCCGGACAGGCCAGGCCGGCCTCCATCACCCGGGTCGCTCCCCCGATGGCCACCAGAGCCACCAGGGCCACAACCAGATGGGAGAGGAGCAGGCCAAGGGATCGGGAAAGGGAAGGGCCTGGAGGGTCAGGCCGCTCAGTGTTTCCTTTCAGGCCTGAGACCCCCGGACCGGCCGCAGGGCTGACTGCCATCGAAGGCGATGAGTAGAAGTCTCCACAAGGTAGCGATCATTTCGAGAACCACGGATCCTCATTCCCTCACATCAGCCGGCTGAAACAATCGCGGCCAGCGTGGCTTCATAAGCTGAACTCAGGTGGGTTGTCTCGATGAAAATCCGCAATGCTGTGACCTTGGCACTGGCCAGTACAGGTCTGATCGGAACTGGCTGGTGGATCGGATATAACGTCAATTTGTTGCCGGAGGTTGCCAGTTCGAACGCCAGTGTCTACGACGACCTTTTTAAGGTTTTGTTCAGCATTGGCGCGGCGCTCTTCCTGGGAATCGCCATCATTCTGATTTACAGCCTGGTGCGCTTCCGAAGGCCCGCTGCTGATTTTGGAGATGGGTTGCCGGTGGAAGGAAATCTGCCCCTTGAAATTGTCTGGACGGCCATCCCTGCCGTTGTTGTGCTGTTTGTGGGGATCTATAGCTATGACATCTATGAGCGCATGGGTGGCATGGTCACCCTCCACGACCACAGCTCCATGGCGATGAGCTCTTCGGCGATGAGTTCCACGGCGATGACTCCGCCCCAGCAGGGTGAACCGCGTTACTGGGGCGGCATTTCCCCGGCCAGCGACCCCGGGGCCAGCCCAGCCCTGCCGGTGGATGTGACGGCAATGCAGTTCGCCTTCATCTTCCACTACCCCGAAGGCAACATCACCAGCGGAGAGCTCCACGTTCCTGTCGGGCAGCCCGTGGAACTCCGCATGGAGGCCCGCGATGTGATTCATGCCTTCTGGGTGCCGCAGTTCCGTCTCAAGCAGGATGTGATCCCCGGCCAGCCCACCCTGCTGAGCTTCACGCCCACCAAGCCCGGCACCTATCCGATCGTCTGCGCTGAGCTCTGTGGCCCGTATCACGGCGGCATGCGTTCCAGCGTGGTGGTTCAGGAGCCGGAGGCCTTCCAGGCCTGGGTCGACCAGAATCGCCAGCCCTCCACCACTGCCTGACGTCGAGCTTTCCTAGAGCCATGACCATTGCCGCTCCAAAGCCAGACATCGTTTCGGTATCCCTGCAGCCGAAAGGCTGGCTTCGTTATTTCAGTTTCAGCGCCGATCACAAGGTGATCGGTCTTCAGTACATCGTTTGTGGCTTCCTCTTCTACCTGATCGGAGGTGTGCTCGCAGGGGCTATCCGTTCGGAATTGGCTACGCCTTTATCCGATTTCATGCCGCGGGACACCTATAACGAGGTGCTGACGCTTCACGGCACGATCATGATTTTTCTGTGGATCGTTCCGGTGGTGAATGGGGGATTCGGTAACTATCTGGTTCCGTTTTATGTGGGGGCCCGCGACATGGCCTTCCCTCGTCTCAATGCTGTGGCCTTCTGGATGATTCCCCCCGCCGGAATTCTGCTGATCAGCTCCTACTTCCTTGCCGGGGCTGCTGCCCAGTCTGGCTGGACGGCCTATCCGCCCCTGAGTCTTACCACTCCCGCTGCCGGTCAGGTTGTCTGGATTCTGAGCGTGTTGCTGCTTGGGGGTAGTTCCATTTTTGGAGCGATCAATTTCATCGCCACCATCCTCAAGCTCCGCCGACCCGGCCTCAAGATGATGCAGCTTCCGATGTACTGCTGGGCCATGCTCGGAACCAGCATCCTGGTGGTGCTCTCAACCCCTGTGCTGGCTGGGGTTCTGATCATGCTGAGCTTCGACATCGTCGCCCACACCGGGTTCTTCAATCCCTCATTGGGTGGCAACGTGGTGGTTTATCAGCATCTCTTCTGGTTTTACTCCCACCCAGCTGTTTACATCATGGTGCTGCCAGCCTTCGGGTTGGTCAGTGAAATCCTTCCCGTTCACGCCCGCAAGCCGCTGTTCGGATACACCACGATGGTTTATTCGATCATGGCGATTGTGTTCTTGGGCCTGATCGTATGGGCCCACCACATGTTCACCAGTGGCACACCACCCTGGATGCGGCTGTTTTTCACGATCGCCACAGCGTTCATCGCTGTGCCAACCGGCATCAAGTTCTTCAACTGGCTGGCTACGTTGTGGGGAGGTCGGATCGCCTTGAACAGCGCGGTGTTGTTCAGCTGTGCTTTCATCCTGCACTTTGTCTTCGGTGGTATCACCGGCGTGTCGCTGGCTCAGGTTCCATTTGATATTCACGTTCACGATACCTACTACGTAGTTGGCCATTTTCACTACATCGTTTATGGGGGTACGGTGTTTGTGATCTTCGCCTCCCTGTATCATTGGTACCCTAAATTCACTGGCCGCATGCTCAATGAAGACCTGGGTCGGCTTCACTTCCTGCTCACCTTCGTGGGTTTCAACCTTTGCTTTCTTCCTCAGCATTGGCTCGGCCTGAATGGGATGCCCCGCAGGGTTGCTGAGTACGACCCGGCCTTCACCCTGCTCAACCAGGTCAGCAGCGTGGGGGCGCTGCTGATGGCGATCAGCACCTTCCCCCTGCTCGCCAATGTGGTGATCACCGCCCTGCGTGGTCAGGTCGCGGGCGACAACCCCTGGAATGCCCTCACCCCTGAATGGCTCACCAGTTCCCCGCCCCCGGTTGAAAACTGGAAGGGGGAGGCTCCCCTGGTGACCGAACCCTATGGCTATGGCCACAACTCCACCCGGATCACGGCATGACCACCACCCTTTCCCAGCCAGGCGAGGCTGAACTCCACAGCTCCCCATCCCATGGGCATGAGGAGCATCCCGACTTCCGCATGTTTGGCCTCACCACCTTCCTGGTGGCGGATGGCATGACCTTCGCCGGCTTCTTTGCGGCCTACCTCACCTTCCGGGCGGTGAATCCACTTCCTCCCGGCAGCAACTATGAGCTCGAGCTGCTCCTGCCCACGATCAACACGGTGTTGCTGGTGGTGAGCAGCTTCACGTTTCATCGCGCCGGCCGGGAATGCCGAGCCGATCGCCTTCGGGCCAGTCGCGGCTGGTTGCTGGTGACCGCTCTGCTCGGGGCGGCCTTCCTTGCCGGGCAGATGGTGGAGTATTTCTCCCTCCCCTTCGGCCTCACCGACAATCTCTTTGCCAGCACCTTCTACGCTCTCACCGGGTTTCATGGACTTCACGTGACCCTCGGAGTGATCTGCATCGCGATCGTGACGCTGCAGACCCGGGCTGGTGGCGTGATCACTGCCAAAAGCCACTTCGGTCTTGAGGCCGCCGAGCTCTACTGGCACTTCGTGGATGGGATCTGGGTGGTGCTCTACGGCCTTCTCTACCTACTCTGAAGGCTGATTGGAAACGCTTCAGCCATTCCTCGCTTGCCTTTACCCTTCTGGGCTGGGCACAATTCAATCAAGGATGTTCTTCCTACAGTCACGATGCTGGCCAGTAATGGTTGGGTGAATCAAAAACCACCTCATCACGATTCCTCCAGGCCGGAGCCTCTGGTGGGCAAGGCTCTCCTCGACCGTGCCCGATCCCTGAGCAACCGTTCGGAAGACGAGATAGCCCGTGGCTGCGGCTATGTCGGCCCAAGTGGCCGCGTTCTCAAGAAGAGCTTCTACCGAGCCCTTGTGGAGGCCAAGGGGTACGCCACGCCCGCCAACGTGCAGGCCGGAGCCGGAGCCAAGGGGCGCCAGGCCGACTTCCGCACCCGGGTGCATGGCAACGGCAATCTGATGATCGGCCACGCCTACACCCGTCGGCTCGGGCTCCTTCCGGGCGACGAGCTGAGGATTGAACTCCACGCGGAAACGAGCTCCATCTGGCTGCACCCCCTCAAGGATGGGCATGGCGGTTCAGAAGGCCGGGCAGATCAGGGCGACCATCAGCCTTGATGCCCCCTGAAATCACAGGTCATGGTGTAATGCTGAGCCTGCGCTACGCCTTCTGCGTGCGTGTCGAAGAAGAACCGCCGATGAGCAGGCGCAGCTGATGGCTGCGGCCGGTCGTCCTAACGACTTTCAGTGACCGCTCCTGGCGGCTGAACACAGCTAGCGGTTGGAGCACAAAGCGCTTGAGCGAAGGTATCCAGCAAAAGTGCTGAAGCCGGTTCGCCTGCAGCACCACACCGCTCACCACGTCGCTGCGTCTCTCCCAGCGCCAGTCCACCAGAGCCGAACCCTCCGGAAGCTGGAGCATCAGTTCCAGTTCGAGTGCCCGTGCGATCCAGCAAGGCCGCAGCCGATCGCAACACTGACCCTCCAGAGGGGGGGACATGGGAACCGCCAGCACCCAGCACCACAACCGCTGCAAGTTATGCACAACGAGCGCGCTGCCGGAGCGAAGGGCTGGACTTACCTGCATGGAGCCATCGCTGCAGATCTCATGGTGACCCGAATGCTCTGCGGACGCCATGGCGGCCGTAACGATCCTCATCACCAGTGGGGCTGGAGGCGCGCGACCTCCGGGTCGCGGCGGAACATGCCGTTGAGATAGTGGCGCGCCACACAGCGCTCCCGCGCGCCGTTCTGGAAGAGAAAGCCGGCGACCGCTGCCTGCATCAGCCGGTATTGATCCCATTGCGGATGAGCGGCGATGAACTCACCCATGGCCAGATGCAGATCTTCCTCCACCTCGTTCACAACGCTCACCTGAGCGGTGGCATGGTCTGGCGGCTGGGTCATCGATTTCCTCAGGCCTGAGACCCCATCACCTCACAGCCCGTCAGACCCTGTCAAAAGGGGTGCCCAAGCCCGGGAATCAGGAATCCCGCGATGGGAACCCAGCGACCGCGACGGTTGCCGATCCGTTGCGTTGCAGCAGCCTGGATGGCCGGCCTGCAGGAACCGGCGGTCAAGGGGAGAGGCGTCTTTCCCAAGCCGACCGCCTTTGATCGCAGGCCCGCAGCCATCTGAGGCGACCTTCCTGTGGAAAAGCCAGGTTTTTCTGGGGAAAAGATCCCCGAAATGGGGAAAACTCCATCGTTCAGAGGATCTGATGGCGCCGGTGGCTGGCCTTGGCTCAGGGTCTGCCCCTGAACGACCGGCGGATCTGATCGAACCAGTTGCCGGGAAGATCTCCCGAGCGCACCCGAACGCTGGCCATCGACCTGGCCAGTGGCAGCCCACCGCGCTGCAATACCGCGGCAACATGCAGGGCGACGGCCATGGCGATCAGCAGCCAGGCCAGCAGGTGAACGCTGTAAATCCCATGCTGGAGCTGGCCGTCTCTGAGCCAGTCTTCCTGCATCAGCTTGCCGCTGCCCACCGCCAGCACCAGAGCCAGCAGAGCGATGGCATTGGCCGGCGGGCGCAACCGTGCCCGGCCTGCTGTGACGGCGTAGAGGCCGAACAACAGGGCGATCGGCCAGAGGAGTACGCCCACTGTTCCATGAAGATCGATCCATTCGCCGGGAAGGCGGAACGGGAGACTTCCGAACCGCCCGTCGAAGGCGAAGTACACAAGCAGGCCGGTGAGCCAGGCCAGCGGCACCAGCAGCGCGGTGACGCCGTGGAGAAGACGGAGCAGGGAGGGTTGGTAAGGACGGGGCATCGTGGCCGACGGTGGTCAGCAGGGCTCAGTGGTGAGAACGGTCAGGCCTCCCGATCCATGGGCGAATCCACCCATGACGCGAATCGTTCCGATCTGTCCCCCCGGCATGGGGTGAGCTCAAGCCGCTGAGGGCCGTCGCTGCTGGCTCACATAGAGCGCTGCTCCGCCGGCAGCCAGCACCAGCCCACCGCTGATAACCAGAAACAGCAGAGTCTGTAGCAGCAGCAGGAACAAGCCCAGCGCTGAGAACGCGGTGATTCGGATCTTGGCCTTGATCAGCAGGGTGAGAAGCACCAGAACAGTGGTCTTGAGGGCCAGCACCTTGGCCATGCTCAAGGCGCTGAGGGGATGAAGAATCACGGTGATGGTTCTGCTGAACCCATGCTGGCGGGCATCAGGGGGTGCTGCGGTCTCCGCTGAACCTCTGACCTTCGGGATGGAGCGCTGCGGGGCTGTGGTGGGTTCAACGGCGCGTGGGCACCACCTGCATCCCGATCGGCGCCAGGGCGATGAGTGCCAGCTTGATGTGCTGGATTCCGAAGGGAATCCCCACAATGGATACAAAACAGGCCAGGGCGGAGCTGAGGTGGCCGATCGCAAGCCACCATCCCGCCAGCAGAAACCAGAGGATGTTGCCGATCAGACCTAACGGACCGGTGCCGAAGTCGACCTGGCCGGTGAGGTCCTTACGGCTCACCGCCTCGTAGCCAAAGGGCCAGAACGAGAAATTGCCGATCACGAAACAGGCCCTGGCCCACGGGAGGCCCACGACGGTGATCGCCGCGATGAGGCCGGCCAGCCACCAGCCCAGGCCCATCAGGAAACCGCCAAGCACAAACCAGAGGACGTTCAGCAGAAAACGCAAAACCTGCCGGGCGGGAAGGGTCTGTGGAGCATGCCCATGAACACATGAGAGGCATGATGAAGCGATCGTATCTGCTGGGCCGATGCTGAGACTGCTGCTGGCCTTTCTCCTGGCCATTCAGGGCCTAATGGCAGGTCCGGCAGCCGCAGCTGATGCCCCTGCCGGAACGTGGGTGGTGCTCGATGGCCAGAGGGTGCTGGAGGTGCGGGTGGCGGCGGGGGCCCTGTCAACACAGGAAGCGGCACGGCAGATCAGCCGCGAACTGCTGCTGATGGCTCAGGACAGCTCCCGGTCGCCTGAGCGGCTGGTGGTGGAGGAACACCCCCCCTACTGGATGGTGGCGGAGCGTCAGGCCGATGGCCGGACCGTGCCCAAGCTGGCGGTGGATGAACGGGCAGCGCGACGCTTCGGACTGTCGCAGCGTGCCCTGGCGGAGCGCTATCGCGATCAGCTGCAGGCCGCCATCAAGCAGTACCGCAGCCGCCACAACCTGGAGTCCTGGCTGAGGGGAACGGCCCTGGCCCTGCTGGGGCTGCTGGTGTACCTGGCCTGGGTGATCTGGCAGCGCCGCCTTTACCGTCGCCTGCATCAACGGGTCAGCCGCCGATGCCCCGGGCTGCGCATCCGGGCCACCCAGTTGCTGGAGCCGGGACAGCTCCGCCCCGCCCTGCTGCTGAGCCTGAAGCTGCTGCACTGGCTGCTGCTGGGGGTGATCAGCTACCTGCTGATCCCTCTGCTGCTTGGCTTCTTCCCACCCACCCAGATGCTGGCCGCCGGTCTGCGGGGCCAGATCCTGGCGGTGTTGAGGGCCGTGGGATCGGGTCTGCTGGCCGTGGTTCCCGAGCTGCTCACAGCCGCCGTGATCCTGGCGTTCACGGCGCTGCTGGTGCGGGTGAGCAATGCCTGGTTCGGGGCCCTCGACCAGGGGCGGGTGCGCATGCCTGGCTTCTACCCGGAATGGGGTCGGCCCACCGGTCGCATCGCCGCCGTTCTGATCGTGATGGCCGGGCTGGTGTTGGCCTACCCCTACATCCCAGGGGCCGGGAGTCGAACCTTCCAGGGAGCCGGGCTGTTCGTGGGACTGCTGGCGGCCCTGGGCTCCAGCGCCGTGGCCACCAATGTGATCAGCGGCCTGATGCTCATCTACACCCGCGGCTTCCGGGAGGGTGATCGGGTGGAAATCAACGGCGTGCTGGGGGTGGTGCAGGACCGGGCCCTGCTGGTGACACGCATCTGCACACCGCGCAATGAACTGGTGAGCATCCCCAACGCCACGGTGATCGGGGCATCGATCGTGAACTACAGCCTGGCCGCGCGGGAGATCCAGAGACCGGTTGCGGTCACCACCACAGTGACCATCGGCTACGACGTGCCCTGGCGCCAGGTGCATGTCCTGCTGCTCGCCGCGGCCCGCAGGATCGCCGGGATCTGCTCTGAACCCGAGCCTTTCGTGCTGCAGACCTCTCTGAACGACTTCCACATCAGCTATGAGCTGAATGCTTCGGTGCAGGATGTGACCCGGTACCGCGAAACCCTTTCCGATCTGCTCGGCGCCATTCAGGATGAGTTCGCTGGAGCGAATGTGGAAATCCTCTCCCCGGGCTATCACGCCATCCGCAATGGCAACCGCAGCACGGTGCCCGCCCGATCATGAGTGATTCCTCCAGGCTGGCCCTGCTCGAGCTGCTGCGCCAGGAGCCGCGGGGCAGCGCCGGCCGCCACGGGCCGCGCCTGAAGGCTCTGGTTCAGGATCTGGAGCGGTCGAGGCCGGCTGATCTGGGTGCACCTGGAGCGCTTCACCAGCTGGAGGGGGTGTGGGAATTGCGCTGGAGCAGCAGCCGCCAGCCCTACCTGGCCGTGGGCCCCTGGCTGGAAAACCTGCAGCTGTTGTCCCCATCCCGGGGTCGAGGCATGAATCTGCTGCGGTTGCCAGGTGCCCTCGGTTCCCTGGCCGCCATCGCCGTGGAGGCTGCGATCAGCCTCGAAACCAGCAACGCCCAGACGAGCCCTGCGCCACGGCAACAGCGGGTGCAGGTGCGTTTTCAGCGCGGCGGCTGGCTGGGCCCAGCCCTGGGAGCGGGGCGGCTTCAATGGCTTCGGAGCGTGAAGCCGTCGTTTCCCGCCTGGCTCGACATCACCGTGCTGGATGAGGAGCTGAGGATCTGCCGGGGCAATGCCGGCACCCTGTTTGCCCTGCTGCGTCGCCCGGATCTCTCCCTGCCTGATCTGTTGCTGCCGGAGATCAGCTCGTCGGCGCCGAACGTCGCTGATCTGGCATCACAGGCGGCGGGGAAGGCTGAAACAGCGGTGTGATGGTGCTGATTCCGAGCATCAGAAACGAAAAGGCGCCTAAGAGCGCCAGCAACCGCAAACCCAGTCCCCGGCCGCGCTCTTCAGGAAACTCATCGTTGTCCGGCACCCTTGGCCCAACGCACTGGGGGTCAACCGACTCTGCCGAAGGGTGCCGCCAAAGCCTGGCAAGCGTTACAGGCTGTGCAGGTGAAATCCAACCAGCCGCTCACCAACTTGGTGGCCTTCCCGGGGGCTGCTGCCCGATGAGGCTGCTGCCATTCATCGCGAAGCGATCCATCCAGGCCCGGCCGTCTGCCGTCGGAGGCCACGTCCGGCAGGCTGGAGCGGCGATGCAGCCTGACAGGCCCGTTTCATGTCATCACGCGTTCTGATCCGGCCCATGCTGGCTTTCCTGACGGCGCTGCTCCTGTCGTTGGCCACGGCGGCTCCGGTCTGGGCCGATTTTGTGTTGCCGCCCCTGCCTTACGCGGTCGATGCCCTGGAGCCGGCGATCGATGCCACCACGATGACGATCCACCACGATCGTCACCATGGCGCCTACGTCGCCAACCTCAACGCCCAGATCAAGGCGAACCCCGCGCTCAAGACCCTCAACCTCGAGGCGTTGCAGGGCCAGATCTCGCACTTTCCACTGGCGGTCCGCAACAACGGAGGCGGGCACTGGAACCACAGCCAGTTCTGGGCCGCCATGGCCCCCCCTGGCCAGGGAGGAGCTCCATCGGAACCCCTGCTGGCGGCGATCAACAGCAGCTTCGGGTCACTGGGGGCGATGCAGGAGCAGTTCAACCAGGCTGCCGCGGCGCGATTCGGCAGCGGCTGGGCCTGGCTGATCCGCAGCGCCGATGGCCGCCTGGCCCTATCCAGCACCGCCAATCAGGACAACCCCCTGATGGACCTGCCCGAGATCGAACGTGGCACACCGTTGCTGGGACTGGATGTCTGGGAGCACGCCTACTACCTGCAGTACCAGAACCGCCGTCCGGACTACATCAAGAGCTGGTGGTCGGTGGTCAACTGGAACGAGGTGAATCGCCGCTTCGAGGCGGACCAATAACGGAGTTCCATGATCGTGAAATCCCTGGCTGAGACTTTGCACGGCGGTCCGATCTCAGCCGCTGAGGTGGAGCGCATCTGCCAGGCCCTGATCTTTGACCGGGGTCGTCCAGGACCGAAGTTCCTCAAATTCGCCATTCTGTTGGTGCTGGCCTCCAGCATCGCCACCTTTGGCCTGCTTGGCGATTCGCTTGCGGTGGTGATCGGAGCGATGATTGTGGCCCCCTTGATGTTGCCGATCATGGGGTTGGCGTTCAGCGTCAGCATCGGTGATCGCAGTCGCATGATCCATGCGCTGCTGGTGAGCCTGGCAGGAATTGCGATGGCGGTGATCGTGGGCTATCTGCTCACCCTGCCGGTAGCAACCCTGCTGCATCCGCAGTCGATCAAACAGATCATGGTGCGCACGGCGCCCCATCTGCTGGATCTGATGGCAGCGCTGGCCACCGGGGTGGCCGGCGCTTTCGCACTCTCCCGCCAGGATGTGTCCGACACCTTGCCAGGTGTCGCGATCGCTGTGTCGCTGGTGCCACCCCTGGCCAATGTGGGCATCCTGCTGGCCATGGGAGAACCGCTGCTGGCGTCGGGCAGTCTGCTGCTCTTTGTCACCAATTACCTCGCTATTCTGGTTACCGGAGCACTCGTGTTCATGCTCATGGGATTTCGGCGGGCTTCACTGTCTCCCGTTGATCCGAGAGCGCAACGGCGGGCGTTGGCGATAGCGCTTGCGGGCCTGCTGTTGATCGTGATGCCCCTCTCCCTCACCACCTATCGCCTGATCACCACGAGCAATCTGGCCTTGCGCACGGCAGCCCTCGCCAATGCCTGGCTTGAGGATTCCAGCTACAGGCTGCTGTCGGTGGATGCGGAAACCGCCGACGGTAGTGTGAATCTGATGCTCGCCGGCCATGGCGAACTGCCACCGATCAGCCAGTTGGAAACCAGTGCACAACCTCTGCTACTCGGGCGCAACATTGAAATCAAAGTGCTTGAGTCTCAGTCTTTCTCGATTGTCAGGGCGCGGCGGGGGTAGGGATTGGGGCTCGCAAATCCAGCAGCGGCATGATTGAAAGCCTCCGAACTCATTCGCTCAGGAAGGGCGCGATCAGGATGTTTCAGGTGGGGTCGTGAGGTTTCTGGACCGCCTCCACCACGCTCACCGCTGCAGGTGTGGGGTGGATCTTCTGCAGGCTCAGGCCGGCGCTCTCCAGCAGGAGGGCGTACTCACTGGCGCTGCGTTCCCGGCCCCCGTCGGTCATCACCAGCATGTTGATGTCGAGCAATTTGCCGGGGAATGGATCATTGCCCGGGGGAATCACCGGCTCCACGATCAGCACCCGGCCCCCCGGGGCCATGGCTGAACGGATCTGTCCCAGGATCGTCCGACAGGCTTCGTCTCCCCAGTCGTGGATGATGTGCTTAAGCAGGTAGGCATCGGCACCGGCAGGCACCGACTGGAAGAAATCACCGCCCTCGACCCCGAACCGCCCCGCCAGATCGGAGGGCACCTGCACCGGCGCTACCACCTCCGCTTGGTCGAAGAGCGTGCCCCGCAGCTGGGGATACGCCCGGAGCACCCGCTGGAGCAGCCCACCCCGGCCCCCTCCCACATCCACCAAGTGCTGGATGCCGCTGAAGTCGAAGCCGGCGAGCATCGCTTCGGTCTCCCGGCGGGAGAAGTCGGTCATCGAGCCATCGAAGATCTCCCCACGCTCCGGGTTCTGGGCATACCACTCGAACACGGTGCAGCCGTAGCGGTGCCGGAACGGGCTGGTGCCGGTGCGCACGCCATGGAGCAGATCAGCCCAGCTGAGGTAGTGCTCCCCCGCCAGCATGCGGGTGAACTGACGCAGTGACTGAGGGTGGTCACTGCGCAGCAGTTCCGCCAGTGGGGTGAGGGCGAACTGGTGCGGAGCTGTCTCCTGGAAGATGCCCAGGCTGGCCAGGCCGCGCAGCAGCCGGAACAGGGCCTCGGGATGGGCCCCGCAGCGCTCGGCGAGATCGGCCACGCCGCGCTCGCCGTCGCCCAGCTGGTCGGCCACCCCGAGCTCTGAGGCCACGCTGATCATCTGGGTCACCCAGGCGCCGCTGGCCATGGCCAGCAGCTGTTCGGCGGCGGTGAGGGTGGGAGGCCCTGGATTGGGGGCAGCCATGGGGAAGGGGATGCGCTCCTCCCTCGTAGCGGCGATGGAGTGGGTTGTCAGCAGCGGCGCTGCTCGCGATCACTCACCGCGAGCCCGGCTGGACGCCGTCACACTTCTGCTGGCGACCGGAATCAGGGGGTTCCTGCCGGGCCCCATCAAGGCCGTCAACGGCTCACCCGCCCGCCTGTTTCGGCCGGAAGCCCTCCTTCTCCAGCGCCGCCAGCGTGGTGGCCACCTGATCGCCCTGCAGTTCGATCACCCCGTCTTTGAGGGCGCCGCCGGTGCCGGCGGATGCCTTGAGCGCCTTGAGCAATGCGCGGGCTTCGGCTTCCGGGATTTCCATCCCTGTGATCAAGGTCACGAGCTTGCCCCCCTTGCCGGCCTTGGTGCGCTGCACCCGCACCCGTTGCTGGGCGCGTGGCGTGGCGGCCGCTGGCGGCGCCGCCGCTCTGGCTGTGCTGGCGGGACTGCTGAATTCCTGCCATCCCCCCTTCCTGGCCATCACGGCTTCGTTCCGATTGATCTCGGGATTCTGGAGCGGGTGCCCTCAGCCCAGAGGCTGCATCAGCAGTCCGTCCCGCCAGGGCGTTGCCCAGGCACACCCGCTCGCCGCCTCTGAACGGCGGCAGGGTGAGTCCGTGCAGCGTTGGATCGGGAGCCTGTCCTGAACTCTTTAGGCTCAGACCACTGCACGCCGCCGCCGGTGACCGCCACCGTTTCTTTCGCCCAGGGCCTCACGCCTGACCCTGCCGCCCTGGAGCCGGCGGTGCGCCCCGATCGTCTCGGCCGCTTCGGCCCCTATGGCGGTCAGTACGTGCCGGAAACCCTGATGCCGGCCCTGGCGGAACTGGAGGCAGCCGCGGCCGAGGCCTGGGCCGATCCGGCCTTCACCGAGCGGCTCAACCACCTGCTGCGCACCTATGTGGGCCGGCCCAGTCCGCTCTATGAGGCCGAACGCCTCACCGAGCACTACCGCCGCCCTGAGGGTGGCCCCCGCCTCTGGCTGAAGCGCGAGGATCTGAACCACACCGGGGCCCATAAGATCAACAATGCCCTCGGCCAGGCGCTGCTGGCCCTGCGGATGGGCAAGAAGCGGATCATCGCCGAAACCGGCGCCGGCCAGCATGGCGTGGCCACGGCCACCGTGTGCGCCCGCTTCGGTCTGGAGTGCGTGATCTACATGGGCGCCGAGGACATGCGCCGTCAGGCGTTGAACGTGTTTCGGATGCGTCTGCTGGGGGCGACGGTGCAGCCCGTGACCGCCGGCACCGCCACCCTCAAGGACGCCACCAGTGAGGCGATCCGAGACTGGGTCACCAATGTGGAGACCACCCACTACATCCTCGGTTCGGTGGCCGGTCCTCACCCTTACCCGATGCTGGTGCGCGACTTCCATGCCTGCATCGGCCTTGAGGCCAGGGAGCAGTGCCAGGAGGCCTTCGGGCGCCTGCCGGATGTGCTGATCGCCTGTGTGGGCGGGGGCTCCAATGCCATGGGTCTGTTCCATCCGTTCGTGGAAGACACCAGCGTGCGCCTGATCGGGGTGGAGGCGGCCGGCGAGGGGGTGGCCAGCGGCCGCCATGCCGCCACGATCACCGAGGGGCGCATCGGCGTGCTGCACGGGGCGATGAGCCTGCTGCTGCAGGACGAGGAGGGCCAGGTGCAGGAAGCCCACTCGATCAG
>JAYKGZ010000049.1:0-16646 GCA_035284925.1 Cyanobacteriota bacterium | reverse complement strand
CTGGGTGGTGCTGGAGATGCCGGTCCCGATGCCGATCCCCACCACCAGCACGCCGGCCAGCACAGCAATCTGCCCGATGCTGAAACCCATCGGACCGCCACCGCCGTTGCCGCCGCCACCCAGGCGTCGACCGCCGGAACCAACCCCGACGGGCGGCCGCTCCCGGCCGTAGTCGTCGTCATAGCCGCGGTCGTAGCCCCGCTCATAGGCACGGTCGTAGCGGTCTGTGGTCGAGCGCCTGTCGCTTCGGCCGCGGGATCGGGTCACAGCAGCTCAGGAGTGCGGGGCAGGCCCATTGAATAGTTGAGCACGCGACAGTCGGGGTTGTATCTGAGCTCCCCGGCCTGGAGCAGCTGCCGGATCGTGCCTTCCAGCTCGGATCCGATGCGCCGCAGGGTGTATTCGTCGAGATCGGCGCCTGCCTGAGCATCAACCAGGTTCTGGAAGCGCTGCTGAACCTTCTCCAGCACCGCGGGCTCCCAGAGAAATTCGTTGTCGGGGTCCACATCCATCGTGAGCTGATCGGCGTCTGGAACCAGCTCGCCGTTTTCAACGCGGGCCGTGAACAGCCGCACGTGGCGGGTGGTGGACTTCAGCAGGGTTTGGGTCATGGAGCTGGGGACGGACACCCGGACACGACTCTAGGAATCCGGCCAGGCTAGGAACTCGACCGGGGATTTCAGCGCCCGGAGCCAGGATCAGGCTGATCGGGGCTCTCTGGGCGAAAGCTGCGGCTCTTAAGGTTGCTCCTGGTTTTTCAAAGCGGACATGCGGGTCGTCATCGCCGGAGCAGGGCTGGCCGGTCTGTCCTGTGCCAAATACCTCTGTGATGCCGGCCACACCCCGGTGGTGGTGGAAGCCCGCGACGTGCTCGGCGGCAAGGTGGCGGCCTGGCAGGACGAAGATGGCGATTGGTACGAGACCGGCCTGCACATCTTTTTTGGCGCCTATCGCAACATGCGCCAGTTGTTCAAGGAGCTGGACATCGAAGACCGTCTGCAGTGGAAGAGCCACTCGATGATCTTCAACCAGAAGGAGACGCCCGGCACCTACAGCCGCTTCGACTTCCCCGATATCCCCGCCCCCTTCAATGGCGTGGCGGCCATCCTGGGCAATAACGACCTGCTCACCTGGCCGGAGAAAATCGCCTTCGGCATCGGCCTGGTGCCGGCGATGCTGCGGGGCCAGCAGTATGTGGAGGAGTGCGACCAGTACTCCTGGACCGAATGGCTGCGGCTCCATAACATCCCGGAGCGCGTGAACGACGAGGTGTTCATCGCCATGGCCAAGGCGTTGAATTTCATTGATCCCGATGAAATCTCCAGCACCGTGGTGCTCACGGCGCTGAATCGCTTCCTGCAGGAGAGCGATGGTTCGAAGATGGCCTTCCTCGATGGCAACCCACCCCAGCGGCTCTGTCAGCCGATCGTGGATTACATCGAGGCCCGTGGTGGTGAGGTGCATCTCAATGCCCCGCTGCGCCAGATCGAGCTCAATGCCGACAGCACGGTGAAGGCCTTCCACATCGGCGGGATCAAGGGCCAGGAGCCCCGCACCCTCACGGCCGATGCCTATGTGAGTGCCATGCCGGTGGATCCCTTCAAGCTGCTGCTGCCCGAGCCCTGGAAGGAGATCCCCTACTTCAAGAAGCTGGATGGCCTCAACGGTGTGCCGGTGATCAACATCCATCTCTGGTTTGACCGCAAGCTCACCGAGATCGACCATCTGCTGTTCAGCCGCAGCCCGCTGCTGAGCGTGTACGCCGACATGAGCAACACCTGCCGGGAATATGAGGATCCTGAGCGCTCCATGCTGGAGCTGGTGTTTGCGCCGGCGAAAGACTGGATCGGTCGCCCGGATGAGGAGATTGTGGCTGCCACCATGGAGGAGCTCAAGCGCCTGTTCCCGATGCACTTCACCGGTGACAACCAGGCCGCCTTGCGCAAATCGATCGTGGTGAAAACGCCCCGTTCGGTCTACAAGACCGTGCCCGGCTGCCAGCAGCTCAGGCCGGATCAGGCTTCGCCGATTCCCAACTTCTTCCTGGCCGGTTGCTACACGATGCAGCGCTACCTGGCCTCGATGGAGGGTGCGGTGCTCAGTGGCAAGCAGTGCGCCCAGGCGGTGGCTGCGTCGGGGGTGGCTGCGTCGGGGGTGGCTGCGTCGGCGGTGGCCGCCTGAGACCGGTGGTGACCGTCGTCAGCGCCACCGAGCCGTTGCCAACTCTGGAGGAGGCCTATGAGGCCTGCCGGCGGGAGACCGCGGAGTGGGCCAAGACCTTCTATCTGGGCACCCTGCTGATGCCGCCCTCCAAGCGGCGTGCCATCTGGGCGATCTATGTGTGGTGCCGGCGCACCGATGAGCTGATGGACAGCCCTGAGGCCCAGGCCAGGCCGGTTGCCGAGCTGGCTGAGCGGCTGGATCACTGGGAGCAGCGCACCCGCACCCTCTTCGCCGGTGAGGTTCACGATGGTCTCGAACTTGTGCTGCGCGACACGCTCGAGCGTTACCCCCAGCCGATTCAGCCCTACCTCGACATGATCGAAGGCATGCGTATGGATCTGCAGAAGCAACGCTATGCCAACTTCGCTGAGCTTGAGCTGTATTGCTACCGGGTGGCCGGCACCGTGGGCCTGATGACCCAGGAGGTCATGGGTGTCGACCCCGCCTACACCAGTGCCCCTTGGAGCGAGCGCCCCGATACCAGCGATGCGGCGGTGGCCCTGGGTATTGCCAACCAGCTCACCAACATCCTGAGGGATGTGGGTGAAGATCGTGGCCGTGGCCGCATCTACCTACCGCTCGATGAATTGCAGCGGTTCGGCTATTCCGAGGCGGAGTTGATGGCTGGTGTGGTGAACGACCAATGGCGGGCGCTGATGAAATTTCAGCTGCGGAGAGCCCGTGAATGGTTCGCCCGGTCTGAGGCCGGAGTCCGCTGGCTGGCTCCGGATGCCCGCTGGCCGGTCTGGGCTTCCCTGCGCCTCTATCGAGGCATCCTCGATGTCATCGAGCACCATGGCTACGACGTGTTCAACCATCGGGCCTTCGTGCCCAGGGCTGGCAAGCTGCTGGACCTTCCCTTCTCGTTCCTGGTGGCTCAGGCCCGTTGATCGGCCGACCTGCTGATCCACTGTTTCAGGATCGGATTCACCAGATCCGGGGCCTCATCGTGGGGGCAATGGCCCACTCCGGGAATGATCCGGAGCTCTTCGATGCAGCGGTATCGGCTGGCCCACGCGCGTGCTTCCTCCGGGTTTTCCCAGGGATCCAGCTCGCCCCAGATCATCCGCACCTCTGAGGGACAGGCGCCGTTGCCTCCGCTGAGGTCCGCCAGCAGGGTCGGGGCCAGGTGATCGTTGAACAGATTCACGAACCCGCGGAAACTTTCGCTGGCTCCAGGCGTCTGGGTGGGTTGATAAAGGAGCTGGATCAGCTCCTGATCCACATGGGCGCCTGAGGGGTAGGCCTGCCGCAGAACCCGCTGAATCGTGCCGGGGCGCGCCAGTTGGCGGAACAGGAACGCCGTGAGCCAGCGCTGGCGGATCAGAGCCTTGAGGGTCGGTCGGAACAGTTGGGCCAGGGCTGGCTGCTCGGCCAGGCGGCGGTCGTCGAGGGTGCGCTGGGCACAGTCGATCAGCACCAGCTTGGAGGCCGGCCTGCCAAGGCCGGCGAGGATGCGGGCGGCGGTGAGGACCACCATCGCGCCGATGGAATTGCCCACCAGATGGAGGCAGGCTTCGGAAGCGTCCTGCAGGTGCACCGCAAGATCGACGACCTGGTGGGCCCAGAGATCAAAGCAGTAGCGCACGCTGCCCGGCAGCTCCGGTTCATCAGCGAGCCGGGAGCGGGGTTTGTCACTATGGCCGAAGCCGAGCAGGTCGACGGCCACCACATCCGCGCAATCGCTCAGGGCGGGAATGGTGTGGCGCCAGTGCCGCGCCGAGGCGCCGAATCCATGAACCAGGATCACCCGGTGGGCTGAGCGCGGATCACCCGCGCGAATCAGCCCGATCCGGTGTCCTCTCCATGACCAGCTCTCGGTTGGGTTCAGGTTCAGACCGGAGCCTTCTGGTTGGCCAGCAGAGCTTTGAGTTTGGACAGTTCTCCGGCCCAGCGGGGATCGGGGGCGTCGCTGTCGACGCTGTCGGCATGCACAACCTTGGTGGCTGACTTGCGGGTGGCGGCCGCCCCAACCCCCGTTCCGCGCCGTTCCGCTCCGGTGGCGTTCACGCGGGTCTCGCGGCGTTCGGAGGCTTCGATGCGCAGGCTGTTGCCGCCGAAGTCCTTGCCATTGAGCTGCTCGATCACGGCATCGGCCAGGGTCTGATCGTCGACATTGGCGAAGCCGAAGCCGCGACAGGCGCCCGTTTCACGGTCGTTGACCGCCTTGAACCGCACTCCTTCCCCCACGCTTGTAAACAGAGCTTCCAGCTCGGCAGCATCAAAGGTTGGCGGCAGATTGCCGACATAGAGACGAATGCTCATGGAGAAGGAGGAAAGGAAAACTTCAGAAGGCGAGGAGAAACCCCTGCTTCACGCCTTTGGACAGCACAGTAAATCACGCCGTCGGGCTGTGGCGACTTAACCACTGCCTGGCGGCGTTGAGCGCGGCCGGCATGTCGTGGGGCGGGAGACGGCCAAAGGCCTGCTCCACCATCAGGTGATCGAGAATCCGCCCCAGTTCGGGCCCCGGCTTGAGGCCGAGATTCTGTTGCAGCTGGTGACCATCGAGGGGTGGTCGGGGGTGGAAGAGGGTGTCGGTCGGATTCCGCCAGCGGGCCAGGGCTTCCCGGGCGGTGGGCGCCGACTGATTCAGAAGCAGGGCCGGAAGGTCGGTGTGCAGCTGTTGATGGAGTTCCAGCCGGGGCCTTTCCTCAAGGGATTCCAGAGGTTGGTTGGCCAGCACTTTCCACCAGCGGCGCAGCAGGTTGCAGCGCATCTGCAGCCGGCGGCTTCCCTTCAGCCGGCCTGCTGCGGCTCCGCTCAGCAGCCAGGCCATCCGGGCGATCGGCAGGGCGGCGGCCAGTTCCTGTTCCCGCAGTCCCAGCTCCCGGGCCGCTGTCACCGCCAGCCGTGTGATCGGCAGAGCGGAGGCTGGCTGCGCGCCCCAGGGTTCCAACAGTTTCAGTTTGTAGGCCAACATCAGGCCGTGCTCCCCTGCCGGAGCGACCGCCAACTTCTCCAGTTCCGTGAGCACCCGTTCGCTGGCCACCTCCGCGAGCCGCCGCGCATGGGTGTCGATCCAGTGAAGCGTTGGTTCCTCGATCACGAAGCCGAGCTCTGCGGCCAGCCGCACGCCCCGCAGCAGCCGCAGCGGGTCGTCGAGCAGATTGAGTTCCGCCACCGCCACCAGCTTCCGGCGGGTGAGGTGCCCCAGCCCGCCGGTGGGATCCACCACCGGGCTCCCGGGGGAGAGGGGCAGGGCGATGGCATTCACCGTGTAGTCACGCCGTCGCAGATCACTGGCGAGATCAGGCCCCTGGCGCCGCGCCAGGTCGATGGTCCAGCCAGCCAGCACAATCCGAGCGATGTCACGCTTGTCATCGAGCACCACGCAGGTTCCGCCCTGGTCGCGGGCCAGCTGGCGTCCGAGGCGGATCGCTCCTTCGCTCAGCACCAGATCCAGGTCTGGCTGGCTGTTCAGTCTCCCCAGCGCTGCATCCCGCACGGCGCCCCCCACGAGCACCGCATCGGCGGGCAGGGCTTCCGCTGGGATGGGCCAGCGCTCGGGAGCCAGTCGACGGCGCAGGGCGGTGGCGAACGCCTGCCCGGTGGTCACAATGGGCTCCTGGCAAGGCCGCGCCCGCATGTGCATCTGTGTGGATTGCCGCTGGGTGGAGCGATGTCAGGCCTACCACGCGGTGGAACGTCAGCATCAGGCTCCCCATCTCAGTGAGAAGCCCGATTTCCAGCCGCGGCAGCCCCGGATTCATGTTCAGGTGCTCGACTTGCCTTCTGGCGGTGTCGGGGTTGAATGGGATGTGCGCTCCTGCGGCAGCTTTGAACCGGATCCGGGCCGCTGGCGGCGTCTGCGGCCAGGAGAGGCGCTGCCCACATGAAGCGGTTGCTGGTGCTGCACAGCTGCTCTGAGCTGCTCGGGGTGGCAGTCGCTCAGGTGGACGATCCGGCGGGCGGGCGGCTGGCTTCCTTTTCGCTGGGCCGACGCCTGGCCAATGAGTTGCTGAGCGCGGTGGAACAGGTGCTCCCGGCTTGCGAGTGGAGCGAGCTCAGGCGACTGGTGGTGGCGACGGGGCCCGGCGGGTTCACCGGCACCCGGCTTTCGGTGGTGCTGGCGCGCACCCTCGCCCAGCAGCTGGCGATTCCCCTGCATGGGGTGAGCGGTTTTCTGCTGGCAGGGGTGCGACTGGGCCTCGTGGAGCCCACCTGGCTGGTTCAGGAGTTGCCGGGCCGCGGCCAGGTGGCAGGCCTCTATGGGCCCGATGCGTCCGCCCTGGGCGGCGTCCGTGAGCTCAGGCCCCCGCGTCTGTTCGCCACGGGAACCGACCTGCCATCGGGTCCGCAGCGTTCGGGCCAGCCCATGATCCCGGCAGATCTCGACACCATGCTGGCGATGGGGTGTGAAGCCGAGCGTCTGGGCCTGATCGGCCCCTGGCAGGAGGTGCTGCCGGTGTATCCCACGTCGCCGGTGAGGGATCGATGAATCGGCGGCTCACGCGCCAGCAGCGTCGGCCGCGCCGCCGCCGCCCCTTCAGGCTCCGCAATCTGATCGTGCTGGCGGCCGCCGGTGGGCTGCTGTGGCTCTCGAGGGGCTGGTGGTGGCCTCAGCCGCCCGCGCCCCAGCTCATCCTGGTGCTGGGAGGCGATACCGACCGGGAGAAGATGGCGGCTGATCTCGCCCGTCAGCGGGGGCTGCCTGTGGTGGTGAGCAGCGGTAGCAATCCGGAATATGCCCACTGGCTGTTCGGTCAGCGCGGGATGTCCGGAAGTCGCCTCCATCTCGACTACCGCGCCCAAGACACCCTCACCAACTTCACCTCGGTGGTGGGCGACCTGCGACGGGCCCGGGTGCGCCATGTGTTGCTGGTGACCAGCGCTGATCACATGCGCCGAGCCCTGCTGGTGGGCCGGATCGTGGCCGGCAGCCAGGGCGTCACCCTCACCCCCATGGCGGTGAGCTGCCGTGATCGCTGCAAGACCGAGTCGATCAGCAAGGTGCTGTGCGACGGGGCCCGGGCCATGCTCTGGGTGATCACGGGCCTGGACTTAAAGACGGTGGTCCCTGACTGGCTCCGCCGCGGATGAGGCCCTGATCCAGCAGGGCGTTGATCTGATCCTGGCAGGCCCGGGTGGCGGCCTCCAGATCGGCGCGGCGGCGCGTGGCCGGTGGAGGGATCGGGTGTCCGATGCGGATGTGCACCGGCACCAGTTGCAGCCGCTGGGAACCGGTGCCCATTGCCCGGTGGCTGTTGATGATCGCCACCGGCAGGAGGGGCACGCCGGCGCGGGCGGCCAGCAGGGCTGCACCCGGCTGGGGATTGTTCACCCGACCGTTGGCCTGGCGGGTGCCATCGATGAACACGCCCGTCGCCCAGCCCTCCTCGAGGCGATCTGTCGCGGTGCGGATCGCCTCCCGGTCGCTGGCTCCACGGGCCACCGGGTAGGCCCCGCAGGCCCGGATGATCGGCCCCAGCAGCGGCACGCGGAACAGCTCGGCCTTGGCCATGAAGGCCACCGGCCGGCCGAGGGCATGGCCCAGCAGTGGTGGGTCGAGGTGGGAGCCGTGATTGGCCACCACCACCAGGGCTCCTTCCATCGGCACATGGGCGTTCCCGCTGGTGCGGCCCCGGAACAGCAGTCGGTACACCGGGAACACCAGCAGGTAGCTGATCAGCCGGTAGGTGAGGCTCGGCCGTGGCGTGCTGATCAGGGCCGGAGGTTCCGCCCGCCGGCGGCGGCGCAGCATGCGCTTCACCGGGCCCTTCACAGCCCCAGATCCGCGGCGCCGGCGATCTGGGCCGTGGTGATGCCCGGGCAACTGCGCTTGATCAGCCCGCTCAGCACATTGCCGGGGCCGATCTCCACCGTGGTTTCGATCCCCTCCACGGCGAAGCGCTCCATGGTCTCCCGCCAGCGCACACCGGTGGTCATCTGGTTCCGCAACCTGGCCTTCAGTGCATGGCCGGATGTTTCCGGAGTGGGGTCGGTGTTGCTGAGCACGGGGATCGTGGCATCGGCGAAGGGAACAGCCTCCAGGTGAGCGGCGAAGGCTTCAGCTGCACCGGCCATGAAGGGGGAGTGGAAGGCCCCGCTCACCGCCAGGGGGATGGCCCGTTTGCAGCGGAGTGCTCCGCTCACGCTCGCCACGGCCTCAGGGGTGCCGGAGAGCACCACCTGGGCACTGCTGTTGTCGTTGGCGATCACCACCCCTTCGGTGGCGGCCACCAGGTCGTCGAGCTCAGAACGCTCGAAACCCATCACGGCGGTCATGGCCCCGCCGCCGGCAGCGGCCATCAGCTCACTGCGGCGTTGCATCAGTCTGAGGCCGGTGTCCGCGTTGAACACATCGGCGGCGTAGAGCGCCACCAGTTCACCAAGGCTGTGGCCCGAGACCAGGGAGGCCTGGCGGCCCTGGGCCTTCAGTCCGTCCACCAGCAGGCTCTCGATCACAAACAGGGCTGGCTGGGTGTTGCGGGTGTCATCGAGATCGGCGAGATCTCCCTCCCCGGTGCCGGCGCAGATCGCCAGCAGGTCGCGGCCGAGCAGGTCGGAGGCGGCCGCAAACCGCTCACGGGCGCCGGGAAGATCCAGCACGCCGGCAGCCATGCCGGGCTTCTGCGAGCCCTGGCCGGGAAACACCCAGGCAATGCCCATCGGCCACCATCCGCGGAGGAAGGCAGGAGGTTAGGCGCCGGCTTGTCTCAGCCCTGCGGCGCCCCCCAGCGAAACAGGGCGCTGCCCCAGCTGAGGCCTGCCCCGAAACCGCTGCTGGCGATCAGATGCCCTGGCTGCACGCGGCCATCCTTCACCGCCTCATCGAGCATCAGGGGGATCGTGGCGGCCGAGGTGTTGCCGTAGTGGGCCAGATTGCTGAGCACCCGATCAGCCGGCACCTTGAAGCGGTGAGCCACGGCATCGAGGATCCGTTGATTGGCCTGATGGAGCAGCAGCCAGTCGAGGGCATCGGCTGTGGTGCCGGTGGCTTCCAGCAGCTCCGCCAGGATGGCCGGCACCTCGCGCACGGCGAACTTGTACACCTCCTGACCATTCATCTGAATCGGCGCAAACCCTCCGCGCTGGGCGGTGAGGCCGCTCAGCAAGGGGTTGTGGTCGGGGATCTGGGCCAGGGTGAGGCAGGCGTTGCGGCTCCCATCGGAACGCATCCGGAAGCCGAGCAGCCCGGTGCTGTCAGACGGACAGGCCTCCACCGCGACGGCCGCGGCGGCATCACCGAATAGCACGCAGGTGCGTCGGTCGTCCCAGTCGACCCAGCGGCTGAGCTGGTCGGCGCCGATCACCAGGGCCCGGGTCATGGCTCCGCTGGCCAGATACTGGCTCGCCGTGATCAGGGCAAACAGAAAACCGCTGCAGGCGGCGGTGAGATCGAAGGCCACGGCGCGGCTGGCGCCGATGGCGGCCTGAACCCGCGGCGCCGTGCCGAACAGGTCATCGGGACTGGAGGTGGCCAGCAGGATCAGATCCAGATCCTCAGGGCTCCAGCCGGCATGGGCCAGAGCGGTGGTAGCGGCACGGGCGGCCAGAACGGTGAGGGGCTCCTCCGGGCCGGCGATGCATCGGGCCCTGATGCCCGTTCGGGTGCGGATCCAGTCGTCGTTGGTGTCGACCCGTTCACTCAGCTGGGAATTGCTGACGCTGGCCGCTGGTGTGGCGCTGCCGCAGCCAACCAGGGCGATGCCGTGCGACACAGGGACCGGTCCGCAGTGGGTTTCAGTCAACCACAGGCGCTCGGGGCTGCAGGGCTGGTGCCCGCCAGGGCGTGAAGGTCGTCCATGACGCCATGGCTGGCGGCGGAGTGGGCCAGGCGCAGGGCGCTGAGCACCGACAGCGCCTTGCTGCTGCCGTGGCCGATCACGCACACCCCATCAACACCCAGCAGCAGCGCCCCGCCATGTTCGGCGTGGTCGAGCCGTTTCTTGATACGCCGCAGGTTGCCGATCAGAAACGCGGAGCCCACCTTGCCGCGACGGCCGCGGGGCAGCTCGGCCTTGATCACATCCAGGAGCACGCCGCCAACGCTCTCCAGAAACTTGAGCAGCACGTTGCCGGTGAAGCCGTCGCATACCACCACATCGAATTCGCCGGAAAGGATGTCCCGCCCTTCGCAGTTACCGGCGAACCGAAAGCGGCCATCGCCGCTCAGCAGGGGATAGGTGCGCTGGCAGAGGTCGTTGCCCTTGCATTCCTCCTCGCCGATGTTCACGAGGCCCACCCGGGGGATGGGTACCTGCAACACGTCCCGGCTGTAGATGTTGCCCAGGAGCGCGAACTGCAGCAGCCACTCCGGTTTGCAGTCCATGTTGGCGCCCACATCCAGCACGAGCACCTGGCGGGCTGGATCCTTGGTGGGGAAGAGGGCTCCGATCGCCGGACGGTCGATCCCCGGCAGGCGGCCGAGCCGGAAGATCGCCGAGGCCATCACGGCCCCGGAGTTGCCGGCTGAGTAGGCGGCGGTGGCCTTGCCCTGCTTCACCAGGTCCATGGCCATGTTGATGCTGGCGTCCCGCTTGCGTCGCACGGCGGTGGCCTCGTCATCCATGGTCACCGACGTGCCGCTCGGCACCAGCTCGATCAGCCCGCGCTGCATCGCTTCCTGGAGCGGCTCCTGCAGCTCCAGGTCGGACACAGCCCGCCGCAGCGGGACGGTTTCGGCCACAAACCGCACCCGGATCGGGAGCAGCTCCACGGCCTGCAGGCAGCCTTCCAGGATCGGGCCGGGGGCGTGGTCGCCCCCCATCCCATCCACGGCCACCCAGAGGCGATCGGCGTCGTTGATCTCCAGCGGGTCGAGGCCGCCGCCCTGCAGACGCCGCAGCGGGTCGAAAACCAGGGGTTGCAGCACCGTGGTGGCCATCGAGCCCGCCGCGCTGGTGGCGGCCCCGGCCACGGTGCCGGCGGTGTTCACCGCGGAGGTGGCCGTTCCCACCAGGGAGGTCACGGCGGCATTGCGTCGGTACCAGATCACAAGCCGCCGGATCGGCCGGCCTGGCTTGGCGCGCCGCGGGGTGCGGCCGATGGCGTCAGGTCCCTTCGATGGCTGGGATGGAGGCAACGGCGTCAACGATGCGTTGGAACAGATATCCGGTGCCGCGGGCCGTGAGGATCAGCTCGGGGTTGGCCGGGTCGTCCTCCAGTTTGGAACGCAGCCGGGAGATGTGGACATCCACCACCCGGGTGTCCACATGACGTTCGGGTGTGTAGCCCCACACCTCCTTGAGGATCTCGCCGCGGCTGAAGGGTTCTCCGCTGCGGCTCACCAGCAGCTCCAGCAGGCTGAATTCCATGCCGGTGAGCCGGATGCGCTCTTCGCCCCGATACACCTGCCGCTTGTTGGTGTCGATCCGCAGCTCGCCCACCGTGATGACACCGGAATTGGGGATGCCGGCCACCTGCTCCTTCTCCACACGCCGGAGCACGCAGCGGATCCGGGCCTCCAGCTCCTTGGGGCTGAAGGGCTTCACCACATAGTCATCAGCGCCAAGCTCGAGGCCGGTGATCCGGTCGGCCACATCGCCCAGGGCGGTGAGCATCACGATCGGCACGTCGGATTCCTTGCGCAGCTCCTGGCATACCCCGTAGCCATCGAGCTTGGGCATCATCACGTCGAGCACCACCAGGTCGGGGCTGGTGCGGTGAAACACCTCCAGGGCTTCGGCACCGTCGCAGGCGGTGATCACCTGATAACCGATCATCGAGAGCCGGGTCTCGAGGATTCTGCGGATGCTGGCCTCGTCGTCGACCACCAGGATCGTCTCTTTGGCAGGGGCTGAGGCCGTCATCGGGGCGCTATCGGGGCGATATTCGGAGGCGATGCCTGTGGCAGCAGAGCCGCTGGGTGGGATGAGGTCTACTGAAAAGGCCTGAGGGCGTCTTTGTTCACGCAACGCCACCATTCTTCACAGAGCCTGTGGCCAAGTCCGCTTCCTCCTACGTCTGCAGCAGCTGTGGCGCCCAGAGCCGGCAGTTCTTCGGGCGCTGCGCCGGTTGTGGCAGCTGGAACACCCTGGTGGAGCAGCTGGCCAGCCCCGCTCCTGACCGCCGCCGCCGCCGCGCTGTGGCCTCCGCTGATGGGGCTGAGTCATCCAGGCGTCCGATCCGCTCCGAGCCGATCGCGGCGGTGGGCGAGCGGCCCCTGCAGCGGCTGAGCAGTGGCTACGGGGAGCTCGATCGTGTTCTGGGTGGCGGCCTGGTGCCCGGCTCCCTGGTGCTGCTTGGGGGTGATCCCGGCATCGGCAAGAGCACCTTGCTGCTGCAGAGCGCCCGATCGATGGCTGGCCGCGCTTCGGTGCTCTACGTGAGCGCGGAGGAGTCGGCCCAGCAGGTGAAATTGCGCTGGCGCCGCCTGGCCCGGATCGATGAGGCCGGCGTTGATGGGGCCGATGACGTGGAGGCCGGCGGCGATTTCCAGCTGCTGGCCGAAACCGACCTGGAGCTGGTGCTGCAGGAACTGGAGGCCCTGCGGCCGGCGGTGGCGATCATCGACAGCATCCAGGCCCTGCACGACGCCGAGCTGGCCAGTGCCCCGGGCTCGGTGGCCCAGGTGCGGGAGTGCGCCGCCGCCCTGGCCCGCATCGCCAAGCGTCAGGACACGGCCCTGCTGCTGGTGGGCCATGTGACCAAGGAGGGGATGTTGGCGGGTCCGAAGGTGCTGGAGCACCTGGTGGATGCGGTGCTCACCTTTGAGGGCGACCGCTTCGCCAGCCACCGGCTGCTGCGGGCGGTGAAGAACCGTTTCGGGGCCACCCATGAGCTGGGGGTGTTCGAGATGCAGGGCAGGGGGCTGGCGGAGGTGAGCAACCCCAGCGAGCTGTTCCTGGGCGGCAGCGAACCCAGCAGCGGCACGGCCACGATCGTGGCCTGTGAGGGCACCCGGCCCCTGGTGGTGGAGCTGCAGGGGCTGGTGAGCACCACCAGCTATGCCAGCCCGCGCCGCAGCGCCACGGGCATCGCCGTGAACCGGCTGCACCAGATCCTGGCGGTGCTGGAGAAGCACCTGGGCCTGCCGCTCTCGCGCTTCGACTGCTACCTGGCCGTGGCCGGCGGGCTGGAGGTGGAGGAGCCGGCGGCCGACCTGGGGGTGGCGGCGGCGGTGGTGGCCAGTTACCGCGATCTCACCCTGCCCCCGGGAACGGTGCTGATCGGGGAGCTGGGGCTGGGTGGTCAGCTGCGGCCGGTGGGTCAGCTGGAGCTGCGCTTACAGGAGGCGGCCCGGCTGGCCTTCTGCCGAGCGGTGGTGCCGAAGGGATCCGGGTTGGGGCGGGTCGTGGAGGGGTTGGAGCTGCTGGAATGCTCCACGGTGGCGGAGGCCATCGTGAAGGCTCTGGGGACAGCCGTTGTTGATCCGTGAACGAACCGGCTTTCGATAAGCCAGTTTCAGCGAACAGAATGGTGAAATGAAGTGTTGGTCGAGTGTCAGATGGGCCCGTTCTCTTCGTCTGTCGGCATTGATGATTTGATCGCCGCCTTTCCCTGGGATGGCAAATGTGGCGATCCCCTTCTGGAAGTTGGCGATCCACCGGTCCTCGGACCGCTGCTGCTCTCGGCTGTGGATCAGCCGGTGGCGTTGTGTTGGCAGGGAGAGGCTGTCGGTGGCTCCTCGATCGACGCGACCGGTCAGGGCGCTCGTGCTCAGGTCTATGGAACCGATCTTCTGACCGGGCTTTCCTTGAGCGCCTCCGCGGCCGATGGCGCCGGCAACACGCTCGCTACGGCCCGAAACGTTGGCAGCCTCAACGGAACCCAGAGCTTCAGCGACTGGGTTGGTCGCACCGATGTGAATGATTACTACCGCTTTGACCTCAGCCAGGCCAGCAGTTTCACGGTCACGCTGAACGGCCTGGCTGCCGATGCTGATCTCCAGCTGTTGACCAGCACTGGATCGGTGCTCGCCAGTTCGACCCAGGGGGGCACGCGTGCTGAATCGATCAGCCGTTCACTTGATGCGGGTACGTACTTTGCCCGCGTCTTCCGTTACAAGGGGAATACCAACTACAACCTGGCCCTTACGGCCACGGCCACGGCCACGGCTCCGGCGGATGGCGCTGGCAACACGCTGGCTACGGCCCGAAACATCGGCAGCCTGGCGGGCTCCCAAGCCTTCAGCGATTGGGTTGGCAGCAGCGACCTCGATGATTATTACCGCTTTGACCTTGGCCAGGCCAGCAGTTTCAGTGTCACGCTGAAGGGTCTGACGGCTGATGCAGATCTCCAGCTGTTGAGCGGCACTGGGGCGGTGCTGGCCAGCTCTGAGAATGGTGGTTCTGCTGAAGAAGCGATCAGCCGTGCCTTGGATGCCGGTACCTACTACGCCCGTGTCTTCCGATATAGCGGTGATACGAACTACAGCCTGGCCTTGGTGGCCAGCGCCACCGCGGAGCCGAATCCAGGTTTCAGCGCAGTCAATGGTTATGGAGAGGTCTCAGTTGAACGGGCGATTGAGAGCCTGCTCAGCGTGAGCCTTCCTGATCTCCCAGGCCAATTTAGTGGCGGCTTGTATGGGTTGGATCGGATCGGCGCGCCAGAGGTTTGGAATTATGGGTATACAGGCCAGGATATGGTTGTGGCTGTGTTGGACACGGGTGTTGATCGCAGCCATCAAGATCTCGATGCCAATATCTGGACCAACACCCGGGAAATCGCCGGAAACGGCATCGATGATGATGGCAATGGCTACATTGACGATTATTACGGCTGGAACTTCGTCTCCAATAATAACGATACTCTGGATGTCTACGGACATGGTACCCATGTCGCTGGCACGATCGCGGCTGAGCGCAACAGCTTTGGGATAACCGGAGTCGCCTACGGCGCAAAAATCATGCCCGTAAAGGTCCTGAGTGACTCGGGGTCAGGTTCTTACCTTGGGATCGCCAATGGCATCCGCTACGCCGCTAACAATGGTGCGCACGTGATTAACCTGAGCCTTGGCGGTGGGTCGGGTGATACCTCTATCCGGAGTGCTGTTGAATATGCCTGGAACCGGGGCGTGGCCGTTGTCATGGCGGCTGGGAATGATGGTGGAGCCAGTCCTGGTTATCCGGCCGCTTACGCCACCGATTGGGGCATTGCCGTAGGCGCGGTGGACAGCACCGGTGCGATGGCCTCTTTCTCTAACCGAGCTGGGTCAACGGTGCTGGATTACGTCACGGCGGCTGGTGTTTCCGTGACCTCCACCACGCCGAACAATTCCTACGCCACCTGGAGTGGTACCTCAATGGCCACGCCTCAAACGGCCGGTGCGATGGCTCTTCTAATTCAGGCCAACCGCACCAGTGGACGCAATCTCAGCATCGGCCAACTTGAGCAGTTGTTGATGGCCACGGCCAGCAACAGTTCCAGTTCTTCTGTTGCGGTTGGGTCCACCGTTCCCTCCACCACAGGTGGGTCGTCGCTGCGGGCGTTGGTTGGTATCGATCTTGGGTCAGACCTTGAGATGGTCGCCCCGAAGGCCGATGCGGATGGGTCTCCACAATCGGATGGATCCGCGGAACTGAAAGCTGCCATCAGCTCCTCGGGGGCGGAGCTGTCGTTGGGTCCATCCGCTGTTGATGAGAGGCAAGCTGTTGCAGCCTCGCTTTCAGCGGCAGCGCCAGCTGGGCTCCCCGGTCGCGGCCGGCCCACGAACTCGCCTGATCAGCTGGCGATGGGTGCCTTTGACCGATCCCGTGGCGGTGGAGAGGATGTTCTTGATCTGCTTACCGGCTTGCTGAACCGCTCGGCGCCGCGCCGGGCGGTCGGCTGAATCGGGATACCCTTCGATGTGAATCTCGGATGTTGAGCCTTGATGGGCGTCTGAGCCGCCATCTCTGGGGTTGGGCGCTGCCGTGGTCCATCAGCTGTTTGGTGATGGTGTCAGCCTGGTTCTCCACTCCAGCTCCAGTCGTTTATGCAGCCAGCTCTCCTGTGATTCTCGTCGGCAAGATTCAGCGGCTGAAGGGCAACCAACAGCCCGGCCTCGAGCAACGGCAGCCGCCCGAGACACTGGTGGAACAGGAGGTGGTTGTTGTGAAGGGAAGGGTGGATCCGGTCCAGTTCGGTGATCCGTTCCTTCCTTTCGACAGGCTGAAAGCAGTTGTGATCAGTCGCGGACGCAGCGATGGCTCCGGCTGTTTTCGCTTGTCACTCCAGGTTCCATCGAGCCCGGCGTCAGAGGTCACGGTGTTCCTGGTGGTTCCAGGAGGGTATTACCTGAATCGTTTTGATGGCTCAGGTTCCTTCGCCACATTGGCTATCAGCGAAGAAGCGCCAGCCAGGATTGTGCTGGTTGACGATCGCTCGGCTGTTCAGTGACGAGCTGTCCGCTGACAAGCCGTGCCCTGATGGAGCCTCAGAAGTAAACATCCACGGTGCTGCGGCCGGATGACTTCAGCCAGTTCTCAATGTCCAGATACCCACCTGGGTACAGGCGCACAGCTTTCCCCCAGGTCTGCGCCGTGAGGTCAAACCAT
>JAYKGZ010000048.1:0-10090 GCA_035284925.1 Cyanobacteriota bacterium | reverse complement strand
TGCCCCGCTCAGACGCCAGTGGGTGAGCATTCTCTCGATCCGATAGGGAGCCTCCCCCACGTCTTCCAGCACCAGGATGGCTCCTTCCAGCGGCGGCATCAGCCGGGTGCCGATCAGATGGGTGGCCACGGTGAGATTTCCCACCAGCAGCCTGCCGGTGGCACGGCCACCCCCCAGCCCCTGGCCCCTCAGCGGCGGCAGACGCTCACCGAACAACAGCTTGCGCAGTCGCTCCTGACTCCAGGCGGGCTCGGCCGCCAGGGTGGTGAGCAACGGCCCATGGATGGCCCCGCTTCGCCCCTGGGCGCACTGAGCCCAGAGCAGGGAGGTGACATCGGAAAACCCGAGCAGCCATCGATCCGGGAGGGTGGGGCCGTGTTCCAGCAGCCGTGCCGACCCCCAGCCGCCGCGGACACAGGCCAGGAGCGCCCCGCCTTCCTCGCTGAGATCACCCAGACGCTGGGAATCGCTGCCGGCCAGATACCCCCAGTGACGCCCGAGCAGCTGCTGCTCGATTCGATCAGGGTCGGGCAGCCGCAACCCCCAGCTGGCCAGCACCGCACACCCGGCCCGCAACCGTTCAGCCGCTGCCTCGCCATGGAGAGCTGAACTGGCCGCCACCAGTTGCACGGGATCACCGATCCGCAGGGGACGCATCAGCCGATCCGCCCCAGCACCAGAGCCAGCAGGAGCAACCCACCTAGCCGAACCTGGCCGGCGAACTGCTGGCCATAGAAACCGCGGCTCACGGAAGCTCCGCCGGCCAGGGCCGCCGCTTCAGCCCGCAGGAGCCGATGAATCTCCCGGGCCATGCCGCCAGCCGCCACACCCCAGCCGATCCAGAAGGCGTTGTTCACCCCCTGAACCGTGGCGGCCAGGGCCAGGCCCAGCAGGGTCAGTCCATAACACCCCCCCACAACCCCTGGAGCCAGACGACCCAGGCTCAGCGCACTGCTGCGGATGCCGAGCTTCTTATCGTCTTCGCGATCCGACATGGCGTACACCGTGTCGAATCCGAACGTCCAGGTGAGCGTGGCCAGCCACACGAATAGCAGCGGCCAGCCACCCTTCAGGCCTCCGGTGGCGGCCGCCCATGGGATCAACACCGCAAAGCCCCAGCACAGGGCCAGCACGGCCTGGGGGAAGGCAAACCAGCGCTTGGCGGAGGGATAGAGCAACACGGGGGGAAGGGTCGCCAGCGCCAGCAGCAGGCAGGTTCTCCGCCCCGGCTCGGGCAGGGTGAGCACCACCAGCAGGGCCACCAGCAGGGCCAGCACCAACACCACCAGGGCCTCCGCCACCCCGATCCGGCCCTCAGCGATCGGACGCGTTCGGGTGCGCTCCACCCGGGGGTCGATCTGCCGGTCCCAGAGATCATTGGCCACACAGCCAGCACCGCTCACCGCCAGGCCACCCAGCACGAGCTGAGCCAAAAGGGCTGCCGATGGTGGAGCCTCGGGGGTGAGCCACAGGCTCCATCCAGCAGGAATGAGCAGGATCAGACGGCCACTGGGCTTGTGCCAGCGCAACAGTTCCACCCAAGCCCGCACACGGTCGCTGAGCATCGTCTGCACTCCCCGAGTCGCCCTCGCGATGGGCTGAACCTAGTGGGCCAGGTGGATGGCAAAGTGGCGGCGCTGGAAAGAACCGGTTCCGCCTTGGCCCAGAGCTCCGCCGCTGGTTCAGCCACCGACCCGGGCAACCCTGACCAGCGCAATCCTCAGCAGCCCAGCCCTAATCAGCGCAACCCTGAGCAGACCTTCGCCGCTGCAGGAGCCAGGCGCCGGGTTGCCGCCATCGACATCGGCACCAATTCCACCCACCTGGTGATCACGGAGGTGGATCCGGTGCTGCGGAGCTTCTCGGTGCTGCTCACCGAAAAGAGCTCCACCCGCCTCGGCGATCGACATCCCGAAACCGGCGACCTCAGCGAGGAGGCCATCGAGCGAACCTTTCGGATGCTTCGCCATTGCCGGGATCTGGCCGAAAGCCATGGGGTGGAACAGATCGTCACGGCAGCCACCAGCGCCGTGAGGGAAGCCCCCAACGGCGCGGTGTTCCTCCAGTCGCTCCAGGAACAGCTGCAGCTGAATGTTGATCTGATCAGCGGCCCGGAAGAAGCCCGCCTGATCTACCTGGGGGTGTTGTCGGCGATGAGCTTCGGCGACCAGCCCCATCTGATCATCGACATCGGCGGGGGCTCAACGGAACTGATTCTGGCCGACGGTCAGGACGCCCGAAGCCTCACCAGCACCCGCATCGGGGCCGTGCGGCTCCAGCGTGAGTTCTGCCAACAGGATCCGCTGCCAGCTCCACGCACCACCTTTCTGCGGGCCTACATCCAGGGGGCCCTGGATCCGGCGGTCGCCCAGCTGAAGGGGATGCTGCGCCCGGGTGAGCAGCCGATCATGGTGGCCACCAGCGGAACGGCGCTCACCCTGGCCGCCCTCAGCGCCGCCGATGATCCGAAGCCTCCCCTGCGGCTGCAGGGATATCGGCTGAGTCGTGAGCGGATCGACCTGCTCGTGAACCGGCTGCTGGGGATGACCCTGGAGCAGCGCCGCGCCCTGGCGCCGATCAACGAACGGCGTGCCGAGATCATCATCCCCGGGGCCCTCATCCTTCAGACCGCCATGGAGATGCTGGGGATGGCCGAGCTGGTGATCTGCGAACGGGCTCTGCGGGAAGGACTGATCGTGGACTGGATGCTGCGCAACCAGCTCCTCGGTGATCAGTTCTCGTTCCAGAGCACGATCAGGGAGCGCACGGTGCTGCATCTGGCCCAACGATTTGGAGTCGACCTAGCCCGTGCCGATCGGGTGGCGACCCATGCCCTGAGCCTCTATGACCAGACCCGGGGGCGTCTCCACCACGATGAAGGCGCTGGGCGCCCCTTGCTGTGGGCCGCTGCCCAGCTCCACACCTGCGGCAAGTGGATCAACATCTCGGCTTATCACAAACACACCTGGTATCTGATCCGCCATGGCGAACTGCTGGGCTACTCCCAGACGGAGCACCTGATGGTGGCGGCAATTGCCCGCTACCACAGGCGAAGCCTGCCCAAGAAGCGCCATGAGTCGTGGCAGTTGATCGAGGGTCGGGATGAGCGGCGAACGGTGGACACCATGGCCCTGCTGCTGAGGCTGGCCGCCGCCCTCGACCGCCGGCCCGGCGGTGTGATCGACTCGATCAGGGTCCGACCCTCCGGAGCGGAGGGCCTGGAACTGGAACTGGTGGCCGCAGCCCCCAGAGAAGGGGAAGAACCCTCCGATCTGAGTCTGGAACGCTGGAGCCTCCTCTCCTGTGCCCAGGCGGTCCGGGAGGCGACCGGCCTGGCCCTCAGGGTGAAGGAGCCACAGGGGGTGGGGCGAAACGCCTCCAGTCCACATCGTTGACTCCACCCAGGGGTCTGGGCGGAGCCGCTCCGACCTGAACCATCACCAGATCGGGCCGTCCCGCCAGCACCCGCAGGCCACCGCCGAGGGGGAAGCTCTGCCGACCGCTGAACAGTCCATGGAACAGGCTCTTCCCATCGTCGGTGCTGACCTCCAGCCAGCTGGGCCCCCTGGCCGTGAGTTCCAGGGTGTCGGGTTGGGGTTTCAGCCGCTGAGGGGTTGCCGCCTCTGACCTGGCAGGCTTCTGCTCAGGAGGGGCGGGATTCCGAGCTGGCGTGGGGGTGCTCAACTCCTTCAGGGCCGTGCTCCCCAACCTGAGCTCAACCGACGGGAGCCGGCCGTTCCGGGCGAGCGCCGCGAGGACTGCCGCAACCGCGGCCACCACGACCAGCAAGACCGGAACGGTGCGTGGAATCCGTCGGGCCGATGCCGGAGCGGCGGACGGCTGCTGAGCAGGCTCGTACACCGGTTTCCTGGGGGTCCGATGAAAAGCCCGACTGCGACGCAGGGCCTCGATCGGAGCATCCAGATTGACCTCCAGCACCTCGGAAATCCGGCGTGCCTGAGCGATCACAAACACGGGCTCATGCAGTCGATCCCTGTTTCCCGACTCCAGGGCTTCCAACTGCTGGACACCCATCTTGAGGCGATCGGCCAGGGCCTCACGGCTCAGACCGCGGGACTCACGGGCCTGGCGCAGGCTGCTGGCCAAGGCTTCCAGCTCAGGCAGACTGTTCTTCTTGGGGGGGTTGATCAGGGAACCGGCGGCCTCGACGCAGCGAGAGTTTATGAAGCGGATGAACCCCAACATGTTTCTTGCGCGACTACAGCACGATCAAGAGTGAACAACGACCGAACATCAGCCAGGCCCAATCCTCCGTTGAGTTGAAAAACCCTGTCCCGACAAAGGAACTGAGGGATTGAGCATGGGCGATACTGGATTCGAACCAGTGACCCCTTCCGTGTGAAGGAAGTGCGCTACCGCTGTGCTAATCGCCCGCACCTGGTGATCTTAAATCATGGGAGTCACCTCCAACGCCACGCCCTTGGGAGCCTCCATCTGCGCCGCCAGCCCTGCGGAAGCCCTCGATGTGGATGTGCTGATCGTCGGGGGTGGCGTCTGCGGCACGGCGCTGCTGTTCGAGCTGGCCCGCTACACCGATCTGGAGCGGGTGGCCTTGGTGGAGCGCTACGACAGGCTGGCACGCGTCAATTCCCGGGCCACGAACAACAGCCAGACGATCCATTGTGGGGATATCGAAACGAACTACAGCCTGGAGAAGGCGCTGGCGGTGAAGCGCACGGCCGAGATGATCGTGCACTACGCCGAGCTGCTCGATCCGGAAACGCGTGAGCGCTGCGTGTTCCGCACCCAGAAGATGGTGCTGGCTGTCGGGGAGCGGGAGTGCTTGCTTCTGCAGGAGCGTTTCAGGCGCTTCGCCCCCCATTTCCCGGCCATGGAGTTGCTGGACAAGCAACAGATCGCCGCATGGGAACCCCAGGTGGCCATGGTGAACGGTGAACTGCGCTCCGAACCCCTGGCGGCGATCGGAATCCGCCGCACCTACACAGCGGTCGACTACGGCGAACTGGCGGAGTCGTTTGTGGAACAGGCCAGCCGGGCCATGGTGGAGCGGCCAGCCAGTTCCGGCGGCACGCGCCAGCTGGATCTCCACCTCGGCACCACGGTGGAAACGATCACCCCGGAGGGCGACCGGTTCCGGGTGCGGCTTCGCCCCACTCCCGGCTGCAGCCCCTGCGGCGATGGGCAGGCCCGGGAACTGATGGCTCGCCACGTGGTGGTGAATGCCGGAGCCCACAGCCTGTTGATGGCCCAGAAGATGGGTTTCGGGCTGCAGTACTCCTGCCTGCCTGTGGCGGGAAGCTTCTACTTCACCCCCGACCTGCTTAACGGCAAGGTGTACACGGTTCAGAACGACAAACTGCCGTTCGCCGCGATCCACGGCGATCCGGATGTCCGGACCGCCGGCAAAACGCGCTTCGGACCCACCGCCCTGCTGCTACCACGGCTGGAGCGCTATCGCCCAGACTCGTTCTGGGAGTTCCTGAAGGTGCTGCGACTCGACCTAGCCGTGCTGACGGTGCTCTGGGAACTCCTGGCCAACGCCGATATCCGCGACTACATCGTCAGGAATCTGCTGTTCGAGGTTCCCTGGCTGCGCCGGCGGCTGTTCCTGGCCGATGCTCGCAAGATCGTTCCCGGCATGAAGCTGGCGGATCTTCGCTTTGCCGAAGGGTATGGCGGAGTTCGCCCCCAGCTGATCGATAAGGTGAACCGCAGGTTGATGCTCGGGGAGGCCAGCATCCCAGCGATGCCGGGGCTGGTGTTCAACGTGACACCTTCTCCGGGAGGCACCTGCTGCCTCGGCAATGCAGCCCGGGATCTGGAAGCGATCTGCGAGCGGCTGGGTTGCCGTTTCGACCGCGAGCGGCTGAACCGGGAGCTCTACGGCGAACAGTCCGTGGCGACGTAGGCGGAGGGGGGCAAGGGGTCGTCTTCCGGGGCGCCGCCGCGAAACAGGTGGCGGTGTGATGGCGAATAAAGCCGTGATCGAGCCTCTCCCACCTCCGCCAGAGCCGGGCTCACCACATAGAGAGTGGTGCGGATCAGCCTGCGCTCATGGGTGATTCGCGCCATCTCGCTGAGCGGGGCCACCGTGAGCCACTGATCCGGCCAGCTCACGCGGTAGCCGATGGCCACCGGTGTCTGCGGCGGGTAGTGCTGCAGCAGCTCAGCCTGGACCTCCTCCACATGGCGAGCGCTCAGGTAAAGGCAGAGGGAAGCCCGCAGGGCAGCCAGCCGAGCCAGGGATTCCAGCTCCGGCACTCCGGTGCGACCCCCGGCACGGCTCAGCACGATCGTTTGCACCAGGCCCGGAATGGTGAGCTCGCGGCGCAGCTCCGCGGCGGCGGCCTGATAGGCGCTGATCCCCGGCACCACTTCCACCGGGATGCCGGCATCGCTCAAGCGACAGATCTGTTCGGCGAGGGCTCCGTACAGGCAAGGATCCCCGTCGTGTAGCCGAACCACCCGACGGCCTGCGGTGGCCCGTGCCACCACCACCTCCACAACCTCCTCCAGGGTGAGACGGCTGGTGCGGATGCGCTCGCAGTGGTCTGGGGCAAGGGCGGCAAGCTGTGGATTCACCAGGGAATCCGCCCAAACCAGCACTTCGGCCTGCTCAAGGGCTCGAGCGGCCCGCAGGGTGATCAGATCGGGGGCCCCTGGACCCGCACCGACGATCCAGACAGGATGCAGTTCGCTGTTCAACGACCCACCACTCCCGAATCCGCTCCTGCGCCTGGATCAGGCAGACTTCGATGCCTTCCGTAGAGCTGCCACAGGCCGAGGCCTCCGACAGCGATCAGCACCAGGCTCACCAGCTGGGCCATGCGCAGGCCACCACTGCAGAACGGTGGTTCGGCCAACAGGCAGAGAGGATCGAGACGAAGCCCTTCAATCCAGAACCTCCCGACGCTGTAGGCCATCAGATACACACAGCTGATCGCACCCGAAGGCAAGGGGATCTGCCCTCGACCTGCCGAGCGGAACAGCAGCAGTAGCAGGGCACAAACCCCGAAATTCCAGATCGACTCATAGAGAAAGGTGGGGTGGAAGTAAAGACTGCCGATGAATTCAAGGGGTCGATTCTGCAGAGGGATCTGCAACTTCCAGGGCAGATCAGTGGGCAGGCCAAAGGCCTCGGAGTTGAAGAAATTGCCCCAGCGGCCGATCGCCTGCCCCAGCGCCACGGCTGGAAGCAGCACATCCAGAAGTGGCCAGAAGGCCTGCCGCCTCCAGCGGCAGTAAAGAACGGTGGTGATGCCCCCGCCGATCAGGGCCCCATGGATGGCAATTCCACCGCGCCAGATCGCGATCATCTCCCCCCAGTTTCCTGCGTACTGGCGCCACTCAAGCGCCACGTAGTAAAGCCGCGCCCCGAGCACCGCACCCAGCACCAGAAGCGGCAGGAGGTCGGCCACGATCATCGGATCGATTCCCCTGACCCTGGCCAGGCGCGAGGCCAGGGTCAGCCCCAGCAGCACGGCCACGGCAATCAACAGGCCATACCAGCGCAAAGCGAAGGGGCCCAGCTGGAACACCAGGGGCCCGGGGGAAGTGAACACGAGAAGCGGCATCACGCCGGCGCGACAGAGACCTGGGATCGACTCGATCAGAAGCCCTCTGCCGCCTGAACTTTCTCCACCTGGCGCTTCTTGAGCACCAGCATGATCTGAGCCAGGGCAATCGCCGCGAAGAAGGCCAGCAGGCCATAAATGCGAACCGGATTCTGCAGCACAATCTCGGCATCAAGCTGACCGAAGCCACCCACATTGGGGTCGTTGGTGAGCGGAGTGCCGGCCGAGAGGGTGTCTCCCACGGCCACGATCACACTGGGACCAGCGGGAATGGTGTCAGTGACAATGCCACCGTCGGCTGTTGTGATCTCAACCAGACTGGCGCCATTGTCACCCGAAGAGATCGCCGAAACCGTACCGGCCGCCGAAGCGTTGAAGACGCCGTTGTTGCTCTTTTCACCCGTGGGATAAACCTGACCGCGACCCCGGTTACCACCGACGTGCAGCTGGTATTTGCCGAAGGAGATGGCTGAATCCTGAGCAGGATCAGGAGAAAGGATCGGGAACACGATCTCCCGATGCTGGTCGCCAGGAATGGGACCCACCAGAAGGATGTTGGGCTGGTCGTCTGAATACTGGGTGTAATAGATGCCGGAAGTTTCTTCCTTCAGTTCATCGCTGAGCCTGTCCTGGGGAGCGAGGGTGAACCCATCCGGAAGCATCACCACGGCGCCCACATTCAACCCGGTGGGGCTGCCGTCGCCAGCCACCTGCTGCACGCTGGTGTCATAGGGAATCTCCACCACCGCCTTGAACACGGTGTCCGGGAAGACGGCCTGAGGCACTTCAACCCGGGTGGGCTTCTTGGCGAGGTGACAGTTGGCACAGACGATCTTGCCGGTGGCCTCCCGAGGGGAGGCGTAGTTCTGCTGGGCCCAGAAGGGGTAAGCCCAGCTGGGCGTTGCGGCGGCCAGGAGGGTGGAGAGGCTGAGGACAATTCCCAGGCTTGTGCCGATCAGGGAGCCGAGCAGCGGGGTGGAGGAGCGACGCATCAGAGGAGGGGCAGGGCGACAGACGATCGGGAGGAGTGGAATCAGGCCCACCAGGGCTGGTCGCCGGTGCGGAAGTCGGTTTCCGTCCACTGACTGAGGAAGACGGTGTCGTTCTCGACGGACACATGGGCCAGGGCCAGGGAGAGCGGAGCCGGGCCACGAACGACCTTGCCGGTGGCGTCGTACTGCGAGCCGTGGCAAGGGCACATGAACTTGTTCTGGCCACTGTTCCAGGGCACGACGCAGCCCAGATGGGTACAGATGGCGTTGATGCCGTAGTTGCCGATCGCGTTGTCACCCTCAACGATCAGGTAGGTGGGGTCTCCCTTGAGACCCTGCACGAGGTTGCGATCGCCTTCCTTATGGGAGCTGAGCCATCCACTTGCCGTCACGGTGTTGCCCAGTTCGTCCTTCGCGGTGGTTCCACCACCGGAACCGGCAGCCCGAGGAGGGATGAAGTAATTCGCCACGGGATACAGAGCCCCGAGGGCGACGCCCGTGACGGAACCGAACGTCAACAGGTTCATGAACTGCCGACGACCCATTCCGGGCACATCGCCACCTGAGGCACTGGCTGGGATCTGGGTCATAAGGGTCGGGCTTTGATCCCACGGCAACGTCGCGCCACATTAAAACCTGCACCGCCGCCCTGTCCCGAGCTGCCACGGCGGCCGCCGGCCCTGCAACATGCTGTTGCGCAGCAGGATCCCCGTGCCTGGTCGTGGCATCGAGCCATCATCGCCGCTGACGGCCGACGAGCTGCTGGGGCTGTTGCGTGACCGCTGGCAGGCTTCCTATGACCTCCAGCTGATCCGGCGCCGCGGACGTCTCTATCTGCAGGTGATGTGGGCCTATCTCGAACAACAGTCCTTCCCGCTCTCGGCTGAGGCCTATCGGGAGAAACTCGAGGAGCTGGTGGCCCTGCTCAACGGTCTGGGGGTGGCTGAGCAGGTGAGAACCTGGTTAGCGACCACCGCTGAGAAGCCCCGGCTGGGACGGGCGATGGGTCTGGCGCTCTCCCCGCCACCGGAGCGCGCCAGCGAATTCCTGCTCTGAGGTGGCTGCCGCCATCAACCCGGGCTGGGCCTGAACCGTTCACTCAGAGCGACAAGCCCGACACCCAGAAGAAACAGGGCCGTGATTGCTCCGGCGAGCAACAGCATGGTCACCGGGTCGGTTGAGGGCGTGAGCACGGCGCTGGCCACGGCCGCCACCACCACCACCCAGCGCCATCCCGCCATCATGGCTCGCGCCCGGATCAGGCCCAAGGCCCCAAGGAGCAGCTGCAGCACCGGCAACTGAAAGGCGAGGGCGGTGGCCACCATCAGCAGCAACACGAAATCGAGATAGCGCTCGATCGACCACAGCGGCTCCACCACATCGGCGCCGTAGCTCACCAGGAAGTTGAGCGCGGCGGGCACGAGAGCCCACCAGGCAAAGGCCAGGCCGGCCATGAACAGCACAGCCGAACCACCCACGGCCGGTGCCACCAGCCGTTGTTCTCGCCGCGTCAGCCCCGGCAGCACAAAGGCCAGCCCCTCG
>JAYKGZ010000047.1:0-5424 GCA_035284925.1 Cyanobacteriota bacterium | reverse complement strand
GAATCGGTGTTGTCCAGTTCGCGCTTGATGGCGGCGATGCGGTCGGCCACGGCCGCCTGGTGCTCACCGGTGGCCACGATCGTGGTGTCGTCCTTGCTGATGGTGATCCGGCGCACGCTGCCGAGGTCATCCAGGGTCACCTTGTCGAGGGTCATGGCCCGGTCCTCGCTCACCAGGGTGGCGCCGGTGAGGAGGGCGATGTCCTGGAGCATGGCTTTGCGGCGATCACCGAAGCCCGGCGCCCGCACCGCGGCCACCTGCAGCACGCCCCGGTTCTTGTTCACCACGAGGGTGGCGAGGGCTTCCCCATCCACCTCTTCCGCCAGGATCACCAGGGGCTTGCCGGCGCGCGACACCGCCTCCAGCACGGGCACCAGATCGTTAATGGCGCTGACTTTGCGGTCGGTGATCAGCAGCAGGGCGTTCTCGAATTCGCACACCCGGCGGTCGTTGTCGGTGACGAAGTAGGGGGAGCTGTAGCCCCGGTCGAAGGCCATGCCCTCGGTGATCTCCAGCTCGGTGGCCAGGCTCTTGCTCTCCTCCACGGTGATCACCCCATCAGCGCTCACCTTGGCCATCGCCTCCGCGATCATGGTCCCGATCTCCTCATCATTCCCCGAACTCACGGTGGCGACCTGACGGATCGCCTCGCCGGCCACCGGCTGTGCACAGTCGGCGATGGCGGCAACCACCTGGATCACGGCCTTCTCCATGCCGCGGCGCAGTCCCACCGGGTTGGCCCCGGCAGCCACGTTGCGCAACCCCTCATGCACCATCGCCTGGGCCAGAACGGTGGCCGTGGTGGTGCCATCCCCGGCCGTGTCCTTGGTTTTGCTGGCCACCTGCTGGATCAGCTTGGCGCCGATGTTCTCGAACGGATCCTCGAGTTCGATCTCCCGGGCGATCGTCACGCCGTCGTTGATCACATCTGGGGCGCCGAATTTCTTCTCCAGCACCACGTTGCGTCCCTTCGGACCGATGGTGACCTTCACTGCATCGGCCAGGGCATTTACACCGCGCTCAAGCGAAGCCCGGGAAGCATTGGAAAAGCTGACCAGCTTGGCCATGGAAAAAGAGGACGCGAACCTCCCTTCAGACTCCCACGCCCCCCTGGCCCTGACGGGTGGGGATTGCCGAATGACCCGGGATCAGGTCATGCGCGGACAGGCCGGCGCAGGTAGGTTTGAGCCATGGAGGAGACCCTGTCCGGGACCCTGGAGGCCGCCTTCGGTCCTGCCCTGCAGAACGCGATCGAAACGGCTGCCGAGGAAGCCATGGGCCCGGTGATGCCCGGCGCCAACCCTCTGGTGTTCATCGCGATCACCCTGCTTGGGCTGGCGATGGCCCTGGTGTACGTCCCGATCCGCGTCTATCTCACGGTCACCTCCCGCAGCCGGCGGCTCCGTTTGCTGCAGCGCATCCGCCGGCTGCGGGAGGAGCTGGTCCAGCCCCTCAAATCCTGAGGATGGGCCAGCTCTGCCTCAGCGCATCACCATCCCGCCATCCACCTGCAGCACCTGGCCGGTCATGTAGGCCGCCGCAGGATCGGCCGCCAGGAAACGCACCGCACCGGCCACCTCGGTGCTGGTGCCCATGCGTCCCAGCGGGATCGCCCGCAGGATCGGCTCCTTCTCGAGCTCGGCGGTCATGTCACTCTCGATGAACCCAGGCGCCACGGCATTCACGGTGACGCCGCGGGCGGCGAACTCGGCGGCGTTGCTGCGGGTAAGGCCGATCACACCGGCTTTGGCGGCGCTGTAGTTCGCCTGGCCGGCATTCCCCATCAGCCCCACCACCGAGGTGATGTTGATGATGCGGCCGCTGCGGGCCTTGAGCATCGAGCGGCTCGCGGCGCGGGTGCAGAGAAATACGCCGGTGAGGTTGAGGTTGATCACGCTCTGCCAGTCGGCGGTTTTCATCCGCATCAGCAGGCCATCGCGGGTGATCCCGGCGTTGTTCACCAGCACATCCAGCCGGCCCTGGCGTTCCAGCACGGCCTTCACCATCGCCTCAACCTGGTCTTCCTCGGCCACGTTCGCCTGATGGGCCCAGGCCTTCCCCCCGGAAGCTTCGATCTCCGCCACCACCGCCTGAGCCGCCTCCGGCGAGCTGGCGTAATTCACCGCCACCGTGGCACCGGCGGCTGCCAGCTCCCGGGCAATGGCGGCCCCGATGCCGCGACTGGCCCCCGTGACCAGAGCAACCTGACCGGCAAGGGACGTGGCGCTGGTCATCGCGGCAAGAGTCTGAAACCCCCGAGAGCGTAGGTGCTGCCAGGGCCGGGGTTCAGGCCGGCATCAGCCCCACCTCGGCCAGGGCTGGACCCAGCAAGCGGCCGAACTGACGCAGCTGTTCCTGGCTGCCCATCACCACCAGCATCTGGCCGGGACCCAGCTGGACGTCGCCACCGGGATTGGCAATCAGCTGGGTGTTCTGGGGCAGAACCGGGGACCCGCGGTACTGCAGCTGCCTGGCCTTGGAGGGTTCGGGATTTCGGATTGCCAGCACCATCGCCCCACTGCGGCGACCCAGCTGGAGCTCAGCGAGGGTGCGACCCTGCAGGGCTTCCATCCTGATGGGGTCATCGCTGAGGAGGAACTCCTCAACTTCACAGTCGGAGCCGGCCAGCAGTTCCATGAAGTTCACCGCCAGGGGGCGAAGCGCCGTGGCAGCCATCGTGCGTCCTCCTGCCACATAGGGACTCACCACCTGATCCGCCCCCGCCTGGCGCAGCTTGCGCTCCGCTTCCTCGCTGTCAGCTCTGGCGATCAGGCGGCAGTCAGGACGCAACCCCCGGGCGCTGAGCACCACATAGAGGTTGGCGGCATTGCTGGTGAGGGCGGCCACCAGGCTGCGGCAGCGGTGGATCCCGGCTTCGATCAGGGTTTCATCCAGGGTGGCGTCGGCGATCAGCACGGCCAGGCCCTGATCCTCCGCTTCTTCCCGACGATCAGGATCCGTCTCCACCACCAGCAACGGCACCCCCTCGCGGTTGAGCTGGGCTGCGATCTCGCGGCCGATGCGGCCATAACCGCAGAGAATCACATGGTTGTCCATCGAGCGAAGCCAGCGGCGAAAGCGGCGCTCGCGCAGGCGCCGGAAGTAACCCGATTCTGAGAGCCCCAGCACGCTCTGCAGGGTCTGCTGAACCACGATCAACCCCCCCACCAGTGCCAGAGCCGTGATCGCCCGGCCGCCGGCGGTGAGGATCTGGGTGTGCCCGTCGCTGAAACCGAGGGTGGTCAACGTGATCAGCACCATCCAGTAGCAGTCACCCCAGTCCCATCCCTCGGAGTAGCGATAGCCGATGGCGGCGAGATTGATCAGGGCGACGAGAGCCAGGATCGGACTGAGCCAGGGCCGGCGAATGCGGCGGTTGGGTGGCTTGAGCAGGCGATGGGCCAAGACTGGAATCCAGACGGGATGCGTTCAGGAGAAACCCAGGGCGGCCAGCACGGCCTCGCTGCCAACAGCGGACATTCCGCCGGGGCTGCCCACCCCCCTGACCCCCTGGCGGTCGGGGAGGGGCGAAGACGGCCCCAGCGCTACCAGCGGCAGACCGAACAGCAGCGCCAGCTCGACGCTCACCGGATCGCTCGCCAGCACCACATCAGCGCCCGCCAGGCCTGCCGCCAGCTGTCGGGGCCGACCGGCCTGGGTCGATGCGCTGGTCTCCATCACCCGAAGGTCGGGCAGCCGGGTGCGGATGCGGGCTGGCAGCTCACTCCACTGGGTCGCGGGCCAGTCATCGGCAGCGCCTGATCGGGCGAGCAGCAGCAGCGGGCCGCTCCCCGAGGGGAGCAGCCGCGCCGCAGCCTCGAGATCGGCCGGTGGCAGGGCCAGCCGGAAACCATCCGCATCGAGCTTCACCCCGATCGGCCGCAGAAAGGCCTCCATGGCCTGGGCCGGCCAACCTGGATCGAGGGTGACGATGTCGGTGGCGGAGAAACCAGCCAGGGCCACACGCCTCGGGATGTGGCTCATCGAAAGCATCAGATCCAGCTGGGTGCCGCGAGCCAGGTTGATCACCACCTGGAAATCGGGCTCGCGCACCGAACCGAGCAGGTTGGTCCAGTCCGCCAGGCTGGCAGAGGAGAAGGGGAAGGGAATCACTTTCTCCACAGCCGGCAGCAGCGACCACCAACCGCCCACCTGGGGAGAGCAGCACACCTGAACCTGGGCCTTGAGCTGCTCGGCCAGCGCGGCGACCGCGGGAAAGATCTGGAGCTGGCGTGCGGCCGTGCCCGGACTCAGGAACAGGGCGCGCATCGCGATGGCTGGGGCAGAGTGGCCTGATTGTATGGATCAGCAGCGAAGGCAACCGTGCCCTGCGCTGCCATCACTCCCTTCCACAGCTTCAGCCCATGCATCTGCTGATTGCCGCCGCCGGCAGCGGCCGCCGCATGGGGGCCGCTGGCAACAAGCTGCTGCTGGAGGTGGCCGGCCGGCCAGTGCTGGCCTGGACTCTGGAAGCGGCCCTGGCCTGCCCCACCATCCGCTGGATTGGCATCGTGGGCCAGGCCGTGGATGCGGAGGCCGTAGCCGCGATCGTGACGGCAGCAGCGCCCGACCGGCCGGTGCAATGGATTCTGGGCGGGGACACCCGCCAGGACTCGGTGAGCCGTGGACTGGACGCCCTGCCGCCGGAAGCTACCGGCGTCTTGATTCACGATGGGGCCCGCTGCCTGGTGGATCCGGAGCTGCTGGAGCGCTGCGGGGCTCTGGTGGAAGCCGGTTTAGCCGTAATCGCCGCCACACCCGTCACCGACACGATCAAGCAGGTGGATGGCAGCGGCACGATCACGGCCACGCCGGATCGCGACGGCCTCTGGGCCGCCCAGACCCCCCAGGGTTTCCCGGTGGAGCGGCTGCGCCAGGCCCATGCCACCGCTGCGGCCCGGGGCTGGAGCGTCACCGACGATGCCGCCCTGTTCGAGCGGCTGGGGCTGCCGGTGCAGGTGCTGCAGGCACCACCCTCCAACATCAAGCTCACCACTCCCTTCGACCTCACAGTCGCCGAGGCCGTGCTAACCACCCGAGGCTCACCCGGTGAGTTCCAGCCTGCCCGCATCGCCATCCAGACAGGCGGGGGCCCCGAGCGGCAGCGCGGCATTGCCGCAGACATGCCCTAGCGGCAGACCCATCACCACAGGGATTCCCAGATCGGCGGTGCGCTCCTGCAGCACCTGATCAAGACGGAAGCGACGGCCTGCGGCCGTATCGGCGGCAGCCTCTGGATCGCTCTCGTCGTCGCAGTCGCTGAAGTGACCGAAGCCGATACCCGCCAGTCGCTGAAATGCCCCGCTCAGACGCCAGTGGGTGAGCATTCTCTCGATCCGATAGGGAGCCTCCCCCACGTCTTCCAGCACCAGGATGGCTCCTTCCAGCGGCGGCATCAGCCGGGTGCCGATCAGATGGGTGGCC
>JAYKGZ010000046.1:0-21961 GCA_035284925.1 Cyanobacteriota bacterium | reverse complement strand
TCAATCTGGCTGGCATTGAGCACCACCAGCATCAGGTCCACGCCGGTGGTTTCCAGAAAGCGCCGCACCAGGGCCTCGTCATCGGAGTGGCCGCGCAGGTCGTAGATGCCCGGCAGGTCCACCAACTGCAGGATCTGCGCGCCGATGCTCAGCTCGGCCTGCATCAGATCGACGGTGAGCCCCGGCCAGTTGGCGATCTGGGCATGGCTGCCTGTGAGCCGGTTGAACAGCGTTGATTTGCCCGTGTTGGGCATCCCCAGCAGGGCCAGGGTGCTCATGCGGCCAGGGTCACGCCGTGGGCATCACGGCGGCGCAGCATCAGTTCCGTCATCCCCACGCGTACGTGCAGGGGACCCGACCACCATGCTCGCCGCAGCATCTGTACCGATTGCCCCGGCCTGAGTCCAAGGGCTTCCAGCCGTTGCCGCAGACCCGGTTCGGCGCTGAGCCTTTCGACCGTGGCGAAATGACCGGGCAACAGATCCACCAACCGCAGCGGCGCAGCCATCAACGGATGCTATTGAGAATAAGTTGCAATATCCTACGCCGATGGGCAGGCGGGCCCGCCTGCTGGAGAGCCTTGCCGGCCGTGGCGTTGGGTTGAGCCATCAACCTGTTGCGTCCTGTTGCGTCACAAAGCTGATCCGTGGGGCTGGTGCTCGGCCCGTGACGCAGCCAGGCTGGGATCAGCCCGTGTTCATCCCCATCCCATGCTTCAGTTCCTGCGCGCCTTCACCCCCATCGCTGTGCTGATGGCCGCCTGCGTTGCACCGGCTGCTCTGGCCGGGCCGGTGATTCGCTGCACGGCGCCAGGGGTGCCCGTGGGTTGCGTCGCCAACCCGGCGGTGCGCGCAGCCACCCCGGGAGCTGGGGCCCCCGGGGTGGGGGTGCGTCCGGCGGCAGGCCCTGGTGTCGGACCCAATACCGGAGGGCCGGTTAACCGGGCTGGTCGGCGCTGAGCAGCGCCAGCAGAGCGGCTTCATCCAGCACCGGCACGCCCAGGCTCTCCGCCTTGCTGAGCTTGCTGCCGGCTTCGGCGCCGGCCACCAGGTAGCTGGTTTTTCTGCTCACCGAGCTGCTCACCTTGCCGCCGGCCGCCTCTATCCGCTCGCTCGCCTGGCTGCGGCTGAGGCTGGGCAGGGTACCGGTGAGCACGAAGCTGAGGCCCGCCAGGGGCTGGGCGCCGCCGCCACCGGCAGGGCTGCCGCTGCCGTCTTCGCTTCTCGCCAGTGACAGCCCCTGACGTTCCAGCGCCTCCAGAAGCTCCTGGTTGGCCGGGGTGGCGAACCACTGCTGCAGGCTCTGGGCGATCTCGCCGCCGATGCCATGGATCGCTGTGATCAGCTCCGGGCTCCCACAGGCGGCATGGCCCAGCTCCGCCGCGCTGGCGAACACCCGCGCCAACGCCTTGGCATTCACTTCGCCCACATGGTGGATTCCCAGCCCGTACAGCTGGCGGTGCCAGGGCTGTCGTTTCGAGGCCTCCAGGGCCGCCACGAGGTTGTCGGCGCTCTTCTCGCCCATGCGCTCGAGGCTGGCCAGCAGGGCGGCATCAAGTCGGTAGAGATCGGCGATCGATCCCACCAGGCCCCGGTCCACCAGCTGCTCGATCAGCTTGCTGCCGAGGCCGTCCACATCCAGGGCACCCTTGCTCACCCAGTGGCGCAGGGCGCCACGCAGGATCGCCGGGCAGCTGCTGTTCACGCAGCGGGTGGCCGCTTCTCCCTGCTCGCGCACCAGCCCCGAGCCACATTCCGGACACCGATCCGGCAGCTCGGCCCGCTGCGCTCCGGCCGGCCGCAGTTCGGTGAGCACCCGCACCACCTCGGGGATGATCTCCCCGGCCTTGCGCACCACGATCGTGTCACCAAGGTGCAGGTTGAGCTCGCTGAGCCGGTCGGCGTTGTGGAGGGTGGCGCGGCTCACCGTGGTGCCGGCCAGGGGCACCGGTTCGAATTCGGCCACCGGTGTCACCACCCCGGTGCGCCCCACCTGGCAGGCGAGACGCAGCAGTCGGCTGGGGGCTTCCTCGGCGGGATATTTCAGGGCGATCGCCCAGCGGGGGGCCTTCTGGGTGAAACCGGCCGCATCCTGCAGGCGCAGATCGTCGAGCTTCACCACCACCCCATCGGTGGCATAGGGCAGGGCCCGGCGACCCTCCTCCCAGCGTTCGAAGAAGGCCTCCACCGCCAGCAGGCCCGATAGCAGCTCCGCGTTGGGGTTCACCTTGAAACCGGCCTGCTGGAGCCATTGCAGGGATTCCCACTGGCTGGTGGGCCGCGGCGGATCCTCCGGTGCTGGCTGCCATGGCTCCGGCAGGTGCAGGGTGTACGCGAAAAAATCCAGCCGTCGGGAGGCCACCACCCTCGGGTCGAGCTGGCGCAGGGTGCCGGCGCAGGCGTTGCGGGGATTCGCAAACAGGGCTTCGCCCCGGGCTTCCCGTTCGGCGTTGATCGCGGCAAAGGTGCCATCCGGGATCAGGGCCTCACCGCGCACCTCCACCCAGGCCGGCGGGTGAGCCAGCTGCAGCCGCAGCGGCACGCTCTGGATCGTGCGCACGTTGGCGGTGATCTCCTCGCCCCGCTCCCCATCGCCTCGGGTGGCGGCCCGCACCAGCAGGCCCTCCTCGTAGCTGAGGGCCAGGGCATTGCCGTCGATCTTCAGCTCGCCCACCATCGCCAGGGCCGGTAGGGGCTCGCCTGCGCTGGGGATGCGGTCGAGCGTTCGGAGCAACCGGGTGTACCAGGCCTCAAACTCCTCGATGCTGAAGGCGTTGTCGAGGCTGAGCAGGCCGATGCGGTGCTCCACGCTCCTGAACCCCTCGGCGGGGCTGCCACCCACCCGCTGGGTGGGGCTGTCGGGGCTGATCAGGAGGGGGTCGCTGGCCTCCAGGTCGAGCAGCTCGCGGTAGAGCTGGTCGTAAACCGGATCCTCCAGGAACGGAGCATCCAGCACGTAATAGGCGTGGGCGGCGCGGTTGAGCAGTTGGCGCAGCTCGGCGGCCCGGCGGGCAGGTGCCGGGCTGCTGGCTGGTGCTGGGCCGCTGCTGCCTGGCATCCCGCTGGCCCTCGCTGGGAGGATGCTGCCATGGTGGCCGTGCGATGGTTCCGATCCGATTGGTTCAACATGCCCCTGGCGCACCTGGCCTGCGCTGGCTGGGTCTGGGTCCGGATCTGCGCCCCAGTCGCGGTCTGCTGAAGCTGCAGCGGCTGCTGAACAAACATGCCTTCTGGGCCCGTGGGCGCAGCATCCCCCAGCTGCGGCGCCTGCTGGCCGGCAGTGAGGCGGTTGTGAGTCTGTGGCGGGGCAGGCGGCTGGTGGGGTTCGGCCGGGCCACCAGCGACGGCCTCTGCCGTGCCGTGCTCTGGGACGTGGTGGTGGCCGGTGATCTGCAGGGGCGGGGCCTCGGCCGCCAGGTGGTGGAGGCGCTGCTCGCCGCATCCGCTTTGCGTGGTGTGGAGCGGGTGTATCTGATGACCACCAACAGCGCCGGCTTCTACCGCCAGCTGGGGTTTCAGGCCGCCGTGCCCCAGGAACTGCTGGTGAAGGCCGGTGAGATCAGCCCGGCAGTGTGGCCATCAGGCTGCCCATCTCCAGAGCCTGAAGGGCGTAGTTCCAGCCCAGGTTGCTCTTGATGCCGGCCCGCTCGAGGGCCTGCTGCATGGTGTCGGTGGTGAGCACGCCGAACACCACCGGAACCCCACTCTCGCGGGCCACCGTGGCCACGCCCTTGCTCACCTCGGCCACCACCACATCGAAGTGGGGGGTGTCGCCCCGGATCACCGCCCCCAGGGTGATCACCACCTGGTAGCGACCGCTGCCGGCCATGCGCTGGGCCACCAGCGGGATCTCGAAGCTCCCCGGCACCCAGGCCACATCGAGCTGGCTGCTCTCAGGGGTGGTGTCCACCCCGTGGCGATGCAGACAGTCGAGACAACCACTCAGCAGCTTGGTGGTCACCAGGTCGTTGAAGCGTGCCACCACCACGCCGATCCGCAGGCCTGCGGCCTCTGTGAAACGTCCTTCGAAGGTGGCCACCGGGCGTGGGTGCAGCTGCCCGCAAGGCTACGCAGACATCAGCAAGCCCCCTGAGGGCTCAGACCACAAGGAAACTCATTCCCCAGTTCACCAGCACCAGGGCCACCCAGGCGATGCCGCCCAGCAGGATCAGGCGGTTGGAGCGGCCCGAATCTTCACTGCTGGCGTAAAGCACGGGCACCGCCACGATCAGCGCGAACGACATCACCACCAGGGCCAGAACGGTGAGGGTGTTGAGGATCTGCATGGATCAGCGAGGGGCCGGCCGGTCAGGGGCGGATTCTCACACGTGGAACGCCGCGGCTGGGCCAGGTGCACGGGCTTCGTTCACAACTCGATGCCGGCCGGCCGGAGCGCCGGCCTCAGCCCCCTTACGATCCGCCTGAGCCAGGGATTGGGTTGTGAGCGCGGAGGGCGAACAGCAGCTGTCGCTTCTGCCCGGCCAGAGCCTTCAGGGCGATCTGTTCGGCGGACCGCCCAGCCCGAAGCCCCGGGATTCCAGCGGCATCGAGCTCGACCCGGCCGCCCTGCACGCCGATGCGGCCCAGCGTCCGCGTCAGCGGCGGGTTACCCCGGCCGCTCCGCAGCCCAGCCCGTCCGGCGAGCCCCAGGCCAGCGAGCCTGATCCCGGCGAGTCAGACATGCCCGCCTGGCACCACCACAGCCTGGTGGACCCCCGCCAGCTCACGCCGATGCTGCGGCACTACGTGGAGCTCAAGGCCGCCCACCCCGAGCGGGTGCTGCTTTACCGGCTGGGCGACTTCTTCGAGTGTTTTTTCGAGGATGCGATCACGCTTTCGCGGCTGCTGGAGCTCACGCTCACCGGAAAGGAGGGTGGCAAGGCGATCGGCCGGGTTCCGATGGCCGGGATCCCTCACCATGCGGCCGAGCGCTACTGCGCCGAGCTGGTGCGTCGCGGGCTGAGTGTGGCGCTCTGCGATCAGCTGGAGGCCACCGCGGCGAAGGGAGAGCTGCTCCGCCGCGAGATCACCCGGGTGCTCACCCCCGGCACGGTGCTGGAGGAGGGGTTGCTCACGGCGCGGCGCAACAACTGGCTCTGTGCGGTGGTGGCGGAGGGCCCCCAGGGCTCCGCGGCCCGCTGGGGGCTGGCGGTGGCGGATGTCAGCACCGGGGAGTTCCGCGTCACCCAGCGCGAAGGCAGTGATGCCCTCCACCAGGAGCTGCTGCAGCTGGAGGCCTCGGAGCTGTTGATTCCCGGCGGGGATGGCGGCGGTGCCGCGGTGGTGCCTCCGGCCTGGTGCCCCGCCGGGCTTCAGGTCACCCTGGGGCCCCGTACGCCGTTTGAAGCCCTCGAAGCCGCCGCCACGCTCCGCTCGCGCTTTGCTCTGGCCGGTCTCGACGGTCTTGGGCTCGGGGAGGTGCCGCTGGCCCTGCGAGCCGCCGGTGGCCTGGTGGCCTACCTCGATTCAACGTTTGGGGGTACGGAGCTTGGCGGTAAGGAGCTGGGCGGCGATCAGGAGGCGGGTATCCCGAGGGTGCCCCTCGATCTGCCCACCACCTGGCAGGCCGGCGACCGGCTGGTGCTCGATGCCGCCACCCGTCGCAACCTGGAGCTCACCCGCACCCAGCTCGGCGGCCAGCACCAGGGCTCGTTGCTTTGGGCGCTTGATCGAACGCTCACGGCGATGGGGGGCCGCTGCCTGCGGCGCTGGATCGAAGCCCCGCTGGTGGATCGACCCGCCATCCTGGCGCGACAGCAGGGGGTGAGCGAGCTGGTGGTCCAGCGTTCCCAGCGGCTGGCGGTGCGCCGGTTGCTGCGACCGATGGGCGATCTGGAGCGGCTGGCGGGTCGTGCTGGAGCCGGCACAGCCTCGGCACGGGATCTGGTGGCCCTGGCCGATGGCCTCGAGCGCTTTCCCCAGCTGGCGGGGTTGCTGGCCAAGGCCTCCAGCGCCCCGCTGCAGACCCTGGCGCGCCCCTGGCCGGAGCTGGCCGATCTGGCGGCGGAGCTGCGCCACACCCTGGTGGAGGCCCCGCCCCTGAGCCTGAGCGAGGGCGGCTTGATCCACGACAGCGTGGATCCGCTGCTCGATGGGCTCCGCAACGAGCTCGACGACCAGGACGCCTGGCTGGCGGAGCAGGAGGCCTCCGAGCGGCGGGCCAGTGGGATCGCCACCCTTCGCCTGCAGTACCACCGCACCTTCGGGTATTTCCTGGCGGTGAGCCGGGCGAGGGCCCAGTCGGTGCCCGATCACTGGATCCGCCGCCAGACCCTGGCCAATGAAGAGCGCTTCATCACGCCCGAGCTCAAGGCGAGAGAGGGTCGGATCCTGCAGCTGCGTGCCCGCGCGGCCCAGCGGGAGTACGAACTGTTCACCACCCTGCGCGAGCGGGTGGGAGAGCAGGCCAGCTCGATTCGCACGGCCGCCCGGCTGGTGGCTGAGCTCGACGCCATCGCCGGGTTGGCGGAGCTGGCGGCCACCAGCGGCTACTGCTGTCCCGAGATCCTCGATCCCCAGGGCGACCAGGCCCGCAGCCTGCGGATCGAAGCCGGGCGCCATCCGGTGGTGGAACAGCTGCTGGTGGAGGAGCCGTTTGTGGCCAACGACATCGCCCTGGGCTCCGATTCGGAGGGCCTCTCCGGTGCGCCCGATCTGATCGTGCTCACCGGTCCGAATGCCAGTGGGAAGAGCTGCTATCTCCGTCAGACGGGGCTTCTGCAGTTGATGGCCCAGATCGGCAGCTGGATTCCCGCCCGAGCGGCGCAGCTCGGCATCGCCGATCGGATCTTCACCCGCGTCGGTGCCGGCGACGACCTGGCAGCCGGCCAGTCCACCTTCATGGTGGAGATGGCCGAGACGGCCAACATCCTTCACCACGCCACCACCCGCTCGCTGGTGCTGCTGGATGAGATCGGTCGGGGCACCGCCACCTTCGATGGGCTCTCGATCGCCTGGGCGGTGGCTGAACACCTGGCCGGAGCTGGCGGCCAGGGCATCCGGGCCCGCAGCGTGTTCGCCACCCACTACCACGAGCTCAATGAGCTCGCCGCGCTGCTGCCCAACGTGGCCAACGCCCAGGTGCTGGTGGAGGAAACGGGCGATTCCCTGGTGTTTCCGCACCGGGTGGCTCCCGGTGGCGCCAGCCGCAGCTACGGGATCGAGGCCGCCCGCCTGGCGGGGGTGCCCGCCGCGGTGGTGGTGCGGGCCCGCCAGGTGCTCGGCCGCATCCAGGCCAACAGCCACATCGCCGTTCAGGGGGCCGGGCAGGGGCGCGCCGCCGTGGCCGCCTGAAACCAGGCCGCCCGCAGCAGGGCATTGGCCGCCGCCCCCGCCAGGGCGGCCCCACCGCGGCTGCCCTCCAGGCGGATCTGCGACAGGACGCTTTCGGCCAGGTGCCGCTTGCTTTCGGCCACCCCCACGAAGCCCACCGGCATGCCGATCACCAGGGCCGGCTGCTCCGCTCCACCTGCGGCAACCAGCTCCAGCAGACGTTCCAGAGCGGTCGGCGCACTGCCGATCAGCACCACCGCCCCCGGGCGCTCCTGCAGCGCCCGCTCCATGCCGATTGCAGCCCTGGTGCCTCCGGGCGGGGTCTGGGCCGGTGCCCAGCCCAGCACATTGAAGACAGGGTTGGCGAAGGTGCGCTCCGCCATCGGGGTCACGGCGGCTGCGGCCATGGCGGTATCGGTGAGGATCGGGGCCCCGGCCGCCAGGGCCTCCAGCCCGGCCGGGCAGGCCCCCGGCGAGAAGCGCAGATCAGCGGCCACGCTGAGATCCCCGCAGCTGTGGATGAGGCGCAGCAGCACGTCCTGCTCGGGCGCCGAGAGGCGTTCGAAGGCAAGCCGATGCTGGCTCGGCCCGTTCGCCAACGCCGCCCGGATCAGGCGGATGCTCTCGCTGAAGATCGGGTGATCGAAGCCGGGGAGAGCATCCGCCAGAGAAGCATCGGCCAAAGCGGAGCAGAGGTGGCAGGCCCCTGCAGCTTGATCGCCCGCCGACCGGCGCTCTCCCAGACTGGTCGGCACCCTGTGCTCAGCGCCCTGCGGTTCTGAGCGGTGCCGCGATGCCGATTCACCTGTTCTGGGGCGACGACGAGGCAGCTCGCGGCCGGGCGGTCGACGCGCTGATCAGCCAGCACATCGACCCGGCCTGGCAGAGCATCAACCTGAGCCGCCTCGACGGCGGCGACAGCGGCCAGGCCCTTCAGGCCCTGGAGGAGGTGCGAACACCGCCCCTCGGGGGCGGGGATCGGGTGGTGGTGCTGCAGCGCAGTCCGTTCTGCAACCAGTGTCCGGCAGACCTCGCTGAGCAGCTGGAGCGCACCCTGGATCTGATCCCGCCGGAGTGCCATCTGCTGCTGGTGAACCCGGCCAAGCCCGATGGCCGGCTGCGCACCACCAAGGCCCTGCAGAAACTGGTGAAGGCCGGCCTGGCCAGCGAGAAAGGCTTCCAGCTGCCGGCCGTGTGGGATGGGGCCGGCCAGCTGGAGCTGATGCACCGCAGCGCCTCTGAGCTTGGGCTCCGGCTCGAGCCGGCTGCTGCGGAAGCCCTGGCGGAGGCCATCGGCAGCGACAGCGCCCGGCTGGCCAGTGAACTCGAAAAACTGAGCTTGTTCGCCGGCCGTGCGGCCACGGGGACCACCACGATCACGCTTCAGGCCGTACAGGCCCTGGTGGGCGGCCAGAGCACCAGCGCCCTGGCGGTGGGGGATGCGCTGCTGGCCGGCCGGCCGGCGGATGCCATTGCGCTGGTGGATGCGCTGCTGGCGGCCAACGAGCCGGCCTTGCGGATCGTGGCGGCCCTCTCGGGGCAGATCCGGGGCTGGCTGTGGGTGGCCCTGCTCGATCAGAAGGGTGAACAGGACGTGAACGCGATCGCCAGTGCGGCCGGGATCGGCAACCCCAAGCGCATTTATGTGATGCGTAAGCAGATCCGGGGCAAGGCGCCGGCCGGCTTACTGCGTCTGCTGGGCCAGCTGCTGGATGTGGAGGCGGCGCTCAAGCGCGGAGCCGATCCCGGCGATGCCTTCCGCGATGGCTTCCTGCTCGGAACCCCGGGTTGACCGGCCTCCGGGCTGGTCCCAGCCCCCTGTGAGCAGATAATCGGCAGTGGCGTAGCACGCTGCCCTTGGCGGCGCCTGAAGTTCGATGGCCCTGCTGGTTCAGAAGTTCGGGGGCACCTCGGTGGCCGATGTGTCGCGCATCCAGGCGGTGGCCCGCCGGATCGCCCGCAGCCGGGAGGATGGGCACGAGCTGGTGATCGTGGTGTCGGCCATGGGCCACACCACCGATGAACTCACGGGCCTGGCCCGGGCGATCAGCGCGGATCCGCCCCAGCGGGAGATGGACATGTTGCTGGCCACCGGGGAGCAGGTGTCGATCGCCCTGCTGTCGATGGCCCTGCATGCCGAGGGGATACCCGCCGTGTCGATGACCGGCACCCAGGCCGGCATCATCACCGAATCGGCCCATGGTCGGGCCCGCATTCTGGAGATCCGCACCGAGCGGCTGGGACGGCTGCTGGCCGATGGCCAGGTGGTGGTGGTGGCCGGCTTCCAGGGCACCAGCAGCGGGGTTGCCGGCACCCCGGAGATCACCACCCTCGGCAGGGGCGGTTCCGACACCTCGGCGGTGGCTCTGGCTGCGGCGCTCGGTGCCGATGCCTGCGAGATCTACACCGATGTGCCCGGGGTGCTCACCACCGACCCGCGCAAGGTCTCCGACGCCCAGCTGATGGAGCAGGTGAGCTGCAACGAAATGCTCGAGCTGGCCAGCCTGGGGGCGGCGGTGTTGCATCCGCGGGCCGTGGAGATCGCTCGCAACTACGGGGTACCCCTGCTGGTGCGTTCAAGCTGGAGCGAGGCCCCCGGCACCCGCCTCACCAGCGGCCGGCCCCGGCCGATCGGCAGCGAAGGCCTGGAGCTCGGCCGGCCTGTCGACGGCGCTGAACTGGAAACCGCCCAGGCGGTGGTGGCGCTGTCGCACGTGCCGGACCGGCCCGGTGTGGCCGCCCAGCTGTTCGAAGCCCTCGGCGCCGTGGGTCTCAATGTGGATCTGATCGTGCAGGCCACCCAGGAGGGCTGCTCCAACGACATTGCCTTCACCCTGCCCGAAGCCGATCTCGATCGGGCCCAGCTGGTGTGCCGTGAGGTGCTGGCCACGCTGGGTGCCGGCCTGGCTGATGGCGGGGCTGATGGCGGGGCCCGACTTTCCGCGGAGGGTGGCATGGCCAAGCTCAGCATCTCTGGCGCCGGGATCATGGGGCGCCCCGGGGTGGCGGCCCGGCTGTTCGATGCCCTGGCCCGCGCCAGCATCAACCTGCGGCTGATCGCCACCAGCGAGGTGAAGGTGAGCTGTCTGGTGGCCGGCTCCCAGGGTGCCAAGGCCCTGCGCTGCGCCGCCGACAGCTTTGAGCTGCACGCCGGGCAGCTGCGTCATGATCCGGAGCCCTGCCAGCTGGGGGAGCCTGCGGTGCGGGGTGTCGCTCTCGACCGCGACCAGGTGCAGGTGGCCGTGAAGCGTTTGCCCGATCGGCCCGGCACGGCCGCCGCCGTCTGCCGCGCCCTCGCCGATTCCGGCATCAGCCTGGACGCGATCGTGCAGTCGGAGCGCACCCACGGGGAGGGGGAGCGGCTCAGCCGCGACATGGCCTTCACCCTGAAGCGGGACGACCGCCATCGCGCCGAGCAGGCCCTCAATCCGTTGCTGCGCCAGTGGCCGGGCTCCCGCTTTGAGGAGGGGCCGGCCATTGCCCGGGTGAGTGCGGTAGGGGCGGGTATGCCCTGCACGCCCGGCACCGCGGCCCGGATGTTCCGCTGCCTGGCCGATGCCGGGATCAACATCGAGCTGATCGCCACCAGCGAGATCCGCACCAGCTGCGTGGTGGCTGAATCCCAGGGGGTGCAGGCCCTGCAGGCGGTGCATGCCGCCTTTGAGCTGGGTGGCGCCCAGACCCACAGGGCGGAAGGCACGGAAGCGCCGGGCTGAAGAGAGGCTGATTCTTTCGGCCCGGTGGGCTAATCGGAATCGCGCAAAATGATCGTAGAAGTGCTCTCTTGAAATCAGATGAGCAGGCAGATGGGGTTCTACTCCTGCCTGTTTATTGGTGTTTTTCCAGCATCAACACGGTCCTGGAGGCAAAGGATGTCTGATGTAATTCATAAAAAGCCCCAGTGAATCACGATCATGGTGCCGGATTGCACCCCTGGACAATCTGATTAAATGCAGCACCCAGGCAGGTCGCTCGGGCGGTGTTCGGGGGGCCTCAGCGTCTTCCGCCCTCTGGTGCAGGAAGATCAGGGCGATCAAGGGCCCTCTTTTCAGCGCTGCCCTCAAGTTCAAGGCCAAAATGCCAGGACCCAGATTTGAACTGGGGACACGGCGATTTTCAGTCGCCTGCTCTACCAACTGAGCTATCCCGGCCCGTCGCCGCGGCGACTCGCTGATCTTAGATCACGGCCCCGATGCCGGCCTGCAGGGGTGCGGGCCAGGCAGGCCAGCCCAGCCACGCGCCAGCCCGCTGCGCCCATGGCCTCGGCCGCGGCGCAGGCGGTGGCGCCGGTGGTGAGGATGTCGTCCACCAGCAGCACAGCCTGGCGAGGCCCGAGCCGCTGCTGGGGCGTGGGGCTGGCGAGGAAGGCGCCCTCCTGGTTGGCCAGCCGCAACTCCCGCCCCAGGTGATGCTGGCCCAGCACCGGCCGGCTTCGGCGCAGAAGCTCCGGCCGCTTCGCCCAGCCCAGCCGCTGGCTCAGGGCGTTGGTGATCAGGGCCGGCAGGGGATTGCTCTGCCGTTTCCAGCTGGGTATCGGCACCAGCAGCGGTTGGGGCAGCCCCTGCCGGCTGGCCTCCAGCAAGGCGATCAGGGGCTTGAGCCAGGGCTCGAGGGCCCGCTGGTCGGGGTGATCCCGCAGCCGCAGCAGCTGGTGTCTGGCCCTGCCTTCGTAGCTGGCTGCGGCCCACCAGGGCAGTGGTTCCATGCCGCTCAGGCCCGTGAGATCCGCGGCCCAGTCGGGCCCAGCCGGTGGCCTGGAGAGCCAGTCGAGTAAGGATCCGGCGAGCGCTGTGAGCGTCATGGCTGTCACATCTCCGTGCTCGCCGACCTCAGCATGGCCACCAGGGTGCGGTGGGCGTCCTCGCTGTCGCTGAGGGTGTGGTCGAAGTTCAGCACGAGCCTTCTGCCATCCACCTCAAGCTCCATGGCCTCGGGGGTGATCGCCACCATCCGAGCCGCGGCCGGGTTCTCCACGCCGCCATACCGGCGGGCATAGGTGAGCACAGCCTCCGGATGGTCGGCGTTCATATGCGTACAGATCCTTTCGCTCACGGCTGGGGTGAGGGGGTCGGCAGCCATCCACGTGCAGCAGGGGTGTGCGGATTCTGGAGCCGCTCAGACGCCCTGGCCGAAACGCTGCCAGAGCAGCAGCCCCAGCCGGATGGCACTGAAGCCCACATAGCCGGCCAGCACCACGAACAGGCCCATCGCGAGCCAGGCCTTGAGGCGATCGTTCATGGCAGCGGCAGTGCACCTGCAGCCAGTCTGGCCATGCCCTGGGCGCCGGTCAGCCGGGGCCGGTTCAGCACCGGCACCCCCAGCAACCGCTGGCGGATGGTTCGCCACTGGGGGTTGCGGGAGCCACCGCCGAGGCTGATCACCCGCCGCAGCGGCGGGGCCCCAAGCTGCCCGAGCCGTCGCCAGCCGGCCGCTTCGATGGCGGCCAGCCCCTCCAGCAACCCCTGCAGATAGAGGCTGTCACTCACGGGCCTGGGCCCGAGCACGGGCTCAAGGCCAGGATCGTCCACCGGAAACCGTTCGCCCCGTGCCGGCAGAGGTCGCAGCTCCAGGCCACTGGGGTGGCGGGGATCGATCTGGCGGCTCAGCTCCTCCAGCTGGGCGTCTGTGAAGAACCGGCGCAGCACACCAGCTCCGGCATTGGAGGCGCCGCCCACCAACCAGCGTCCCCCCACCCGGTGACAACTGATCCCGGGGCCGTGGATCGGCTGCGGGCAAAACTGCTTGAGCACCAGGGTGGTGCCCAGCACAGCGATTCCATCGCCTTCCCCCGGCTCGGCCGCCAGCACGGCGGCATTGGCATCGGTGCTGCCGGCCACCACCAGGCATCGCTCAGGCAGCCCCAGGGCGCTGGCAGCGGCGGCCCCAAGCGTTCCCAGCACCGCTCCGCTGGGCGCGATCTCCGGCAGGGCGGCGGCCCAGGGCTGGCTGCCGATGGCTCCGGCCCAGCGCTGCTCTTCCAGCTTCCAGCCGAGGCGCAGATTGTTGCCCTCCTCTCCCCAGCGCCAGTGGCCCAGCAGCCAACCCAGCAGCCAGTCGGCCTGGTGGCGCAGCAGCAGCTCGGTCTGGTGCAGGCCTGCTTCCGAGACCGCGTCGAGGAGTTGCAGGGCCCTGGCCAGGCTGCCGCTGGCGCTGCTGGCCGGGCTTTCCCACGGATCGGCCGTCAGAGCGGCGGCCTTGGCCGCCTGCTCCTGGCAGGCCTGGGAATAGGCCAGTGCCAGCCCCAGCGTCCCTGGGAACGTTGAGCCATCGTTGCGGCAGAGCATCAGGGTGCCGGAGGTGCCGGCGATGGCGATCGCGCCTACCCCAGCCCGCAGGCCGGGATCGAGGCCTGCCGCCAGTGTGATCAGCCCCAGCCGCCAGCCCTCGGGATCCACGAACGGGCGCGGGTAGGGGCTGGCGGCCTCCGCCTGCACCAGCCCGCCCCGATCCACCACGGCCAGCCGCAGGCCACTGCTGCCGCAATCCACTCCAAGGGCCAGGGGCAGGCCGAGGGGGAGAGGGTTGCTCAGGTTGGAGCCGGTGGAATTCAGGCGGAGGCCGTCAGCTCAACCGCGGCCTGGCGCAGGGTGTTCACGATCGTCTCAACGCTTTCCCAGGGGAGGTTGAGGTCGCTGCGCCCGAAGTGGCCATAGGCGGCCACGTCCTGATAGAACCGCCCACCGCGCTCCTGGGGCAGGCCGCGCAGGTTGAAGGTTTCGATGATCGCGCCGGGCCGCAGGTCGAAGTGTTCCTGCACCAGGGCGGTGAGGTCGGCGTCCGGAAGGCTGCCGGTGCCGAAGCTCTCCACCAGGATGCTCACCGGCCTGGCCACGCCGATCGCATAGCTGAGCTGCACCTCGGCCTTACGGGCCAGGCCAGCGGCTACCAGGGCCTTGGCCACATAGCGAGCGGCATAGGCGGCGGAGCGGTCCACCTTGGTGGGGTCCTTGCCGGAGAAGGCGCCGCCGCCGTGCCGGGCATAGCCGCCGTAGGTGTCCACGATGATCTTGCGCCCGGTGAGGCCGGCGTCTCCCTGGGGGCCGCCCACCACGAATTTGCCGGTGGGGTTCACCAGGTAGCGGGTGGATTCCCGGCTGGGCCTGAGGCTGAGGTCCGCCGTGGCGGGTTCCACCACATGGGTCCAGAGATCGCCGGCGATCCGCTCGCGCAGTGCCGACTCGTCGCTGAGGCCGTCGATCTCGGCGGTGTGCTGGGTGGAGATCAGGATCGTGTCGATCGCCACCGGCACGTCGTTCTCGTACACCACGCTCACCTGGGTTTTTCCATCGGGAAGCAGGTAGCCCAGGCTGCCGTTGTGACGCACCTCCGCCAGCCGGCGTGCCAGGCGGTGGGCCAGGCTGATCGGCAGGGGCATCAGCTCCGGCGTTTCATCGCAGGCGTAGCCGAACATGATCCCCTGATCGCCGGCTCCGATCAGATCGAGCGGATCGCCCTGATGGTCGTCGGCCTCGTCCACGCCCTGGGCGATGTCGGGGGATTGCTGGTCGAGAGCGACCAACACGGCGCAGCTGTTGGAGTCGAAGCCGCCGGCGCGGGCGCCGCTGTAACCGATGCGCTCGATCACGCCGCGCACCAGGGTGTTGAAGTCCACCCGGGCCTGGGTGGTGACTTCACCGGTGATCAGGCAGAGCCCGGTGTTCACCACCGTTTCGCAGGCCACCCTGGAGCTGGGATCCTGGCTGAGCAGGGCATCGAGCACCGCGTCGCTCACCTGGTCGCAGATCTTGTCCGGATGCCCCTCGGTCACCGACTCGGAGGTGAAGACATAGCGCCCGGCCACGGTGGTCCCAGCAAAGATGAACACAACCTTAATCCCCACGTCCTGGTCGCCCACCAGTGACCCGAGTCCGGGAATCGGGATTGGCCTGCCAGGTGCTGAGGGGGCCCCGCTCAGTCGGTGAGGCCGAGCTCACTCCAGTGGTGCAGCTGAGGAAAGCTCGGATCCAGGGGCGGCCGCCGCGACCAGCCCGCGGTGTAGCCCAGCACCACCGGCACGCCGGCGGAGCGGGCCATGCGCAGATCGCTGTTGGCATCACCGATCAGGGCGCACTCCCCCGGCGTTACGCCCAGATCGCGGCAGAGCGCGTGCACGGCGCCGGGGTCGGGCTTGCGGGGGGTGTGGTCGGCACTCCAGCAGGCCTGGAAGTGCTCGGCGATGCCCTGGCTACGGAGGAAGGCCTCGATGCCGGCCGAATCGTCATTGCTGATCACGGCACAGCGGAGTCCGGCTCCGGCCAGCGTGATCACGAGGGTGTGGACGCCTTCGCTCGCCTGGGGCCTGTGCTGGCTGCCCTGGCCATGCATTCCGTCGGTGGCCAGAAACACCTCCTCGGCCATCGCCAGGGCCTCGGGCCAGCCAAGCCCGAGCTGGGCCAGGGCGGTGGCCGTTGAGATCAGGTTGTGGAGGCGACTGGCCACAGCCGTGGTGCCGGCTGGGTTCACCCCACCCTCTTCCAGGCCATAGGCCCGCCGCAGCAGCTGGTCGAGCTCGCGGCGCCCGGCCGGCCCCAGTTCCGGGTGTCGTTCGCTGAGCAGACGCAACCCATGAAAAACCCTGGCCTCGGCCAGGGCAAGCAGCATCGGTTCACTGATCGAGAGCGTGCCGTCCTTGTCGAACAACACGGCACGGATCACAGGATTCGGCTGGGCGATCGGTTCGCCACGCAATAACAACCTGGTCCCTGGCACCGGGATCAGTCGAGGGTCACGCCCATCGGTTCGCCGTCTTCGGCCTGCTCGAGCAGCATCTGCTTGTAGCGCGCAGCCATCTCTTCGGCGCGATCGAACACCTTCTGGGGGTCGGTGAGCATGTCACCCGGTTCGGGCTCCAGCGCCTTGGTCGACAGCGAGATCCGGCCCCGTTCGGCATCAAGATCGATGATCATCACTTTCATCTGATCGTTCACATTGAGCACCGTGTGCGGGGTTTCGATGTGCTCGTGACTGATCTCAGAGATATGCAGCAGGCCGCTCACGCCGCCGATGTCGATGAAGGCGCCGTAGGGCTTGATGCCCCGTACGGTACCGAGCACCACTTCGCCCACCTCGAGGCGATTCATCTTGCGTTCCACCAGGGCGCGGCGATGGCTGAGCACCAGGCGGTTGCGCTCCTCATCCACCTCCAGGAACTTGAGGGGGAGGAAGTCGGCCACCAGCTCCTCCTTGGCCTTGCGGGTGCTGATGTGGCTGCCGGGGATGAAGCCCCGCAGGCCCTCCACCCGTACCAGGGCTCCGCCGCGGTTGGTGGCGAACACCTCGGAGTAGATGGTGGCGTCCTCCTTCTGGAGCTGGCGCACCCGCTCCCAGGCCCGTTGGTATTCGATGCGGCGGATCGAGAGCGAAAGCTGGCCGTCCTCGTTCTCCTCACTCATGATGAAGAACTCACGGATCTCGCCGGGCTGCAGCACATCGCTGAGGCCCTCCACCCGGTTGATCGACACCTCCTGAAGAGGCATGAAGGCCGCCGTCTTGGCGCCGATGTCGATCATGGCGCCCTTGGCTTCAAGGGCGAACACCGTGCCGTTCACCACGTCGCCGGGCTTGAAGTTGTAGTCGTACTTGCTGAGCAGCGAGGCGAATTCATCGAGCGTGAAGCCCACCCCGTCCAGATCCCTGGAACTGGCCCGGCTGGCAGGGTCGTCTGCGGTGGGAACCTCTTCCGGAATGGCAAGGTCCAGATCCTCATCGGCCGCCATGGCGGTCAGATCAAGTTCGGCCTCAACGCTGGTTGCTTCGGAAGGGGTCACGGTCATGGAACGTTGGCGGCCTGCCATCCGGCAGTGCGAAGGAGTGCGGCACCGCCCGCCAGCAGACGCCACAGAAAGCCACTGTATCAATGCACCCTGCGATGCAGAGAGGCTGGCCTCAGCTGATCGCGGCGAGCGACTTGGCGGCTTCGAGGCTTTGGGCGCGGCGGTTCAAACCTTCGAGGGTGGCCACAAAATCGCTGATGCCCTGAAACTGGCGATAAACCGAGGCGAAGCGAACGTAGGCCACTTCGCTCATCGTGCTGAGCTGCTGCAGAACGAGCTCTCCGATCTCGGCACTCGAAACCTCACGACCGCTGCGTTGCTGCAGCTGCAGTTCCAGATCGTCGACCACGGTTTCAAGCCGGGAAGGCTCAAGGCCTGTTTTTTCGCAGGCGCGCAACAAACCGTGCAACAGCTTGCTGCGGTTGAAGGTTTCGCGATGGCCGTCGCGCTTGAGCACGGTGATCGGCACCGTTTCCACCCGCTCGTAGGTGGTGAAGCGATACTCGCAGTTCAGGCATTCGCGGCGCCGGCGCACACTGCGACCGGAATCTGCGGCCCGCGATTCGAGCACCCGGCTATCCGTGTGTTGGCAGGATGGGCATTGCATCCCCGGATTGACCAGGTAGTAGGGAATCAATACTAGGTAGTTTCCTGCGCTTTGAGAAGCGGGCTTGGAATCACGGAACCATTCAGACATGAATCAGACACAAAAAAGCCCCTGCGATGCAGGGGCTTTTGGTGGGGGTGACCTTGATCAGGCTCACTTGCCGATCTTCGGTGGATCGCGGAAGGCGATGGCGAAGAACAGGGTGGAAATGGCCAGAGCCAGGATCAGGATGTAGGCGAAGCTCTCCATGGGGTCTCCTTGTGCTGACGGTCAGCTGAGGGTGGAGCCGGCAGGAGGCACGTAGCCCTCCGGCAGGCGGCGGGTGGACTTGTCGCCCAGTTTCTGGAAAAGGCCGAACTCCACCTGCTCGCCGAGGTCGGGGTCAATTCCGGCGAACACATCCCTGTAAAGGGTGCGGGCGCCGTGCCAGATGTGGCCGAAGAAGAAGAGAAGGGCGAAGGTGGCGTGGCCGAAGGTGAACCAGCCGCGGGGGGAACTGCGGAAGGTGCCGTCGGAGTGGTAGGTCTCACGATCGAAATCGAAGGCCTCGCCCAGCTGAGCCTTGCGGGCCAGCCGTTTCACATCGGCAGGATCCGTGAAGGTCTTGCCGTCGAGGCTGCCGCCGTAGACGGTGGCGGTCACCCCGGTCTGCTCGAACGAGTACTTGGCTTCAGCACGGCGGAACGGAATGTCGGCCCGAACGATGCCGTCGCTGTCCTGGAGAACCACCGGGAAGTTCTCGAAGAAGTTGGGGAGGCGCCGCACTTCAAGATCGCGGCCGTCCTTGTCGGTGAAGGCGATGTGGCCCACCCAGCCTGTCGGCAGGCCGTCACCGTTCACCATCGGCCCCACGCGGAACAGGCCGCCCTTGGCTGGACTGTTGCCCACATAGTCGTAGAAGGCGAGTTTCTCAGGGATCGAGGCCCAGGCCTGCTGCTTGGTGGCCCCGTTCTCGAGGGCCGTGGTCACGCGCCGGTTGATTTCAGTCTTGAAATAGCTCTGGTCCCACTGGTAACGGGTGGGTCCGAACAGCTCAACAGGGGTGGCTGCCGCTCCGTACCACATCGTTCCGGCCACAACAAAGGCGGCGAAGAACACGGCGGCGATGGCGCTGGCCAGAACAGTTTCAATGTTCCCCATCCGCAGCGCCTTGTAGAGACGCTCAGGCGGACGGGTGGTGATGTGGAAGATGCCGGCGATGATGCCCACGATGCCGGCGGCGATGTGGTGAGCCACGATCCCGCCCGGATTGAAAGGATTGAAACCTTCAGGGCCCCAGGCCGGTTGCACCGGTTCGAGATGGCCGGTGATGCCGTAGGGATCGCTCACCCACATCCCCGGACCGAAGACCCCGGTGAGGTGGAAGGCTCCGAAACCGAAGCAGGCCAGGCCTGCGAGCAGGAGATGAATGCCGAAGATCTTGGGAAGGTCGAGGGCGGGCTCACCGGTCCGTGGGTCCTGCCAGATCTCCAGATCCCAGTAGGTCCAGTGCCAGATCGCCGCCAGAAAGAGGAGGCCGCTGAGAATGATGTGGGCAGCGGCAACCCCTTCGAAACTCCAGAAACCGGGGTCTACAGCGGTTTCGCCGGTGATGCTCCATCCGCCCCAGCTGCCGGTCACTCCCAGACGGGCCATGAAGGGCATGACAAACATGCCCTGGCGCCACATCGGGTTGAGCACCGGGTCGGAAGGATCAAAGATCGCAAGCTCGTAGAGGGCCATCGAACCGGCCCAACCGGCCACGAGCGCAGTGTGCATGAGGTGCACGGCCAGCAATCGGCCCGGGTCGTTGATCACGACCGTGTGCACCCGATACCAGGGCAATCCCATTGGGAGTAGTTCTGGGAGGGTCCGGCGATCGTAGGGGTCGTGCCTGCCCGGCGGCGGCTGAGGTTACGGAGCGCAACGGCGGGGCTCAGAATCAGCACAGTCGCCCCAGGTTTCATGCCCGTCATCCGTTTCGTGCGGGAGAACCGCGACGTGGAGTGCTACCCCGGGGAGAATCTCCGCGAGGTGGCGCTGCGGGAGGGCATCAGCCTCTACGGGCTGAAGGGCACCCTCGGCAATTGCGGCGGTTGCGGTCAGTGCATCACCTGCTTTGTGGAGATCCCCGACGCCAATGCCCAGGCTCTCAGCCAGCGCACCACGGTGGAAGACCAGAAGCTGCGTCGCCGTCCCCAGAACTGGCGTCTTGCCTGCCAGGCGCTGGTGCAGCAGTCGCTCGCGGTAATCACCCGCCCCCAGATCGGCCTCTCCAACAAGGAGGCGGCGGTGGCGGCGGCCCTGGCCCAGCCCCTGCCGCCTGGCCCCACGGAATGGCCACGACAGCCTGAGGCTGAGCTGGAAGAGGGGGAAGAGGGGGCCGAGCCCGGCGCAGACACCGCAACGACGGATGAAGGGGCCTGAGGATTGCCCATTCGGCGGTGATACCCTCCCGGTCAGCCGTTTCACCCGAAAACCACCATGGAAACCAACGACCTCGGCTTTGTTGCCAGCCTGATGTTCGTTCTGGTTCCCACTGTGTTCCTGATCGTTCTCTACATCCAGACCAGCAGCCGCCAGGGAAGCTGAGCCCAGATCGGGAATCCCTGGCTGAAGCCCGCCGCCGGCGGGCTTTTTTGATGGTGGGCCTTCCGGTTTGCCGGTTTCCGTTCCGGGCTCAGCTTCTGCTCTCGGGTTCGCGCACCAGCAGCACCGGAGCCGGAGCGTGCACGCGGATGTAGTCGCTCACGGAACTGCCGAGCAGCCGGTCGAGATCCACCAGGCCCCTGGCCACCACCGGACGACGGTCCTGGGAGGCGATCACCAGCAGGTCGGCCTTGCTGTCCTCGGCAGCCGCGCACACCGTGCGGGCGATATCGCCGGTGCGGTGCACCGGTTTCATCTCCACGCCGAAGCTGCGGGCCCGCTGCACCGCCTTGTTCAGCACCTCATCGGCCGGGCTCCTGCCTCCGCGGGATGGGGTGATGTCCTGGCGGGTCACATGCACGCCGGTGAGGGTGCCGCCAGGGATCTCTCGCACCAGTTCGCAGGCCAGTCGAATCGCGTCATCGCCCACACCGGTGCCATCCACGGTCACCAGCACCCGGTTCACCCGGCGCACGTAGAGGTCGTCGCGCACCAGCAGCATCGGCCGGGTGGAGAGCTGGAACACGTACTGGCTGGCGCTGTTCGACAGGATCGACTGCAGCCGGCCCAGGCCGCGCGAGCCCATCACGATCAGGTCGGCGTCGATCTCCTCGGCGACCTTGAGCACCGTCTGTTTGGTGTCGCCCTGGCGCACCAGGCTGGTGGCCTCGGCCGGGGACAGGCCGATCCGTTGCATCGCCTCGCGCACCACGCCCTCGGAGCGCTGGCGGTGCTCCTCCACGTCGGTGGCGCCCTGCTCGGAGATCACGTGCAGCAGGGTGACCTTCGCCTGCCGGCAGGGGGGGATGTCCCGCAGGATGCGGACCATGTCCTCCACCTGGCCCTTGCCGGAATCGGCGACGAGAAGATTGCGGAACACTGGTGCCTGGATGTCTCCGGCGCAGCCTATGGCCGATCTCCACGCTTCTCCGTCGTTCCGCTTTACTCCGTGATGCAATCGATCCCCGCGCCGTCCGAGCCGATGCTCCGGCCCTGGAGCCTGCGTCGCCGCGTGCTGCCCCAGCACACCGATCACGCCGGTGTGATGTGGCACGGGGCCTATCTGGCCTGGCTGGAGGAGGCCCGGGTGGAGGCCCTGGCGGCCGTGGGGCTGGCCTACAGCGATCTCTCCGCCCGGGGCCTGGAGCTGCCGGTGGTGTCGCTGGCGATCGAGTACCGCCAGGCCCTGCTGCACGGGGATGCCGTGGAGCTGCAGAGCGAGGTGCTGCCCCGCCACGGCCTGAAGCTGCCCTGGCTGAGCCGTTTCATGGCGCCGGGTGGGGTGGTGGCCGCTGAGGCCCGGGTGGAGCTGGTGCTGGTGGATCTCTCCGGGGGGGCGGATCGGCGCCGCCTGCTGCGCCGCCTGCCCGAGGACCTGGCTGCGGCGGTGGAGGCCCTGACGCGGGGACCAGGGGATGACGTGCGATAGTACGTCTGTTCTGTTGGGCATGGCGGAGGGCTGGTGTCCGTGTCTCTGCGCCCCCGGGGTCCGGGGTCTGTGCCGGGCGGGAGCGCGTTGCCGGGGGATGGGGCCTCCGGCAACGTCGCCACTGGGCCCGCTGCTGCATTGCCTGGCGGCGAAGCGGATGGTCCCGGTGGGCCGCCGACGGCCGCTCCGCTCCCCTCCGCCCCGGCGCTGACCTCCGGCGATGGCGGCCTCGGCCAGCCCGGCGGTGGCCAGC
>JAYKGZ010000045.1:0-7073 GCA_035284925.1 Cyanobacteriota bacterium | reverse complement strand
ATCGCTGATACGTTTGGCCCCACTTCGGAGCTGTGATGTCCGCCCCTCCCATCTCCGTCGGCCTGGTCTTCGGGGGAGCCTCCGGGGAACATCCGGTTTCGATCCGTTCCGCCGCCACGGTGCTGGCTGCCCTGCAGAGCGGCACCAACCCTCAGCGCTATCAGCCCCGCTGCTTCTACATCGACCGGCAGGGCTGCTGGTGGCCGCCCTCGGTCGCCGCTGCGGTGCTGGCCAGTGGCAGGCCCGCTGAACCATCCGACCTGCCGAGTCAACCCCGTCGGGCGGGGTTCCGTGGCTTCCCGGACGGAGCTCTTGACGTGGACGTGTGGCTGCCGGTCCTGCATGGCCCCAACGGGGAGGACGGCACCATCCAGGGGCTGTTCACCCTGATGCAGGTTCCTTACGTGGGGTCGGGGGTGCTGGGTTCGGCCCTGGGTATGGACAAGCTGGCGATGAAGGCCGCCTTCGCCGCGGCTGGGCTGCCGCAGGTGAGCTACGCCGCCGTGGCTGCCGCCGAGCTGCAGGGTGATGGTGTGTCCATCGAGGCCCTGCTGGATCGACTGGAGGCGCAGCTCGGTTATCCGTGCTTCGTGAAACCCGCCAACCTGGGTTCATCGGTGGGGATCAGCAAGGCCACAGGCCGCCAGGAGCTCCTGAGCGGGCTGGCTGAGGCGGCAGCACTTGATTCCCGCGTGATCGTGGAGCAGGGGGTGGTGGCCCGCGAACTGGAGTGCGCCGTGCGGGGCGGTGGCCATCGACCCCTCGAAGCCTCCGTGCTGGGGGAGATCTGCTTCGACGCGGACTGGTACGACTACGACACGAAGTACAGCGAAGGCCGAAGCCACACCGTGATTCCAGCTGAGGTGCCGGCTTCGGTGGCGGAGCGAGCCAGGCTTCTGGCCCTGGCGGCCTGCCGTGCCGTGGGGGCGCTGGGGCTGGCGCGGGTGGATTTCTTCTTCGATCGCGGCGGTGAGCTCTGGCTCAATGAGATCAACACCTTCCCGGGGTTCACCAGCCAGAGCATGTTTCCCATGCTCTGGACCGCCAGCGGCGTTGGACTTGAAACATTGGTGAGCGACCTCATTGAAGGCGCGAGAGAATGGCACCTGACCACGCCCCTGGGAGGTGCCACCCCATGATTCACGGCATCCTCTGGATCCCCCTTCTGCTGGTGTTCGTGCTTCTGGCCAGCCTTGGCTGGCTTGAGCGTCGCCGCCAGCACCTCTTCCGCGAGTGGGCCAAGGGCTCTGAGCTGGCCAAGCTGGATGGCTGTGGTGCCGCCAGGCTTCTCGATGGGGTGCTCACCTGGAGCACCTTCGAGGCCGGCATGCTCAAGCCTCAGGGGTCTTTCGTGATCAAGAATCTTGAACTGGTTGAGCTTCTGGCCCTCGGTTCCGGGGAGGCGCCCCTCACCGAGGAAGCCCAGGGTGCCTGCCGGCTGCGGCTGGTGGGCGGCGGAGAGCATCGCGATCTTCCCTTCTCGGATGCCGGACGGGCCCGCCGCTGGATCGACGAATTGATGGCCAGGTCACGCTGCGAGTTGTGACGCTGGCCCCCGGTGTTCAGCGCCGCCGGCAGCTTCGCCAGCACCGTCGCCAGGAACGGCTGCGCAACCTCTGGCGGATCCTGGTGTTCTCCGCGATGGCCACGGGCCTCGGTTATGCCCTGCTGCGCTATGGCTGGACCCTGACCAGCCCGCAGCAGGTTGAGGTGGTGGGAAGCCGGCTGGTGAGCCGTGAGCAGGTGATCCAGGCGGCGGGACTTGCTTTCCCCACGCCCCTGCTGAGCCTGCAGCCGCGGCGCATCGCCTTCGAGCTCGGGGCGTCCCTGCCGGTGGAACAGGTGCAGGTCAGTCGGCTGATGGCCCCGCCCCGGCTGCGGGTGGCTCTGGTGGATCGGGAAGCGGTGGCCCAGGCCCAGCGGTTCACCGCCAGGGGCTCGGAGAACGGCTACGTCGATCGGCTGGGGAACTGGATGAGCAGTCGTCAGACCGAGCGCTTGATCGGCCGCCGCCGCCTTTCCCTGAGGGTTCTGGGTTGGCAGCCCAACCACCGGGCGGCGCTGGCCCTGGTGCTGAGCCAGCGGGATCGATTCGGTGGCGATCTGCGCGACGTCCGCTTTGCCCCGGATGGAGTCCTCTGGATCCGCAGCGCTCGCCTGGGACAGGTTCGGCTCGGCGTGCCGGATGGCCAGCTCCCAAAGCGTCTGGCTGTTCTCGAGCACCTCAGCACGAACCTTCCGGGCCAGTTGAAGGGTCAGAGGTTGCGATCCATTGATCTGAGCGATCCAGACCAGCCCGAGCTGAGCCTGCTCAAGCCCCGCAACGGGCGCGGATCCACCAGTGCCGCCCCGGGACTGAAACCGGCTCAGCCCGTCGGCCGTGACTGAACTTCCTCACCAACAGCAGAAAAGCGTTGCGATCTGAAGGCTGTTGGGTGAAAGTAGGGAATCGCGGTGATGGACGTGCCACAGACCGACATAATGCAGCCTCAGCTCACCATCCCCGACGCTTCGATGGAGCACCCTGCCGCATCAGCCTCCAGCAACGGCATCGTGCCTAGCCAGACGGCCCGGATCGAAGTGATCGGCGTGGGAGGTGGTGGCAGTAATGCGGTCAATCGCATGATTGCCTCAGATCTTCATGGCGTGGGTTACCGGGTGCTGAACACCGATGCCCAGGCCCTGCTCCAGTCCTCCGCCCAGAAGCGCTTTCAGCTCGGTCAGAAACTCACCCGTGGTCTGGGGGCCGGAGGCAATCCTGTGATCGGCCAGAAGGCCGCCGAGGAATCCCGGGCTGAACTTCAGGAGTCGCTCCAGGGAACCGATCTGGTCTTCATCGCCGCGGGGATGGGCGGCGGCACCGGCACGGGAGCTGCTCCGATCCTGGCGGAGGTGGCCAAGGAGGCCGGGGCTCTCACCGTCGGCATCGTCACCAAGCCCTTCAGCTTCGAGGGCCGCAAACGCATGCGTCAGGCGGAGGAAGGCATCGCCCGCCTGGCTGAGCACGTAGACACGTTGATCGTGATCCCCAATGACCGGCTCCGCGATGCGATCGCCGGTGCTCCGCTCAACGAGGCCTTCCGCGCCGCTGATGACGTGCTGCGGATGGGTGTGAAGGGCATCAGCGACATCATCACCAAGCCTGGCCTGGTGAATGTGGATTTCGCCGATGTGCGATCCGTGATGACCGATGCCGGCACAGCCCTGTTGAGCATCGGTGTCGGCTCTGGCCGCTCCCGCGCCAGTGAGGCTGCCCAGGCCGCGATGACGAGCCCGCTCCTGGAGGCTGCCCGTATCGATGGGGCCAAAGGCTGTGTGATCAACATCAGCGGCGGTCTGGACATGACCCTTGAGGACATGACCACTGCATCGGAGGTGATCTACGACGTGGTGGATCCCGACGCCAACATCATCGTGGGCGCTGTTGTCGACGAGAAGCTGGAAGGGCAGATCCACGTGACCGTGATCGCCACCGGCTTCGATAGCGTGGCCGAATATCGCAGCGATCGGCCGTCAACGGCAGAGTTCAGCCCAGCTCCAAGTTACGTGCCTGCCACTGAAGAAAAGGGGGCCAAGATCCCCCCCTTCCTGCTCAATCGTCAGCCGCGCCCGGAGGATTGAGGTTCTCCGGCTTGACCAATGTGGTGACCCGGAGTCCACGCCTGCCCTGAGCATCCCGTGTGGCTGCTCCCTTCCGGTCCTGACCAGATTTGGGCGTCAGAGCCGCATGGGTCCGAGTCATGGCCGATCTTAGCAAAATTGAGGTTCATCCCACTTCGCCTGTGCCTCTCCGTCCCGCCGATCTGGTCAAGCGCAAACAGGCCGGTCTGCCGGTCTCGATGCTCACCGCCTGGGATGCGCTCTCCGGGGCCGTGGTGGCCGAAGCGGGAGCCGACGCTGTGTTGGTCGGCGATTCGTTGGCCATGGTGGTGCTTGGCCACCCCACCACCCTGCCGGTGACCCTCGATGAGATGCTCCACCACACCCGGGCGGTGGCGCGCGGCGTGGCCGCGGTCTGCAGCCCCCGGCAGCAGCCCCTGCTGATCACCGATCTTCCCTTCCTCAGCTACCAGTGCAGCCCGGATGAGGCCGTGGCAGCCGCCGGGCGGGTGCTGAAGGAAACCCCGGCCGCGGCGGTGAAGCTGGAAGGCGCCGAGCCGGAAACTCTGGCGGTGATCGACCGCCTGGTGCGGAGTGGGATCCCGGTGATGGGGCACCTCGGGCTCACGCCCCAGAGCGTGCACCGGCTGGGGTACCGCCGTCAGGGCACCGACCCGGCCAGCCAGGAGCGGCTGTGCCGCCAGGCCCATGCCCTGGTGGAGGCGGGTTGCTTCGCTCTGGTGCTGGAGCACGTACCGGAAGCGCTGGCTGAGCGGCTCCAGAGGGAACTGCTGCTGCCGGTGATCGGGATCGGAGCCGGGGCCGGCTGCGATGGCCAGGTGCGGGTCACGGCTGATCTGCTGGGACTCACCCTGGAGCAGCCGCCCTTCAGTGCTCCCCTGCTCCAGGGGCGTCAGCTGGCGGTGCAGGCCCTGCGCCGCTGGATCGCAGACCAGCGTCATCCCACCACCCCAGCAGGCGACGCAGCACCACATTGCTCAGAGCCAGCCCCCGGGGATCGCTGAGTCGCCAGCGGGGAGCCTCGATCACAACCAGTCCGTCCTGGCAGAGGGGTTCCAGCAATTGCTTCAGCTCCTCCAGGGCGGAGGCCTGATCCGCCGCACCCCAGCCCGTTTCGGCCAGAAGGCGCGGCAGATGCACACCCTCCCGGCGGCGCAGTCCCACCATCAGCCGCTCATCCAGGGGCAACCGGCCGCGCTCGGGGGGGGGTGGAGCCTTCTCGCTGCGGCCAGCCAGCCAGCTGGCATAGCCATCGCGGCTGCGGGGACGGGCCTGCCGAAGGCCGAAAGGGGCGGAGGTGGCTCCCATCCCGAAGCCCCACCAGCCCGCGCCGCTCCAGTACACCCGGTTGTGGCGGGAGGCATGGCCCGGCAGGGCGTAGTTGGAGATCTCGTAGTGGCCGTAGCCGTTTCGGCACAGCTCGAGCTGGGTGAGCTCCATCAGATCCGCCGCCAGCTCGCCCTCCGGCAGTGCCAGGCGGCCCTGCTCCTGCCGTCTGGCGAACACCGTGCCCGGTTCGATGGAGAGGTCATACACCGACAGATGCGGAGGTGCGAGGCCAATGGCCTGCCGGAGCTGAGCCCGCCACGCCATCAGGTCCTGGCCCGGCACCGCCTGGATCAGGTCCAGGCTCCACGACGAGAGCGCCCCCCGGCGATGGGCCTGGGTCAGCCAGCCGGCCGCCTCCAGCAGGTCGCGGCTGCGATGGCGCCGGCCGAGGGCCTCCAGCACCCCATCGTCGAAGCTCTGGCCCCCGAGGCTCACCCGATTCACCCCGATGGCCAGGTAAGCCTCCAGCCGGCTGCGATCAAAGCTCGCCGGATCGAGCTCCAGGGTGATCTCCGCGGCGGGGGCGATCCCGAACCGATCGCGAAGGATTTGCAGCAGCCGCTGCAGCTGCGCCGGAGCCAGCAGCGAGGGGGTGCCGCCCCCCACATAGATCGTGCTGAGCGGTGGGCCCCCGGGGCTGGCGCTGATCTCCGCCTCCAGCAGTTCCAGGTAGGCCGCGATCGAGCGGGCGCCAGGCTGGCCGCGGTCCGGCCCGGCCCGATCACCGAGCGGCACCACCGGGAAGTCGCAGTAGAAGCAGCGCCGGTGACAGAACGGGATGTGGAGGTAGGCGCTGCGGGGTTCGGTTGACACGGGCGGTTAACCCCTACGGCGAAACGCGCCGGGATCAGGCATGCTGCCTGCCTGAGCGGCGGACCAGGTTCAGCACAACGGGCATGGTGGACACCCTCATCCTGATCCTGTTCCTGGTTTCCGGCGCAGCAGCTGGCTGGCTGGGGGTGGATCTGCTGCCCTCCCAGCTGCTGCTCCAGGTGAACAACCCCGAGGGGCTGCGAACGGTGCTGGCCGGGTTCGGAGCTTTCTTCGGGCTGATTGCTGGCTTCCTGTTCCAGCAGCTGCGGCGCCGACTGATGCAGCAGGTGCGCACGATGCCCACCGAGCTGCTGATCAGCCGGGCGGTGGGACTGATCCTGGGCCTGCTGGTGGCCAACCTCCTGCTGGCGCCGATCCTGCTGTTGCCCCTTCCCTGGGAAGTGGTGTTCGTGAAGCCGGTGGCGGCTGTTCTCAGCAATGTGTTCTTCGGCGTGTCGGGTTACAACCTGGCCGAGGTGCACGGCCGCACCCTGCTGCGCCTGTTCAGCCGCGGCGACAGCGAGGCCCTGCTGGTGGCCGATGGGGTGCTGCAGCCCGCCACCGCCAAGATCCTCGACACCAGCGTGATCATCGACGGCCGCATCCGCGGACTGCTCGATTCCGGCCTGCTCGAGGGGCAGGTGATTGTGGCCCAGTGTGTGATCGATGAACTACAGGCCCTGGCCGATTCCGCCAACGCCGAGAAGCGTGGCCGCGGCCGCCGTGGGCTCAAGCTGCTGAGCGAACTGCGCGAGCAGTATGGCCGTCGCCTGGTGGTGAACAGCACACGCTACGAAGGCAACGGAGTGGACGACAAGCTGCTGAGGCTCACCGCCGACACCGGCGGCACCCTGCTCACCGCTGACTACAACCTGGCCAAGGTGGCCGAGGTGCAGGCGCTGCGGGTGCTCAACCTCAGTGAGCTGGTGATCGCGCTTCGGCCCGAGGTGCAGCCCGGTGACGAGCTTCAGCTCAAGATCGCCCGCGAGGGCAAGGAGGCCGACCAGGGCGTCGGCTACCTCGACGACGGCACGATGGTGGTGGTGGAGGGAGCGAGGAACTGCATCGGCCAGCGCCTGCCGGTGATCGTCACCGGTGCCCTCCAGAACCCCACCGGCCGGATCGTGTTCGCCCGCTGCGACGGCGAGACCGCCGCGAGCGGCGCCGGCAGCAACGCCAAACGGCGCCGCAGCAACAAGACCGCTTCCACTGCCAGCGCCGATCCGGACGCAACGACCCCCCGCTAGGCTCCAACCCAGTGCCTGGTGAGAGCTGCGGATGTCGGTGTCAGCCCCTTATTACGGCGATTC
>JAYKGZ010000044.1:0-11322 GCA_035284925.1 Cyanobacteriota bacterium | reverse complement strand
GGGCGGAGCTGATCCTCCGGCAGAAATCCGAGGGTCCGGAGGCCCTGGGAACCGATCCCGAAACGGGTGAGGAGGTGTATCTGCTGTTCGGCCAGTACGGGCCCTACCTGCAGCGGGGCCAGGTGAGCGATGAGAACCCCAAGCCGAAGCGCGCTTCCCTGCCCAAGGGGGTGAAGCCGGAAGCGATGACCCTGGAGGAGGCGCTCGGCCTGCTGCGACTGCCCCGCCAGCTCGGTGAGCATCCCGACGGAGGCCGGATCGAAGCCGGCCTCGGCCGCTTCGGTCCCTACGTGGTGCATCACAAAGGCAAGGGTGAAAAGGACTACCGCTCCCTCAAGGCCGACGACGACGTGCTGGCCATCGGACTCAGCCGGGCCGTGGAGCTGCTGGCGATGCCCAAGCGGGGCCGCGGCGGCCGCACGGCACTCAAGGATCTGGGCAGCCCGGATGGGGGTGAGCTGATTCAGGTGTTCGATGGCCCCTACGGCCTCTATGTGAAGCAGGGCAAGGTGAATGCCTCTCTGCCGGAGGGCACCAGCGCCGACACGATCAGCCTCGAGCAGGCGGTGGAGCTGCTTGCCGCCCGGGCCGCCAGCGGGAAAGGCAAAGGGAAGGGCCGCGGGGCTGCCGCTGCCAAGACCCCATCGGCTCGAAAAGCTCCCGCCACCACCAAGACTGGTCGGCTGCGGGCCAGTGCCGTGCGGGTGATCCGCCCGGCCGATTCCTGATGCCGCGAGCGTGTCCCGGTCTTCTGCTCGGCACCAGCCTGCTGCTGCTGCTCGGCGGCTGCAGCGGCACACCGTTCGGCGACCAGCTCGCACGCAGCTTCTCGAATCCAGCCCGTCCAACCACGACGCAGACCACCGCGCCCCAGGCCGGGCCGGCGGCCACCGCCCAGGAACCCTCCTCAACACCCACCACCACGCCGATCAAACCGAAGCCTGAAACCAGAGACAGGCCAGAAACCAAGCCCGCGGCCCCCGCCCCGGCCACCTCCCTCCAGCCGGCGCCCTACCGGGTGACGATCAAGCTTCCGGCCGCCGATCCCTCCGCACCGGCGGAGGTGGTGACCCAGGCCCTGCGGGCCGCAGGCGTGAGCTTCGAGGTGGAGATGATCGAGCGGATCCGCCCGACCGGCAATGCAGCGGAACCGACCGCACCGGCAACACAGACCCCCGCCCCGGCACCGCGCTGATGGCCCCCCCATCGCCTCCACCGGAACGGCGCCTGAGCCGGCGCCAGGCCCATCAGCTGATGGACACCGCTTACCTGTCGGCCGCCACCGCCCTGCTCTGGATAGCGCTCTATTACCTGCCGGTGGGCAGCCCCCTGTTCCGGCTGGCCCTGCCGCTTCCCCTGGCCCTGTTGCAGCTGCGCTACGGCTGGCGCAGTGCCGTAGAGGGAGTGGTGGTGAGCTGTCTGCTGCTGGTGGCCCTGATGGGACCGATCCGGGGGCCGCTTGTGCTGTTTCCCTACGGACTTCTGGCTCTCTGGCTGGGCTGGTGCTGGTGTCACCGCCTGAGCTGGTGGTGGAGCCTGAGTGTGGGCAGCCTGATCGGCACGGCCGGCTTCCTGGTGCGGGTGGGGGTGCTCTCCGTGCTGCTGGGCGAAAATCTCTGGGTGGTGGTCACCACGGCGGCGGCCGGGATGCTTGAGAGGCTGTTCGGCCTGCTGCGCCTGGGCCTGGTTCCGGAGCTCAGCCAGGTTCAGACCACCGCCCTGCTCCTGGTGTGGCTCCAGAACCTGTTCGTGGTGCTGGCCCTTCATGCCGTGGCGTACTGGATCTTTCCCCGCCTGCAGGCGCCGATCAGTGAACCGCCGAAAGCCCTGAAGGCCCTGGTGGCCCTCGACCCTCTCTGAGGGCTCCAGGCCATGACCGAGCAACCTGTGCTGCAGGCCTTGCGCCGCCACTGGCCGCAGGTGCGGCCCCTGCTGCTGCTGGCGGCCACGGCCACGGCCGAGCAGCCGGGGATCTCCGCTGCGGGGGCCACCCCCCGATCACGCCGGCTCACAGCAGCCGCCGATGCTGAGCTGCTGCTGCTGGGTCCGCTGCTGCCTCGGCCCCACGCCCTGCCGCCCCTCCCAGCCGGGGTGAGTCCTGCCTTGATTGCCCATGTGGGGCTGAGGGAACTGGGCCTGTTGCCACGGCTGCAGGTGGTGGATCTGGGCTGCCCAACAGCACCGGCCGCTCCCCACCTGCGGTTGCCCCCGGCCGAGGCCCCTGGGCCGGCAGCCTGCGTGAGCAGCGGCCAGGCGATGACGCCGCAGCGGGTGACCGCGCTCCTGGAGCGGGGAAAAGGCTGGGGAGACGGCTGGCCACAGCGAGACCCGCTGCTGCTGGCGGAGTGCGTGCCAGGGGGCACCACCACGGCCCTGGCGGTGCTGAAGGGGCTGGGCATGGCGGCCGATGGCCTGGTGAGCGGCAGCCTGCGGAAACCGGCCCATGATCTCAAGGCCAGACTGGTGTGTCAGGGGCTGGCGGCGGCTGAGCTGCCCGCGGCAGCCGATCCCCGGGCCGTGCTGGCGGCGGTGGGAGACCCGATGCAGGCCCTGGCCGTCGGCCTGCTTCTGGCTCTGGCCCGGCGCCGGGTGCCGGTGCTGCTGGCGGGCGGCAGCCAGATGGCGGCGGCGCTGGCCATGGCTCTTGCCCTGGCCGATCCGCAGCGACGCTCCGCCCTGGCCGCTTGCTGTGTGATAGCGACGACGGCCTGGGTGGCCGAGGAACCCGGCAGTGACCTGGCCCGACTGTTGCAGATGATCGGTGAACGCTGGGGGGTGAACCTGGAGCTGAAGGTGGCCAGCCTGCGGTTTCACGCCTGCCGGAGCCAGGCGTTGCGCGATTACGAGCAGGGTTACGTGAAGGAAGGAGTGGGTGCAGGAGGGGTTGCCGTGCTCTGGGAGCTGGCGGGGCGGGATCCGGCGGATCTGGCCCGGGCCTGCGACCAGGGTTGTGCGCAGCTGCTGGGCACGTAGGGTCGCGCCATGGCTGGAAACGCCCCCTCCCCGCCCGGATCCGCCGCCGCCTTGAGCCGCCGGCAGGTTCTGCGCCTCGGCCTCGGCACGGGCGCGGCCCTGGCGCTACCGGGTGTGCTGGCTGGATGCCGGCCGAAGGGTGGTCCAGGACTGATGGCGGCCCGGGCAAGCCTGCCGGCCGCCTGGCTGGAGGCTCTGCCGGATCCGTGGCAGAGCCAGCTGGTGGACACCAGCGCCACCGTGGCCCAGGCCCTGCAGAACCCGAAGCAGGGATCCGGCGGTGGCCCCGCGATGGTGAGCCTTCCCGATGGCTGGGCCAGCCAGGTTCCCCCGGCTCGGCTGAAGCCGTTCGGGGCCGGGGGAGTGCTCACGCGACTGGCCACCGCAGCCCAGCCGGTGAGCCGGCTCTATCAAGCGGGAGAGCAACCGGCGCTGGCCTTCCCCTGGGCCTTCAGCCCCTGGGTGCTGGTGCTGCGCAGCCAGCCGGAACTGGCGGCCCGTGCCCGCGGCCGAGAGGGATGGGCGGTGCTTTCCGATCCTGGCCTCAGGGGCCGTCTGGTGCTCCCCAGCAGTCCAAGACTGTCCATCGAGATCTGCGGCGCTGATCTGGCCCGCCTGCAACGGCTGCGGGCTCAGGCCCTCGCCTACGACGATGCCGACGCCCTCAACCTGCTGCTCACGGGATCAGCCGCCGCGGCCGTGGTTCCGCTGCAACGGCTGATCCCCTTGCTCCAGAGAGATCAGCGCCTCGAGGTGGTGCTGCCGGCCTCCGGGGCGCCGCTGACCTGGCAACTGCTGCTGCGGCCAGCGGATGCCAGGGAGGATCCGCCCCTGGAATGGCTGGGGGCTCTGCTCGAACCTCCTCTGCTGAGCAAGGTGATGGCCGGAGGCTGGGTGCCGCCGCTGCCGCGACGCGAGCTCGCGCCCATGCTCTCGCGAATGCCCCGGGGGCTGGCCGAACTGCTGCTGCCAACCGACGCTGTCCTAAAGCGCTGCTGGAGCCTGCCGCCGCTCAGCCCCCAGCGCCGGCTTGCCATGCAGACGCTCTGGGACGCGGCGGCGCCAAGCTGATCAATGCCCATCACCCCCAAAGCCGGCGCCGCGGCGTCGCCGCCAGGCGCCGATGGGTATCGGCCAGCAGCTCAGGGATGGAGAGCCCATTCGGGCAACGTGGCAGGCAATCGCCACAGCGCTGACACGCCTCAGCGTTGAGCTCCTCCCACCAGTGGCCGGCGCGGCCGATCAGGTTATAGCGCTCCTGGGCGAAGACCCTCATGCCGTGGCCCAGGGCCAGGTTGCGCAGCCGCAGCAACTCCGGAATCGGCACGGCGCTGGGACAGGGCAGGCAGGCCCGGCACTGGCCGCAGTGCTCGGCCCCGAGGCGTTCGGCCTGGACGGCCTCGAGCCGTGCCACCGCAGCAGCCACCTCGAGCGAACGTTCAGGGACTGAAGGGCCGCTCAGGGCCAGGGCCCAGGCCAGATCCCCCGGCTGCTCAGCCCCCAGGCTGAGGGTGGAGATCCCCTGCTCGAGCAGAAAGCTGTAGGCCAGCTCAAGCGGCTGAAAGGGAACGCAGTCGGCCTGCAGCTCCGGGGGAGGGTCGTAGAGGCGGCCACCCTTGTCGGCCGGCGAGATCGCCAGCACACCGATGCCATCGGCCAGGGCGGCCCTGGCCAGGGCCAGGCGGGTGCGATCGAGCAGATGCACATGCAACCCGCAGAAGCTGAAACGCCCCGAGCTGAGGGCCTGCTCGATCAGGGCGGGGCTGCCGTGGCTGGTGAACCCCACAGCCTCCGCCAGCCCGCTCTCCTGGGCCCAGGCCAGCAGGGCCGCGCCATCGCCCGCCACAGCCCAGTGGAGATGCTCGGGCCTGTTCAAACCATGCACGGCCAGATGGCTGAGCCTGGGCACCCCCAGCCGCTCCAGAACCGCCCGCAGCTGGCGCTGGCCAACGGCCAGCTCTGAGCCGGGCAGCAGCTTGCTGGTGATCCGCCAGCCCCCCCGGGGCTCGGCCCCTTCGCGCTGAAGCCGCCGCAGACCCTGGCCGAGAAACCGCTCCGCCGGGCCGTAGGCGGGGGCGGTTTCCAGGTGGTTGATGCCGGCCGCCAGTGCCGCCCGCAGCACCGCTTCCATCTGGGCAGCACTGCCCAGGGCACGCATCGTGCCGAGTGTGAACGGGGAAACCTGCAGAGCCGTGCCATCGCGGCGGCGGCCGTAGGGGCGATCAGGCCGCCCCATCGGTGGGCGGTTCCGCCGGTGGTTCGCCCTCCTCGGGGGGCTCGCCGGTTTCAGGGTCGGCCAGATCGGGCTGGGCCTTGCTCAGATGACGGATCAGCTCGGCCGGGCTCGTGCTGTCGAGAAAGCGGCGGAAGTCCGCATCGTCTTCAGCATCGGCTTCCGCATCCACAGGGATCGAAGCATCCGCCACCACCTCCTCGAGCATCCAGATGCCGCTGCCGGTGCGCACAGCCAGGGCAATCGCATCGCTGGGGCGGGCATCCAGTTCGATCTCGGCCGGATCATCACCACGGCTGAGCTTGAGCACCGCACGGAAGGTGGCCTCCTCGATCGCGTGGATCACCACCCGTTCGAGGCTGAGGCCACCCGCCTCGAGCAGGGAGGCCATCAGGTCGTGACTCAGCGGCCTCGGCGGCTTCTGGGCGCCCAGTCCGGCCAGGATGTTCTGGGCCTGGGCCTGATCGATCCAGATCGGCACCTGGCGCCGGCCGGCGGGATCTCGAAGCAGCACGATCGGACTGCGGCTGGCCGCATCCAGGGCGATTCCGGCCACGCTCATCTCCACCATCGTGCAGGGCCCTCTGCGACGGCACCATGTTCGATTATGACCATGGCTGGAGACGGCGCGGATGTTCACCGGACTGGTGCAGGCCACGGGAAGGATCGAGCGGGTGGCGGCCGGTGTTCGCCTGCGCTGGCAGCCCAGCGAAGGCGGCTGGGGCGCCGAAGCTCTCGCCCTGGGCGACAGCGTGGCGGTGGATGGCGTGTGCCTCACGGTGGCCGAGCGGCTGGCCGATGGCTTCCGTGCCGACGTGAGTGAGGAAACCCTGGCCCGCTCCACCCTCGCGGCCAAGGCTGATCGCCGTGCTGCCGTGAATCTGGAGCCGGCCCTGCGCCTGGCGGATCGGCTGGGAGGCCACCTGGTAAGTGGCCATGTCGATGGGCTGGGCAGGGTGGAGCGGGTGGAGCGCCGCGCGGCGTCGTGGGAATTTGAACTGGCCTGGAGTGAGCCTCTCTACGGCCGCTACGTGTGTGAGAAGGCCAGTGTGGCGGTGGACGGGATCAGCCTCACGGTGGCGGGTTGCAGCAGCGATGGCACCCGCTTCTGGATCGCGGTGATCCCCCACACCTGGGCCGGAACCACCCTGCAGCTGCTGCGGCCCGGCGACGTCGTAAACCTGGAGGCCGATCTGCTGGCGAAATACACCGAACGGCTGCTGCAGGCCGGGTGCGGCCCTGCGGGCCCAGCCGGAATCTCAACAGACTGGCTGGTGTCGCAGGGTTACGGGGGAATGGTCGGACGCTGAAGCCGTCTCTACGGTCGGGACATGCCAGACGACGGATGATGGCCAGCCTTTCCCGTGGTTCCGCTGCGGCCTCGCTCAGGGCCTTCACCCTGTTCGAAGGAATCCTGATGCTGGTGCTCGGGGTGCTGGCGTTGCTGTTCCCGGTCCGCACCTCCGGAGTGATCACCGCCGTGGTGGCTGTGGCCTTCCTGGTGGGAGGTCTGGTGGGCTGGGTGAACAACCTGATTCGCGCCCGTCAACTCGGCCGCTGGCTCAGCTTCTGGCGCCTGGTGGTTTCCACTGTGTTCCTGGTGGCAGGGATCACGATGCTGCAACAGCTGGGAGCTGGAACCCTGACGGCCCTCGGGCCGGTGGTGTCGCTCACCCTGGCCCTCGGCATCGTGTTTCTGGTGGAGGGGATCGTGGCGGTGGGGGTCTCCCTCAGTCACCGGCAGGTGCGTGGCTGGGGCTGGGGTCTGGTGAATGGGCTGGTCACGATGATCCTCGGCGTGCTGATCCTCAGCATGAAGGTGGGAGCCATGCTGTCGGTGCTAGGGATCCTGGTGGGCGTGAGCTTCCTGTTCAGCGGCCTTGACCTACTGATCTTCAGCGCCAGCTTCCACCCAGGCGAATCCGACTGAACCGCCACTGACTCAGCGTTCTTCCTGGGCTCTTGATGGCAGATCAGTGCCGCGCCTCTGAATTCTCTTTACGTAGGCAGCCTTGCAGCAGCAAACCGCTTCTGCAACGCAATCGATCACAGAGCTGGACATCGAGAAGAAGGGGCGAAACAGGAACTTGGCCATCGCTGGTGCCGACCAGTGCCCCTGAGAGTTCACCTGGATAGAGACCTGGATCCTTCTCTCAAAAGATCACGACCAGCGATGCTCCACGGCTGGCTGAATGGCACTTCGTGCGGCCCATCGTGGCAACAAATACTCGCCTGGCTTGTCTATTGATTCAGAGAGTTAAGGCTGCCGTCCACAGGCCGCCAGCGTTGCCGATGTCCTGGCCGAGCAGTTCGCGATCGGAGTCGTGGGTCGCCGTGCCGGCCAGGAGGGCTGCCAGGAAGCCCAACACGATGGCTCCGTCGCAACCCGCCAGATAGGCGACGCCAACATCCAGCGCCTGAGGTGGGCCACCACGGCAGCCGTGAATCCTCCGGCCAGATCGCTTCGCCGATACTGAAGCGTCGGTTGGGGCTGCGGGGAGGGAGCCATCAGAGGGCCCCAGCCATGGATCCGCCTAGCCCGCCGGCTTCCTCAGCCACGCCGATGCGGGAGAACAGATCGGTGCTCTCAGGGTTGAGGTTCACAACTTCCACGCTGCTACCCCCGAGCTTGAGACGACGGATCACCTGATCCAGAGCGGTCACACCGCTCTGGTCCCAGAGATGAGCGTCGGCCATGTCAATCGTGACGTGCTCGGGATGGGGCTGCTCATGCAGCTCAAATCCCTGACGGAAATAAATGCTGCTGACAAAGAACAGCTGGCCCTGCACCCGGTAGACGCGGTGTCCAGGAGCGATCAGTTCACTGCTGACCTCGATCACCTTGGCCACCTTGCGGCTGAACAGGATCGCCGCAAGGGCCACCCCGGCGAGCAGGCCCACCGCAAGGTTGTGACTGATCACGGTGACCACCACCGTCAGCAGCATCACCGCGGTATCGCTCTTGGGGATACGGCGGATCGCACGGACGGATGTCCAGTTGGCGGTGTTGATGGCGATCATCACCATCACGCCCACCAGGGTGGCCATTGGGATCTGATTCACCCAGCGGGCCGCCAGAAGGATCATCACCAGCAGGGCCACACCCGAGGTCAGCGTCGACAGGCGGGTGCGACCTCCGTAGCCCACGTTCATCACCGACTGGCCCACCAGCGCACAGCCGGCCATGCCGCCGAACAGCGAGCTGACGATGTTGCCGACCCCCTGGCCACGGGCCTCGGCGTTCTTGGAGCTGGAGCTGTCGGTGAGGTCGTCAAGGATGTCCTGGGTGAGGAAGGTCTCCATCAGACCCACCAGCGAGATGGCCAGGGCCGTGGGCAGGATGACACCGAGAGTTTCCAGGTTGAAGGGCACCTGGGGCAGTCCGAACCGGGGCAGGCCGCTGGGCAGGGTGCCGAGGCTGGCCACCGTGGGGATCTCAAGCCCCAGGCGGATCGAAAGCCCTGTGCTGATCAGGATGGCTACCAGGGCGGAGGGCACGGCGCTGGTGAGCTTTGGCAGCAGATAGATGATCGCCAGAGTGAGAGCCAGCAGCCCCCATACCGCCGGCAACTGGGCGGGCGTGACGGACATGTTTTCCGGATGGAACCAGTCCAGTCCGAGCTGGGGTAGCTGCGCCAGGAGGATCAGGATCGCCAGGGCGTTCACAAAGCCCGCCATCACCGGCTGCGGCACGAAGCGCATCTGGTGGGCCAGGCGCAGGTAGCCCCAGGCGATCTGCAGCACGCCAGTGAGGATCCCAGCGGCAAGCAAGTACTGCAGGCCCAACCCCTCTCCCAGGCCATTGCCCTGCTGCACCAGCCCTGTCATCAGAAGGGCCGTGGAGCCGGTGGCTGAGGTGATCAGCGCCGTGCGACCGCCGACCACAGCGAGCGTGACCGAGAGCAGGAAGGCTCCGAACAGGCCCACTCGAGGGTCAACGCCAGCAATGCCGGAGAAGGCGATCGCCTCCGGGATCATCGCGAAGGCCACCACCAGGCCCGAGAGAATGTCGCGATGGGGTTTATCCCACCACGCCTTGAGAAAGTCGTTCACGTCGTCAGTCCAATGATCGGTTGCGGCAGCTCCGATGAGACTGGCTGGTCCCGGGTGGGAGCCATGGCCTCAGCGAAGGAGCGCAGCCGTTACGGGGGACTGATCAGCATGTGTTCAAGTTATCAGTACCTGGTTGGTCGCCCAGATTGACTGCATCAAAGGCAACGGTGGTCGGATGCCATGCCATCGGTTGGTGCCGGCATTGCGGAGGCAACCATGAGTGAACAACCCCTGAACGAACAGTTCGAGCTCGACGCCCGCTGCGATCAGCCCTTCCTGGTGCTGACCCTGGCGGCTGGAGCCATCGCCACGCTTGGCCTGCTGGCCAACAGCAGCGCCGTGGTGATCGGCGCCATGTTGATTGCCCCCTGGATGCTGCCGCTTCGAGCTGCGGCCTTCGGGATCCTGCAGGGACGCTTGCTCCTGGTGGGAAGGGCTCTGCTCACCTTGCTGATCGGCATCGCCATCACGGTGGCGATGTCGGTGCTGCTCGGCGGCGCGGTGGGCCTCCCGATCCTGGGATCGGAAGTGGCGGCCCGCACCCTGCCGAATCTTCTGGATCTGGGTGTGGCCCTGGTGGCAGGGGCGATCGCCGCCTATGCCTCGGTGAGCAGGAAGGCCATCAGCTCCCTGGCCGGCACTGCGATTGCCGTGGCGCTGGTGCCGCCGGTGTGCGCCTTCGGGCTGCTGCTCGCCAAGGCGCAATGGAATGAGGTGTTGGGGGCTGCGCTGCTGTTTGCCGCCAACCTGCTGGGAATCCTCAGTGGAGCACTGATCACCCTGGCGGTGTGCTTGCCGGAGCTGCGGATCAGACTCTGGCGAAGTCGCCTGGGGCTGGTGAGCCTGCTGCTCACGGCGCTGCTGCTGATCCCTCTGACGGGCAGTTTCCTGACGCTGATGGCCCAGGCCAGACAAGCAGCAGCCCTCGACCAGATTCAGCAGGCGATCACGGCATCCCTCAGGAACCGCACGATCACCCTGGGGCAGGATTCCGAACTGATCAATGTGCGGATCGATTGGACTCAGAACCCGCCGTTGATTCGTGCCGCTGTGCGTGTCACGAATCCACGGTTGCCAACCCCCCGCCAGGTGGCTGCGGTTCAGAAGTACATCAATCAACAGCAGCCGATCCGCTATCGGTTGGTGGTCCAGCGGGTCTCTGTCGATGTGATCGGACCGGAGGCTGAACCCAATCCCTCTGCGGTGCTCCCACAGGAACCGGGGGCCTCAGAAGTGATTGACAGCAATTTCTCTTCGCAGGATTCTCCAGACTTTGACTAAAAGTTAAACGCCATTTCTTGACAGCCGGCTTAGAGAGGCTTAGCAAGCAGACCCTGGAAGCAATGCTGCGGATTCACCTCCTGCTGCAGTGCCACTGCTGACGGACATAGCACCTTGAGGTGACATCTCAACTTCGACTGGGCAAGCCCCAGCTCGGCCGTGAATGCGCAGACCCTGCGTTCGCCACGACCGAGGGCTTCGATCAGCCGCTACAGCTGCAACCACCTGCTCCATAGTCTGGATTCTGGCGCTACCACCAGATGGCTGGTCTGGACCACCCACCATGAGGCTGAACCGATGAGCCTTCCGATCCCAGCCGATCCCGGCCTGGCGGCCTTCGGCGCCAGCCTCACCGCCATCACCCTGGCCGAACTGGGTGACAAGACCTTCTTCATGGCGCTGATCCTGGCGGCGCGTCACCGCGGCCGGGACGTGTTCATCGGCGCCTTTGCTGCCCTCACCGCTGTCACCCTGCTGTCGCTGGGGCTGGGCTACGGCCTGCGCGAGCTGCTGCCACCCGCAGTCGTGCCCTGGTTGGCGGCGGCGCTGTTCCTGGGCTTTGGGATCAAGCTGCTGGTCGATGCCCAGGGCATGGGCGCCGATGAGGCAGAGGAAGAGGAGCAGGAAGCCGAGCAGGCGATCAACGAGGCCGAGAGCCGCCGCCGCATCAGCACCACCTGGGCGGTGATCTGGGAGGCCTTCGTGCTGGTGTTCCTCGCCGAGCTGGGCGATCGCACCCAGTTCACCACCATCTTTCTGGCTACGGCGCCGGCCTTCACGTT
>JAYKGZ010000043.1:0-25418 GCA_035284925.1 Cyanobacteriota bacterium | reverse complement strand
GTTGAGAGGCCGCCGGTGTCGTGGGTGGTGAGATCGATCACGACCCGGTTCCAGACGTTGCTCCATTCTGGGTGATGGCCCAGTTTCTCGGCGGCCAGGGCCACCTGGCACATGAAGCCGAAGGCCTCGTTGAAATCGGCAAAGCGCAGTTCCCGGTGCAGCTTGCCGTTGTGCAGCCGCCAGGCGGGTAGATCGCGGCCGAGTTGGATGATCTGCTCTGGGGTGAGAGGAATCGCTGCCATGGCATGAGACGGGGGTGTGGGTGGGCGCTACTCACCGATCAGATGGAGACCGATCTTCCGGCATTGGCTTTCGGCCCTGTGCTCCCACAGATAGAGGGCCTGCCAGGTCCCGAGCGCAAGCCGACCCCGCTCGATGCAGACACTGAGGGTGGCTGTCGTCAGGGCGGTGCGGATGTGGGCTGGCATATCGTCGGCACCTTCGTCGTCATGCAGGTAGGGCCTGAGCGGGCCGATTCCGCTGATCGGGCGCACACCTTCTTCGGGTACCAGTGCTCTCAGATAGGCCGCGAGATCCTTCAAGACCCTGGGGTCTGCATTTTCGTTGATGGTGAGTGAGCAGGAGGTGTGCTTGACATGAACCGTGGCCAGGCCGTTCTGAATCGAGCTTTTGATGATCTCGGCATTGATCGGAGCCGTGATGTTCGTGAAACCCTCTCCGGGTGTCCTGAAGGTCAATTCCGAGACCTGTTGGTGCATGAGATCACGAAGCCTTGCTCTTCTGTTCGATGGCGGCGCGTTTGGGGCTAGGGAGAAACTTACTGATAGAGCCGGAAAGGCGCGATAGCAGATAGGCCAACGTAATCAGTACTACCCACAGCACGGCAGCGGCAAGGAGCCTTGATTTGAATTCGAAAGGAAAAAAGAGATCAAGAGAATTGACGAGCTCGTTGGTATTTCTAATGTAGGGGTCGGTGTACCGATCTAGTAAATAAAGTTCAAGCGTAATCGCAGAGAGAAGTGATACCAAGGGCCAGGCGAATCGATGGCGCTGAAGCTGGCAGGCTACTGTTTCGCTTACCTGGAAGACATACCAGGTGAGCATCAAGGTGAAGAACTGGACAAGGAATTGAAAGTTCATCACAAGTGGTGTCGAGTCCCTGAATATGAACTTTGAAATGGCAAAAAATCCGAAGGAGCAGGCTAGGGCCGGCACAGGGTGCTGAGAAAGGGTTGACAAGAGTCCTCTGAGAGGGGCGCTTGCCGTGTCAGGATTGTCCTGCGTTGTTTTTAGGCGGGCGTAGAGCAAGCCAATTACAAAAACGATAAAGTAAAACACCCATCGGAAGTAGCTTTCGCCCTCAATGGTGAAATTTCGAAGATCTAGTGTGGTGTACCATGCGAAATAAACGCCCAGCGAGGCAAAGATGGTGGCGACTAAAACGCGTGTAGATTGGGCCCTGAGCAGAAAGTAGCCGGGGATATAAAACAGCATGATGGCGGCAATGAAAAAATATGGCGTTGGATAAATCAAGAAGGAGAATATTTCCTGCGGAGACTGCTTCGCAAAACTAGAGAAAGTAGCTAGGAGAAAAATGATATTGAGGATGGTCAGTGATGGATAAATCCGCAGGATTCTTCGTTGGTACCAGGTGCCTAGCTGCTGGGGCCCGTGATGGGCCCAGCCATATCCAAGTCCCACGCCAGAGGCGAGAAAAAACAGGGAGTTGCCCAGAGCGCCGCCGGTAGCCAGAAGAGGACTTTTATAGACATCATCGAGATGGGAGTTGATCACGAGAACAATCCCCAATGCTTTAATTAAATCAAGGGAATATAGATGCCCTTTGTTGCTGCTGGTGCTGGAACGCACTGCCATGGAAGGTGTTGATAAAAGCCGGAGGAAACCGGTTGATTTGGATTAGCGCTTGGCGGCGGAACGCGGATCTAAAAGGTAATTAAATCTCGTCCTTGAGTAAGGTAGTAAATTCATGAAGCTGAGTAATTCTGGGCATCTTAGCCGGTAATTGGCAAAATAGGTCATGACCCCCGTTGGTTGGGTGTTGCAGTTCTGGGCCTTTGGCGCTCCCATTCCGGGTCCGGGTGCTGGCGGCGCCCCGTCGAAATGGTGTCGCTGCTCTCCATGGCGACCTGTCTCATCCACCCGGAGGGCTGGCGCGAGTGCGGATTCGCTCCGTACCGTGGGCAAGGCGTTGCTGTTGATCAGCTGATGAATCGCATCCTCACCATCACCGCGGCCGCCGCGTGCATGGGGATCAGCACAGCATGGGAACCTGTCCATGCCCAGAGGGAAGTTCCCAAGATCGGCCTGATTTGCCCTATGGGTTACGTGGACACCCTCAACGGCAAGTGCAGCACTCTGGGTCTGGCTTACTACACCGTTCAACCCACCAACGGTGAGCCCTGCCCTGAGGGCTGGTTCAACATCGGTGGCGGCTACTGCCGTAAGAAATGAGCGCCGCTGCCCTCACCATCCTCTACGACGGGGGCTGCCCGCTCTGTGTTCGGGAGGTTGATTTCCTGAAGCGGCGGGATCGGCTCCACAACGGCCTGAACCCCCAACTGGCTTTTGTGGATATCGATGCACCTGGCTATGACCCCTCCAGCCACGGTGATATCGGCTACCGCGAAGCGATGGGACGCATCCATGGTCTCGAAGCGGATGGACGCGTGGTGAAAGATGTGGCGGTGTTCCGGCGCGCCTATGGGTTGATCGGCCTCGGCTGGTTGTACGCCCCCACGGGCTGGCCGGGAGTGGGAGCCGTTGTTGACCGTCTTTATGGGTTCTGGGCCCGCTGGCGGTTGCTGCTCACCCGCCGGCCCACCCTTGATCAGCTCTGCGAGGCCCGTATGGGTCGCTGTCGCCGATGAGCCGGGGCGACGGACCCGATCTGATCGTGATCGGCAGCGGCCTGGGAGGGCTCTGTGCTGGAGCCATCGCCGCCCGTCATGGTCTGGAGGTGCTGGTTCTGGAAGCCCACACAGCCCCTGGTGGGGCGGCCCATGGGTTCAGCAGGCGCCTCGCTCCAGGACGCTTTCATTTCGAATCAGGACCGTCCCTGTGGTCGGGCCTCGGGCAATGGCCCAGTTCCAACCCCCTGGCTCAGGTGCTGCGGGCGGTGGGCGAATCCGTTCCGGTGGCCTCCTATCGCCACTGGGGACTGCTTCTGCCCGAGGGAAGCTTCACCGTGGGGGTTGGGCTCGATCCTTTCCTCGACGTTGTGGAAACGTTGCGCGGCCCAGCGGCGGCTGAGCAATGGCGACGCTTCATGGCCTGGCTGGAGCCCAGTTGTCGGGCCGCCCGCGGACTGCCCCTGCTGGCGCTGCGGGCTGATTCCGGTTTGGCGCCCGCCCTGGCCGGCCAGGCTCTGCAGCTGCTCGCGCAGGCTCCGGCCCTGGCCCGCCTCGGCGGCGCCTTCGGACCGATTGCGCGGCGCCACCTCCGGGATCCCTTCCTGCTGCACTGGGTCGATCTGCTCTGTTTCCTGATCTCCGGGCTGCCCATGGATCACACCAGCAGCGCTGCCATGGCCACGCTGTTCGGAGAATGGTTCGATCCCGAGGCCAGGCTCGATTATCCGATCGGAGGCAGTGCCGCGGTGGCGGCGGCGCTGGTGCGTGGACTCGAGCGTCATGGTGGCCAGCTGCGACTGGCCACCGCCGTCACCAGCATTGTGCTGGAGGGCGGCCGGGCCGTTGGCGTCGCCCTCAGCGACGGCTCCGTGATTCGTTCACGCCAGGGTGTGATCAGCAATGCCAGCCCCTGGGACACCCTGGCCCTGTTGCCGGAGCGATCGGGGCCCCAGCGTTGGCGCCGCCGCCAGAGCTCCACGCCTGCCTGCGGGAGCTTCCTCCACTGGCATCTGGCCCTCAGGAGCAGCCCGGCCATCGAGCGGTTGCCGATTCACCATGTCTGGGTGGGTGACTGGCAGCGGGGGATCGACGCGGAGCGCAACATGGCGGTGCTCTCGATGCCCTCAAGGCTCGATCCCGGTCTCGCGCCCCAGGGACATCAGGTGCTGCACGGCTATACCCCTGCCAATGAGCCCTGGGAGCTGTGGCGTGATCTCGAGCCTGGCACGACGGCCTATGAGGCTCTCAAGGCTGAACGCTGCGGCCTGTTCCATCAGGTGATCGCCCCGCTCATCCCCGACTGGCGCGACCATCTTGTGCTGGAGCTTCAGGGCACGCCCCTCACCCACCGTCGTTACCTGCGCGTGCACCGCGGCAGCTACGGGCCAGCCTGGCCTGCCGACCGCGGCGCGTTCGCCGGGGGGCGGACACCGATTGACGGACTGGTGCTCTGCGGAGCGGGCGTGTTCCCAGGCATCGGTGTGCCACCGGTGGCGGTGAGTGGAGCGATGGCCGCCCATGCCTTCGTTCCCCTGCGCCAGCAGCGGCAACTGCTCCATGAGCTGGATCTACTGCCATGAGGGGGCGTGATCGCAGCGCTCTCGATGTGTGCTCCCGCTGACGGAACCGCTGAACATCTGGCAGCCCCCAGCTTGCGGGCCCAGCTTGGAAGGAAGGGAAGGGGTCAGCAGCTGACGCTGGCGTCCCTGCACACCATGACTGAAGCCAAGAGGGCCTGTCGGTCCAGACGTCGGGAACCATCCCCGCCATCGGTCGACCCACCATCCATCCATCCCGATCTCTACTACCGCGAGCTTGAGTCGCGTTATCGCCAGTCTGCGCAGTATGCAGACATGGTGGAACGCTATCCCCAGCTGCGCAGCAGTATTGCGTCCTGCCACCAGGCGGATCTGATCGGTGATCAGTTGCTCCACTGGGATCGCACTCACGGAGAGGTCTGATCTCTAGGCCTGGAAGCTTTCCCGCCATTCGGCTTCCTGCCGGGCGGCTTCCGGGGTTCCCTCCTGCGGAAAGCCGGCCAGGTAGCGCTTGTCGCTGGAGGCTCGATAGGGCCCCTGCTTCAGTTCAAGAATCACGGTGTCGGGCTGCAGCGCCACCAGGGTGTGATACTCACCTCCGCCCAGCTCCACCCCTCGGATCGGTCCATCGGCTTCCAGGTGAACCCGCCTGATCGTTTGGCCACGATCATCAAACACCAGCAGGGCCAGGGCGCCCTGGAGCACCACGAAGCACTCAAAGCCGCTGCCCGGGATCTCCCGGAGATGGCAGTGGGGTGGCACGTAGGTGCCGGGCTGCAGCACGTTGAGAAAGCGCTGAACGGCATCCTCCTCGGCATGAAAATTGTGATTGGAGCGCTGCCTTGGCGAGAGGCTGGCTTGTGCCGCCACCCGCTCGAACAGGATCTGATCGATCGGCCGCAGCGATGGGAAGCGAACCCTGGGATGGCGGAGCGTGTAGCCGAGGCTCTTGAGGCGCCTGTTGCTGATCCGGCGATCCACTGCGGACGTTGTCGTCTCCGCGCCCGGATCCCAGCTCACCGGTGGTTCACCCATGGCCTCACAGGCCGCCTCAAGCAGCCCGGCCAGGGTCTGAGGTTGGTCGTCGACCAGATTCACCACCCCATCCCAGGCTCCCGCCAGGGCCGCGTCGATGGCCCCCACTACGTCGTCGCGATGAATCCAGTGGCTGTGCTGGGCACCACGCCCCGCTCGGGTGGTGCCGGCCAGGGGCCGAAAGCGATCGGCCAGCTCCCGCCCCGGGCCGTAAAGCGCCCCGAGTCGCAACACGCAGATCCGCCGCCTGGCGCTGCGGAGGCCGGCCAGCAGGGCCTCACTGTCCAGCAGCACCTCTTGGTGGCCATCACGTGGCGTCAGCGGGGTGGTTTCATCCACCCAGTCGCCACCGGAATCGCCGTACACCGAGCAGCTTGACGTGTAGACGATCTGACGGAGGTTAGGAAGTTCGGCAGCCACCCCCTGCAGGGTGCGGAAACTGTCGCTGTAAGTGGCGGCATAGGCGGCCGCATCCACGGGGCGATCTCCTGTGGGGGCCAGGCTGAACACGGCCACCTCCGCATCCGCCAGAGCGTGGCGCAGGGCGGCGGGGTCGTCGGCGCGCAGCACCAGCACGCGCTGGGCCAGGGGTGTGAGCTCAGTGCAGCGTTGCTCCCTGGTGGTGGTGACAGTGAGCTGGTTCCCTCCCCGGCGCATCCAGTGCCGGGCCAGGGCCCTGCCCACGTAGCCGCAGCCGACGATGGTGATCCGCATCGACCGACACTAAAACGGTGTTCCATCCCGCCGCTGGATCGCCACCACTCCAGGGCGTGGAGCCTGCCCTAACCGGTTCGAGGGCCAGTTCGAGCCGAGAGTCACCCGGCGCAGCTGGTCGAAGGGTCGCCCAGCCCGATCGCGCAGGGTGTGGGCCTGGAATTCCTCCATGCCCTTGCGGTGGATGCCGTGATCCTCGCCCGGGTGTTGCACAGCGAGGAACAGGGTGCGTTCCGCGGGATCAAAGCAGGGTCCGCAGAGTTCGCATTCCATTGGTCCGGTGGCAAACAGCAGGGGCTTGCCGGCCATTGCTCCCCTGGCCGGGATGATCCAGCAGCTGTTGTTGCCGAACACATCCAGGCTGGCGCTGCTGGTGGAGCGGTCGGTGACCATCCACAGATTGCCGCTGCGGTCGAACGCCAGGTTGTCCGGGTTGGAGAACCCCATGCCGCCCTGCCAGGGGGTGCCGCCGGTGGCCACCATCCTCCAGCGGAACCCTTCCGCGCCGTCCTCCAGCCGCATCAGCCAGCCATGGGGCCATACCTTCTCTCCGGCCGGCCCCTGAAAGATCGCCGGATCCGACCTGCCATCTTCATCCGCCCCCGCGGCGGTGAAGCTGATCAGAAGATCGCCGCTGCGTGGATCGATCTCGGTGTCTTCAGGTCGGGCTGCAGCCGTGGCACCCACCGCATTGGCCGCCAGATGGGCATCGATCAGGATCGCTCCCTGTTGTTCATCCCCGCTGCCGGGGTAAAGGTCGGCCAGGGTGCGATAACGCTTGAGATACGCCGCCACCTCGGCATCGCTGGCGAGGGCTTCGGCACCCGGTCGGCTCCGGTCGCCATGGGGGAGCAGACAGGACTGGTTAACGCCATGGCGCCTGAAGTGGCTCGGGGGCACCGGTGCCAGGGGTGTGGTTGGGGCCAGGGGGATCCAGCGCCCGCTCCCATCGGCTTCGAAGCGGGCCACGTCCAGTCGCCCCCGCTCCATCAGCCGCGAGTTGCCCGGATCGGCTGGATCCTTCACCACCCCCTCACTCACGAAGCGGTAGAGATGGCCCCCATGCCGGTCACAACCCGAGTACATCCGCAGGGGCTCGCCGGCCCTGGCCTGCACGGCGACAGCCTCGTGGCGGAAGCGTCCCAGCCAGGTATGTTTCACGGCCGGCTGCTCGGGTCGGAGCGGATCCAGTTCCACCATCCAGCCGTATTTGTTGCCGGCCAGGCCGAAGGGATTGCCCAGGCCGTCAAGCCTCTGTCCATCGAAACGGAACGGGCGTTCGGCCGGCGGGGGAGAGGAGCCGTCGGCAAAGACGCGCTCCACGACCTGGCTCTGGAAGTTCTCCTCGGCGGACAGCACCGTGCCCCAGGGGGTCTGACCGCCGGCACAGTTCGCGAAGCTGCCGATCACCCGGTCGCCCAGGCCGTCGTCGTAGCCCATGCGCTTTCGGCGTCGGAACACCGCGGCGGCCGGACCGCTGCTGCGAAGCCTCTGACCGGGATCGTCAAGACCGCTGAGGCCGGTGATCCGGCGCTCCAGGCGATCGGGTTGGTGGCGCCATCGTCCCTCCGCGTCTTTCACCAGCGCCACCACGCCGATGCCCAGATCGTTCATGGCCGCCTGTGCGACCGCCAGGATTGGAATCCGCAGCGGGTCCCCCGCTGGCAGGGACGCGGTGTCAACTCGGCCGCCATGAACGGCGAGTTGCTCCTGCAGCGCTGTGAACGGCAGCACGACGCCCATCACCTCGCTGTAGCCGGCGCACCACGTCCGTGGGCTGATGTACTCGAAGTTCACGCTGAGCAGGGCCCTGTTCCCCTCGAGCGGCGTGAAGGCGAGGTAATCGTTGTTGAACCCAAAGCGGCCTTCGGCCAGGCGGTCGCCCCAGCTGATCAGCAGCTCGCTGCGGAAGCCCTCAGGCACCACCAGGCGGTCTTCAAGGTTGATGCGGGCATAGCGGCGACGCTGCTCCTCGGCGGTGAGCCCGTCACCCGACAAGGGCATCGCGCCGGCCAGGGGCCGGAAGGTGGTGTTGGCCGCAGGCTCACCCCCCGCCTCCAGCTTCCCCACCGCACCGGCGATCCCGACGCCCAGCAGCTGAAGCAGCAGAGTGCGGCGGTTCATCGCGTCAGGCCCGTCCAGGCAACCCTTGTCACGATGGCAGCGTTCGGGGAATCTGGCCTCCCATGAATCCAGGCGATCCCAGGCGGGGAGGGCCAGCACCGCTGATGGTGCTCGGAACCAGCAGTGGAGCCGGCAAGTCGTTGATGACGGCCGCCCTCTGCCGAGTGCTGCGTCGCCGTGGTGAAACAGCGCTGCCCTTCAAGGGGCAGAACATGAGCAACAACGCCTGGGTCGACGAGGCCGGCGGTGAGATGGCCTATTCCCAGGCCCTCCAGGCCTGGGCTGCTGATCTGGAGCCCCGCTGCGCCATGAATCCGGTGTTGCTCAAGCCGCAGGGCGACAGCACCAGCGAGGTGATTCATCTCGGACAATCCGTGGGCAGCTGCCGGGCCGAGCATTACTACCGCGACTGGTTCAGGCCCGGCTGGGCCGCCATCCGTTCAGGTCTTGAGACCCTGCGCCGCGACCACCCGCAGGGGCGGCTGGTGCTGGAGGGCGCCGGCAGCCCGGTGGAGGTGAATCTCCAGCCGCGCGATCTCACCAACCTGCGGCTGGCCCAGTACCTGCGGGCCCGGTGCGTGCTCGTGGCCGACATTGAGCGGGGCGGGGTCTTCGCCCAGCTCGTGGGCACCCTGACCCTGCTGCGCCCGGTGGAGCGGCCCCTGATCCGTGGCTTGCTGGTCAACCGGTTCCGTGGTCGACGGGAACTGTTCGACGACGGACGCCGCTGGCTGGAGGCCCGCACCGGCATCCCGGTGTTAGGGGTGATGCCCTGGCTGGATGAGCTCTTTCCCCCGGAAGACTCCCTCGATCTGCTGGAACGCCGCCACCGCAAGCCGGCTGCCGATCTGGAGATCGCGGTGCTGCGTCTGCCGTCGCTCAGCAACTTCTCCGATCTTGATCCACTGGAAGCTGAACCCACTGTGCAGCTGCGCTGGCTGAGGCCCGGGGAGGCCCTCGGCGATCCGGATGCACTGATCGTGCCGGGTAGCAAGCAGACCCTGCGGGATCTGGCGTCCCTCCAGGCCGGGGGCTTCCCCGATCAGCTGCACGCCTACCTGGCAGCCGGCGGGCATGTGTTTGGGATCTGCGGAGGACTTCAGATGCTGGGGCGGGAGCTGCTGGATCCTGAGGGACTGGAAGGTGGTGGTGGCAGCGCGGCCGGGCTCAACCTGCTGCCGCTGCGCACCGTGTTCGCGTCAGCGAAGGAGCTGCGGCAGCGCCGCAGCTTCGCCCGCTGGCCCGGGAGTGGCGCCACGGATTCCCAGGCCACGGATTCCCAGGCCACGGATCCTGTCCCCCTGGAAGGATTCGAACTGCATCACGGCATCAGCACCTTGCTGGAGAGCTGCCCGAATCTCTGCACGGATGAGGGACTGGGCTGGGTGACACCCATCGGCGTTCGGGGCGGCAGCGCTGCCGGCACCTACCTGCACGGGGTGTTCGAGAGCGGGCCCTGGCGCCGACGCTGGCTGAACCAGCTGCGCCGGCGGCGGGGAGGGCCGTTGCTGAGCGAGGCGGTCCCCCACCACAGTCGTCAGCGTGAGGCCTTGCTCGACCGTCTCGCCGATGCTTTCGAGCAACATGTGGATCTTGCCTCCCTGCTGGAGCCATGAGCAGCCCGCTCCCGATCACCTGGCCTGATGGGTCGCTCACCGAGGCGCTTCCTGGCACCGACTGGCTGGTGGCTGCCCGCCGAGCGGGGGTGTCGATCCCCACCGGTTGCCTTGGCGGCAGTTGCGGGGCCTGCGAGATCGAGGTGAACGGCCAGCTGGTGCGCGCCTGCATCGCCACCGTTCCCGCCAGCCGCCGTGGCCGGCTTCGGGTGGAGTTCGCCGGCGATCCCGCCTGGATGTGAGCCGGGTTATTCAGCGCTGGATCAGGCCGCCCCCCAGCAGCACCTCATCGGCATAAAACACCGCCGCCTGTCCCGGCGTGATCGAGAACTGGGGCTCGGCGAATTCCAGTTTCACCCTGTGCGGTCGCCCAGCTTCCCGATCCGCGGCCATGGCCGGGAGCGGTGTGAGCAGTGCCGGCTCCGGGCTGCTGCGGTAGCGCACCTGCACCTGCACCGGGAGCGGCTGCTCAGGCGGCGCCATTGACAGCCAGTTGACAGCGCCCACCGTGCAGTCGTCGCGGGCCGCCTCCCGGCGTGGGGCCACCACAACCCGGTTCATGGCGCTGTCGAGACGCACCACGTGGAGCGGCTCGCTCCAGGCCACTCCCAGCCCCTTGCGCTGGCCGATGGTGAAGTGCTGGATCCCGGAATGCAGGCCCACCACCGTGCCGTCCCGGAGCACGATCTGTCCGGGTTTCGGCGGGAGGTGGGCATCCAGAAAGGCGCGCATCGAGCCGTGGTGATCCGCCAGGCAGAGATCCTGGCTTTCCGGTTTCTCGGCGGTGCGCAGCCCGCGCAGAGCCGCTTCGGCCCGTGTGTCGGCCTTGGTCAGCTCACCGAGGGGGAACACCAGCCGGCCCAGGGCCTCCTGGGGAAGGTCGTAGAGGAAATAGCTCTGGTCCTTCTGCCGGTCGAGGCCGCGTAACAGCTGATGCCGCTGCGACTCCTTCCCCCCGTGGCGAATCCGGGCGTAGTGGCCGGTGGCGATCCGATCGATGCCCCGCTCCGCTCGGGCCCAGCGCAGCATCGGCCCGAATTTCACCTCCCGGTTGCAGCGGGAACAGGGAAGGGGTGTGAGCCCATCGCCATAGCCCTCCACCAGAAAGTCCACGATCTGCCCGCGGAAGTGTTCGCGGAAATCCGCCACGTGGTGCGGCACGTTGAGCTGCTCGCAGATCCCCGCCGCATCCACCAGGCCTTCGGCGCAGCAGGCTCCCTTGCCGCTCATCAGCCAGAGGGTGAGGCCTTCCACCTGCCAGCCCGCGTCCACAAGCAGCGCCGCTGTGAGTGAGCTGTCAACACCGCCCGAAAGCCCCACGGCCACCCGGTGTTCGCCCGGCCAGGCCCGCAGCCGCTCCAGGGCCTCGCGGCCTGCCGGGGTGGCGCTGATGCCAGGGGTGAGGGCACAACCGGGAAGGCTGGTGGTCAAGCGGGGAAGGTGGCGGTCACCCGGAGGTTGTCACCATCATGAGACCGACTCTGAGCAACCTGCCTTGGTGAGCTGGCCGCCACGGGATGCCCGGCATCTGCTGGTGAGCGGAAGCCAGATGGCTGCCCTCGAACAGGAGCTGTTCGGCTCAGGCCTTCCGGTGGAGGCCCTCATGGAAAAGGCGGCCCTGGCGGTCACGCGGCGGATTCAGCATCAATGGCACGACCATCTCCGGCTCCACGGCGCCCTGGTGCTCGTGGGGCCCGGGCACAACGGCGGCGATGGCCTGGTGATCGCCAGGGAGCTCCATCTCGCCGGGGTGTCGGTGGCGATCTGGAGTCCGTTCGAGCGGCACAAGCCGCTCAGCGATCGCCAGCTGCGCCATGCCCTCTGGCTGGGCATCCCACGCCTTGAACAGCCGCCCGAGCCAGGTGCTCCGCTGCTGTGGATCGACGCCCTGTTCGGTATCGGCCAGAGCCGGGCTCCCGGAGCCGAGATCGAGGGGCTGCTGGCGGAGCGCGACCAGCTCCGACCGGGAACCCTGGTGGCCGTAGACAGCCCCACCGGCATCTGCACTGACAGTGGACGCCTGCTGGGAAACACCGCCGCAAGGGCCCGCACCACCTACGTGATCGGCCTGTTCAAGACCGGCCTGGTGCAGGATGCTGCCCTGGGCTGGGTTGGCCAGCTGGAGCGCATCGATCTGGGTGTTCCGGCCCGGCTGCTCCAGAGCCTTCCCCCCGATCAACCCTTGGGGCTCCATCCAGGAGATCTGAAGACCCTGCCACCGCTGAGCCTGGAGCCGGCGGCGGGGAAATACGGGCGCGGCCGGCTGCTGGTGGTGGCAGGCAGTGATCCTTACCCCGGGGCCGCGTTGCTGGCCATGCTGGGGGCCGATGCCAGCGGGTGCGGTTCCCTGCGCGCCGCCCTGCCGCCGGCCCTGGCGGCAGGGCTCTGGATGCGGATGCCCCATGCGGTGCTCGCCCAGGCTCTGCCCTGCCACCCCTCCGGTTCTCTGGATCTTTCGCTGCTCAAGGCTGTTGAGCTGGATCGCTTCGACGCGGTGCTGGTGGGTCCAGGAATCGGAGCTGCTGAGGCGGCTTCCAGGGCGGCAGAGTCAGGGGCCTGGGAGTGCCTTCAGCAGTTCAGCGGCCTGCTGGTGCTCGATGCCGACGGCCTTAACCGGCTGGACAGTGCCTGGTTGGCTCGGCGAAGAGGCCCCACCTGGATCACCCCCCATCGGGCCGAATTTGATCGGCTGTTCGTGGACCTCACGGCGGTTCCCCCGTTGGAGGCGGCGGCCGCCGCCTCCGGTCGTTGTGGCGCGGTGGTGCTGCTCAAGGGAGCTCACACGGTGCTGGCCAGCCCGGATGGACGACGCTGGCAGGTGCTCCAGTCCGCGTCGGAGGTGGCCCGCACGGGCCTTGGGGATGTGCTGGCTGGGTACGCTGCCGGCCGGGGCGCCATGGCGGCAGCCAGCGATGGCGCGGCCTTAGCCGAGCACCTGGCGGCGGCTGCTCTGGCCCATGCCAGTGCGGGCCTGACGCTGCAACGCGAGGGTGTGGTGCCGAGCCCCGAACGGATTGCAGCGGCGCTGATCAACCAAAACAGCATCTCGTGACTTTTCGCAAGCGAATGCTGAAGTGTTGCTGAAGTGCTGCATCTTTACTCGTTAAAAAGGCGATAGTCGCCTTGTTGATTTGGCCATAGCCCAGACCAGGAGTTAATCCGGATGTCAGCCTCACCGGCTCGTGAGACGGAGGCTAGTCGCCGTCGTAGCTCGGATCCCGTTAGTTGGTATCTCTCTTCGATCGGAAGAGAACCGCTGCTAACGGCGGCTGAGGAGATCGAACTCGGCAATCAGGTTCAGCTGATGATGCAGCTGTTGGCAGAAAATCGCGACAGCTATAGCCAGCTGGAGAGAAAGAAGATTCGCATCGGCAAGCGCTCCAAGGAGCGCATGATGCGGGCCAATCTCCGACTTGTTGTGAGTGTCGCCAAGAAATACCAGGGCAAGGGCCTGGAGCTCCTCGATCTGATTCAGGAAGGCTCCCTGGGACTGGAGCGCGCGGTTGAGAAGTTTGATCCCACCAGGGGCTACAAGTTCTCCACCTACGCGTTTTGGTGGATCCGCCAGAGCATGACCCGCGCGATCGCCAGCCAGTCGCGCCTGATCCGCCTGCCTGTGCATCTGAGTGAACGACTGTCGCTGATCCGCAAGGTGAGTCTGGATCTGGCTCACAAGCTCGGCGCTCTGCCGAGCCGCCGGGAAATCGCCGAGGCCCTCCAGATGCCCATCGCGGAGCTCGAGGGGCTGCTCAGCCAGGCGCTCACCACCTCCAGCCTCGATGCCCCCGTCAACGGGGAAGAGGGCAGGAGTTTCCTGGGCGACCTGATCGCTGATAGCTCGAACGAACAGCCGTTGGACCGGGTCGAGAGGAGCATCCACCAGGAACAGCTGGTGCGCTGGATGGCCCACCTCAACGAGCAGGAGCGCCAGGTTCTGAACCTCCGGTTCGGTCTGGAGGGCGAAGATCGTCACACCCTGGCCGATATCGGTCGGCTGCTCAACCTCTCCCGGGAGCGAGTCCGTCAGCTGGAACTCAAGTCACTCCGGAAGCTGCGCAACCTCACCCGCCGTCTGCCTCCGGAGTTCTGACTCCGCCGTGTGAGACCACCCTTCGTTTATCACCCCGCTTATTCGGCACCGCTTCCCAGCAGCCATCGCTTTCCGATGGCCAAGTTCCGGATGCTGCACAGCCTTCTTCAGAGGCAGGGACTGGCCGCTCCAGGCCAGTGGCACCAACCGTTGCCGGTGCCGAGACGCTGGCTCGAACTGGTTCATACCCAGCGCTACCACCAGGCCTTCAGCCGTGGCACCTTGCTCCCTGCGGAGCAGCGCCGGATCGGGCTGCCCGACTCCCCGGCCCTCGTGCGACGGACCTGGCTGGCGGTGGGGGGGACGGTGCTGACCGCCAGGCTGGCCCTCGACCATGGTGTGGCCTGCCACCTGGCCGGTGGGACGCACCATGCCTTTGCCGACCATGGCAGCGGCTTCTGCATCTTCAACGATTGCGCCGTGGCGGCGCGGGTGCTGCTGGCAGAGGGACGGATCAGTCGGGTGATGGTGGTGGATCTCGATGTTCATCAAGGAGACGGCACCGCCTCCCTGCTGGCGGATGACCCTCGTGTGTTCTGCCTCTCGGCCCATTGCGCCAGTAACTTTCCGCTCCGCAAGCATCCCGGCGATCTGGATCTACCCCTTCCTGACGGCCTTGAGGACGGACCTTATCTGGCCACCATTGGGGATGTGCTGCCCGACCTGCTCGATCACTGGCGCCCCGGCCTGGTGCTCTACAACGCCGGCGTCGATCCCCATGGCTGTGATCGGCTCGGTCGGCTCGCCCTGAGCAGTGAAGGGCTGTTCAATCGCGACCGACTGGTGCTGGATGCTTGCCTGCGACGGGGCATCGCCGTGGCGACGGTGATCGGTGGTGGCTACGACGAACTGTCCGCCCTGGTGGAGCGACACAGCCTCGTGTTCAGGGCAGCGGTTGAGCAGAGCCGTCTCCACGGACTGTGAGCGAAGCTGCTGTGAGCTTCAATCCTCGGCCCAGATGTAGCGGGTGAGCTCCTCCGGTTTCGGTTCCGGTGCCGCCAGGGCGAACTCCACGCAGTCGGCCACCTCGGCATCCACCTCCTTATCGATCGCCTTGAGCTCCTCGCTGCCGGCCAGGCCTGCCTCGATCAGATGGGCGGCGAGGTGCTTGATCGGATCGCGCTTGGCCCAGAACTCCTTTTCGGCCTCAGCCCGGAGTTCATCGGGATCCGCGAGGGAATGACCGCGGTAGCGGTAGGTGAGGCATTCGAGCAGGGTGGGACCTTCGCCAGCCCGTGCCCTGGTGATCGCCCGCTGGGCAGCGGCGCGGACCGCCAGCACATCCATCCCGTCGACCTCCTCGCCGGCCATGCCGAAGGCTGAAGCCTTCCTCCAGATCTCCGGATCACTGGTGGCCCGGTTGTGGTCCATGCCGATCGCCCACTTGTTGTTCTCCACCACGAACAGGATCGGGAGCTTCCAAAGCGACGCCATGTTCAGGCATTCATAGAACTGGCCGATGTTGCAGGTGCCGTCGCCGAAAAAGGCGGCTGTCACAGCGTCACTGGAGGCATCACCAAGGGCGTCTCGCTTGTAGCGGCTGGTGAAGGCGGCACCGAGAGCCACCGGGATTCCCTCGCCGATGAAGGCGTAGCCGCCCAGCAGATGATGTTCCTTGGAGAACAGGTGCATCGATCCACCGCGACCCTTGCTGCAGCCCGTCTCCTTGCCGAACAGTTCGCTCATCACCTCCCGGGCGGGTACTCCGCAGCTGAGGGCATGAACATGGTCGCGATAGGTGCTGCAGAACCAATCGTGCTGCGCCTTCATGGCCTTGATCACCCCCGTGCTCACGGCTTCCTGACCGTTGTAGAGATGAACGAACCCAAACATCTTGCCGCGGTAATACATCTCCGCGCATTTGTCTTCGAAGCGGCGACCGAGAACCATGTCGCGGTAAAGCTCCAGCCCTTCCTCGCGCGTCACGGTGGCGGGGGAGGAGGGGTAGAGATTCTCGAGGCGTTCGGCGTGGGGCCCTGCCACGTGCGTGGAGTCTGCCGAGCAGGCAGGGGCTCCGGAGGCGGCGGCCAGATCGCGGCTCGTGTCTGCCTGGGTCATGGGGCCTGTCCGCGATCCTGCATCGATCCGGAACTGTACGAGGTCTGTTTCCGAGAAGGGTGACGAAAACAGCGAAAACCTTCTGTCGTTCCTACACTCGCGCGCAGGGCGAGAGATTGCGTTTGGAGCTGCCGATCGATCATTTCCGGTTGCTCGGTGTAGGTCCCACCTGCGATGCCCAGACCGTGCTGCACACCCTGCAGCTGCGCATCGACCGGGCTCCCCAGCAGGGTTTCACCCCGGAAACACTCCAGGCGCGCTCTGACGTGCTGCGCAGCACGGCGGAGCTTCTCACCGACAGCGAGCGCAGGGAGGCCTACGAGGCCGACCTCACGGCCCTGGCCTCCAGCGATCCGAGCCTGATGCCGGCCCTGGAGTTTCCCTCCCACTGGGAGCTGGCGGCCTTGCTGCTGCTGCTGGAGGCGGGCCAACCCCTCGAGTGTTTTGAACTCACCTGTCGGGCCCTGCACCCACCCCAGGCCCCCGCTCTCGGCAGCGGCCGCGAGGCTGATCTGGCCCTGTTGGCCGGCCTCTCCTGCGTCGCGGCAGCCCACGAGCTGGAGCAGCGGCGCCGTTACGAGCAGGCGGCCCGTGTTCTTCGGCAGGGCATGCAGCAGCTGCAGCGCATGGGGCAGCTGCCGAAGATCCGCCTGGAAATCGATGACGCGCTGCGGGCCCTGAGGCCCTACCGGGTGCTCGATCTGCTCAGCCGTGAGCTCACCAGCAGCGCGGAACGGGCAGAGGGACTCGCCCTGCTGGAGGAACTGGTGCAGGAGCGAGGTGGTCTGGATGCGTCGACGGCAACCGGGATGACGGCTTCCGAATTCCAGACCTTCTTCAAACAGATCCGCGGCTACCTCACGGTGCAGGAACAGGTGGATCTGTTCAGTCGCTGGGCCTCGGGATCCAGTGCCGCGAGCTTTCTTGCGGCCACGGCGCTCACAGCTTCGGGCTTTGCACAGCGCAAGCCGGAACGGATCCTGGAGGCGCTGGCCCGGCTGCAGACCTCGGGTCAGGAGGCCCTCAGGCCCCGTGTGGCCTGTCTCCAGCTGTTGGTGGGACAGGTGGAAGCGGCCCAGGCGAGCTTTGCGGCCAGTGCCGATGCTCAGCTGAGGGCCTGGGCCGAGCAGCAGAGTGATGATCCCCTGGCCCAGCTCTGCGCCTATTGCCGCGACTGGCTGCGCCGGGATGTGTTGCCCGGTTATCGGGATCTGGAAGCGGATCCTGATCTGGAAGCCTATTTCGCTGATCGGGATGTGCAGGCCTGGGTCGAGCGTCAGGATCACCCCGCGGCTCCTTCTTCCTCCCCGGCCGAGCCTGTTGCCGAGGCACCCGCTGAGAATCCCTTCAACAGCTGGAACCCCGAGCTCAGCTGGCCTGACCCGGGCCAGGAGCCGGCTCCTGGCCCGGTCGTGCAGACTGAAGACCAGCGCGATCCGGCGCCCAGGGGTCGTCGCCGCCGTGCCATGGCCAGCATCAAGCGACTGCGCAGTCGTCGCCGCCGTACCTGGATCCTGGCCGGCGGCGGGTTTGTGGTGCTGGTGCTGCTCGCTTCCTTCGCGGCGCAGCGCCTGCTGAAACAACCCCCAACCCCCCTTCCGGTCGAATCCAGCACTCCTGGCAAGCCTGTCCCTCCCAAGCCTGAGGTTCCGCCAGCTCCTGTGGTGCCAGCTCCTGAGGTGCCAGCTCCGGCAGCGACGACCGGGCTACCCCTGCGGGCCGACGCACCCAGCGATGCTCAGCTGCGCGCCCTGCTCACGGCATGGCTTGGGGCCAAGGCCGCCGTTCTGGCCGGGCTCCAACCCGATCAGACTCCGGCCGACCTGGCGGGCCCGATCCAGGTGAAGCGTCTGGAGCAGCAGCAGGCTGAGAACCGGGCCACCAGCACCACCCAGGACGTTCGCGCGACGGTGGAGAGTTTCACGGTGGAGGAGAGAAACACCAGTCGGATCACAGCCACGGTGAAGCTGCGCTACAGCGAACGGCCGCTGGATGCGGCGGGCCAGCCGGTTGGCCCGGCCACTGAGCTCGATCTCACCAACCGTTATGTCTTCGGTCGCGGTGCTGATGGCCTCTGGCGGATGGTTTCCTTCCAGCGCCTCTGAGCGCAGCTTTTAGCATCGGCTCTCTCAGCCCGGCCCTTCTTCGATGTTCGACGAGCTTTCCCAGCGGTTTGAGGACGCCGTCAAGAACCTCCGGGGCCAGGGCGCCATCAGCGATACCAACATCGAGGGCGCTCTCAAGGAGGTGCGTCGCGCGCTTCTGGAAGCCGATGTGAGCCTGCCGGTGGTGAAGGAATTCGTCGACGAGGTGCGCAGGAAAGCCCTCGGCGCCGAGGTGGTGCGTGGCATCAGCCCGGACCAGAAGTTCATCCAGGTGGTGCATGAGCAGCTGGTGGAGACGATGGGCGGCGCGAATGCGCCCCTGGCCGCCGCCGGCCAGCCCGGTCAGCCCGCGGTCGTGCTGATGGCCGGCCTGCAGGGTGCTGGCAAGACCACGGCCACCGCCAAGCTGGGCCTGCATCTGCGCGAACTGGGGCGCCGGCCGCTGCTGGTGGCGGCCGATGTCTACCGACCGGCCGCGATCGAGCAACTGCAGACCCTGGGCGGCCAGATCGGTGTGGATGTGTTCAGCCTCGGTGCCGGGGCCCGCCCCGAGCAGATCGCCGCCGCGGGGGTGGAACGGGCACGGACCGAAGGGTTTGACACGGTGCTGGTCGACACGGCAGGGCGTCTGCAGATCGACCAGGCGATGATGGATGAGATGGTGCGGATCCGCGAGGCGGTGAAGCCCGATGAGGTGCTGCTGGTCGTTGACGCGATGATCGGCCAGGAGGCGGCCGAGCTCACCCGCGCCTTTGATCAGCAGGTGGGTCTCACCGGTGCGGTGCTCACCAAGCTCGACGGCGACTCGCGTGGCGGGGCGGCCCTGTCGATCCGCAAGGTGAGCGGTGCACCGATCAAGTTCATCGGCACCGGCGAGAAGGTGGAGGCTCTGCAGCCGTTCCATCCCGAACGCATGGCCAGCCGCATTCTCGGCATGGGGGATGTGCTGACGCTGGTGGAGAAGGCTCAGAAGGAAGTGGAGCTGGCGGATATGGAGCGGCTGCAGCAAAAACTGCAGGAGGCCAGCTTCGACTTCTCTGATTTTATACAGCAGATGCGCGTGATCAAGCGCATGGGCTCGCTGGGGGGACTGATGAAGATGATCCCCGGCCTGAACAAGATCGATGATGACATGCTCAGGCAGGGCGAGCAGCAGCTCAAGCGGATCGAGGCGATGATCGGTTCGATGACGCCGGCCGAGCGGGAGAATCCCGACCTGCTGGCCTCCAGTCCCAACCGGCGCCGCCGCATCGCCGGCGGCAGTGGTCACGCCCCGGCCGAGGTGGACAAGGTGCTGGCCGACTTCCAGCGCATGCGTGGCTTCATGCAGCAGATGACCCGCGGCGGCGGCGGCCTGCCCGGCCTGGGGGGCTTCCCTGGCATGGGCGGTATGCCGGGGTTTCCGGGGGCCGCGCCGACCGCCGGCGGGCCCGGCCGCGGCCGGGGTGGCGGGCCGGCCCGGGCCAGCAGACCCGCCAAGAAGCGCAAGGGCTTCTCCGAACTGTGAGCGCCCCCCTTGGCGTTAGATTGGTTGTTTGCTCACCCAGCGGCTAGGCCACGATGATCAAGCTCCGCCTGAAGCGGTTCGGAAAGAAGCGGGAAACGAGTTTCCGCCTCGTGGCCGTCAACAGCACATCCCGCCGCGATGGTCGCCCGCTGGAGGAGCTGGGCTTCTACAACCCCCGCACCAAGGAGACCCGTCTCGACGCTGAAGCCATCCGTGCGCGTCTGCAGCAAGGGGCCCAGCCCAGTGACACCGTGCTCACCCTGCTGGAACGGGGCGGTCTGATCGAGAAGACGCCGCGGGCCTGTGTGGTGATCGGCCAGAAGAAGCAGGCCGCCGCCCGGGATGCCGCCGCCCGACAGGCCGCCCGCGAAGCCGCCGCCGCCGCCGCCGCTGCTGCTGCTGCTGACAACGGAGGCACGGACGCCTGAGACCCGCCGCCATGAGCGGGGCTGACGGCCTCAGCGCGTTCTCGATCGATCTGCCGGACCAGGATGCCGCCCTGGCCCTGGCGGGCGAGGCGGAAACCACCCTGCATCGCCTGGAGGCCCTCACCGGCGCCTCCCTGGTGCTGCGGGGTCTGTCCCTGCAGCTGCGGGGGCGGCCCAGCCAGCTGGAGCGCGCCAGCGGCCTGGTGGAACTGCTGCGACCCCTCTGGCAGGAGGGGCAGCGGGTCACCGAAGTGGATGTGCGCACCGCGCTCAGTGCCCTCGATACCGGCCGGGGCAAGGAGCATCAGCAGCTGGGGCAGCAGGTGCTGGCCCGCAGCCAGAGCGGCAGGCTGCTGCGGCCCCGCACGCTCAGCCAGAAAACCTACGTGGATGCCATCGAGCGCCACGACCTCACCCTCGCCCTGGGGCCCGCGGGCACCGGCAAGACCTTCCTGGCCGTGGTGCAGGCGGTGCGCCTGCTGCAGGAGCGCAGGGTGGAGCGGCTGATCCTCACCCGCCCGGCGGTGGAGGCCGGCGAGCGGCTGGGATTCCTGCCGGGGGATCTGCAGCAGAAGGTGGATCCCTACCTGCGCCCCCTCTACGACGCCTTGCACACCCTGCTGGGTCAGGAACGCACGGCGGCGCTGATCGAGAAGAACGTGATCGAGGTGGCGCCGCTGGCCTACATGCGCGGGCGCACTCTGGCTGATGCAGTTGTGATCCTCGATGAGGCCCAGAACACCACCTGCACCCAGATGCGCATGGTGCTCACCCGTCTGGGGGAGGGCTCCCGCATGGTGGTGACGGGTGATCCCACCCAGATCGACCTGCCGCCGGGCTGCCTGAGCGGTCTGATCGAAGCGGCCCAGGTGCTGGAGGGCGTCGAGGGCGTGGCGATCTGCCGGCTCACGGCCGCCGATGTGGTGCGTCACCCGCTGGTGCAGCGCCTGGTGACGGCCTACGCCCGGCGGGACCAGCCGCCGCCGCGGTCAGCCCGCTGATCCGGGGAGGGAGAACCGCCCATCCAGGGCGAACGCACGCCCTGGTCAACACTGCCAGGATGGGCGCAGTTCTTGAACTGGTGCGCCATGCCGGCCAGCAGCAATTTCCAGGAAGCGATCCGCCAGGCGCAATACGGCGCCCTGGTGGGCCCGAATGTGGTGAACAAGGCCCTGCCCTACGTGGGTGGTGGCATGGTGCTCACCGCCGGTGGCGTGATGGGTGGTCTGGCCCTGCTGGCCAGCAACCCCGCCGGCTTCATGCCGCTCTTCTGGGTGGCCCTCATCGGCAACCTGGTCCTGTTCTTCGTGGCCCAGAACGTGGCGATGAAGGGCAACAACGCCACGGCCCTGCCCCTGCTGGCGGCCTACAGCCTGCTCACCGGTTTCACCCTCAGCGGCATCGTGGCGCTGGCGATCGGCACCGCGGGCATCGGTGCGATCGGCACCGCGGCCCTGGCCACCGGCATCACCTTCGTGGCGGCCTCGGTGATGGGTCGCCGCATGAGCGACAGCGTTGGCCAGGCCCTGAGCGGCGTGGTGGGCCTGGGCGTTCTGGGCCTGGTGATCGCCATGCTCGTGCAGCTCGTGGGCGGCTTCTTCGCCCCCGGCACGTTTCATGGCACTGGCTTTGAGCTGATGATCGCCGGCTTCGGCACCGTGATCTTCGTGGGTGCCGCGTTCGTGGACTTCTACACGATGCCGCGCACCTACAGCGACGACCAGTACCTGGCCGGCGCCCTGGGCATGTATCTCACCTACATCAATCTGTTCATCTTCATCCTGCGTCTGATCATTGCCCTCAATGGCGGCGGTCGGCGCGAGTAGATCTCTGCCTGCCGAGCTGTTTACTGCTGCCCCCGCCCGGCGGGGGCTTTTTCGTGGCGGTTGCCGCCGGCGGGGACCGTCAGCAGGCCACGGCCAGGATCGCCGCGGCAATGGCGGCCTTCTGCTCGGCGTCATAGCCCCAGCGCTCCAGGAAGGGCACGTCGTCACCGACACCGTCGCGGGCCGCCTGCAGCAGCGTTGCCAGCCGCTGCTGCACCGCAGCGCTGGCCAGCTGGCGCAGCAGTTCCGTGCAACGCTCGGCCACCCGCTCGGAAGCGGCCTGCTGCCGGCTGTCAGCGGCGCGCTGATGGTGGAGGGCCATGGCCGTGCTCATCGCCAGATTGCGGGCGGTGAGATCCACCACGCCCTCCCCGGCGGCGCCCAGCTGGAGCAGCAGCGGTTCGGGCAGACGGTCCATCAGGGGGCAGTCGCCGGCCAGGCTCACCACGAAGAACCCGCGGGCGCCATCGCGGCTGGCCAGCAGCTGCGCCACCCGATCGGCCAGCACCTCATCGCTGAGTTCGCCGTTCTGCCACTGTTCCAGCCACTGCGCCGCGATCTCCATGGCCTGCTGGAAGGTGGGCGCGGGCGGAGTGGTGGCGGTCATGGGTCGGCGAGCTGGCAGTGTTGAGGTTATGGATCCAGGCCACCCCACTGCCAACGCCGCCAGCCCCGCCCCCGGCCCCGGACGGCTGGCCATGGCTGCGGCCGGGGCCGGGGTGGTGCTGCCGATCCCGGATCCGACCGAATCGGCGCGCCTGCTGCAGGCGGACACCAGCCTGGCGAGCGACCTGCCGGCGGGCCATCGCTCGGGCTTCGTGGCCCTGATCGGCCGCCCCAATGTGGGCAAGAGCACGCTGGTGAACCGGCTGGTGGGTGAGAAGGTGGCGATCACCTCCCCGGTGGCCCAGACCACCCGCCACCGGCTGCGGGCGATTCTCACCACCGCCAGCGCCCAGCTGGTGCTGCTCGATACCCCCGGCATCCACAAGCCCCACCACCTGCTGGGGGAGCGCCTGGTGCAGACCGCCCGGAGCTGCATCGGCGATGTGGACGTGGTGCTGCTGCTGATGGATGGCAGCCAGGCCGCCGGCCGCGGCGACAGCTACATCGTGGAGCTGCTGCGCCACTGCCGGGCACCGGTGCTGGTGGCGTTGAACAAGCACGACCTGGTGGCGGCGGATCGGGCCGAGGCGCTCAGCGCCAGCTACCGCGAGCTCCTGGAGGCGCGAGGTGCCTGGGCTGCGCCGACGCCGCAGCCCCCGCTGGACTGGCCCCTCCACCCGGTGAGCGCGCTCACCGGGGCGGGCAGCACCGCCCTGGTGGATGCCCTCAGCGCGGCGCTGCCGCCTGGCCCGCGGCTGTACCCCACCGATGCGGTGAGCGATCAGCCCGAGCGGCTGCTGCTGGCGGAGCTGATCCGCGAGCAGGTGCTCTGCCACACCCGCGAGGAGGTGCCCCACTCGGTGGCTGTGAGCGTTGATCGGGTGGTGGAGGACGGCCCGCGCACGGCCGTGCTGGCCACGGTGGTGGTGGAGCGCCCCAGCCAGAAGGCCATCCTGATCGGCAAGGGCGGCCGCATGCTGCGCACGATCGGCCAGGGGGCGCGGCTGCAGATGCAGAAGCTGTTGGCCGGGCCGGTGTATCTGGAGCTGTTCGTGAAGGTGGTGCCCGGTTGGCGGGGCAGCGCCGCCCGCCTGGCGGAGTTCGGCTACCGCGGCGAGTGAGGGCCCCGCGCCTGAGAGAATCGGCCGATGAGCGATGACCCCAGCCCCCAGGCCCCGTGCGAGGAGGCGTTTCCACCGGCTTCCCCGGAGGCCTTCCTGCGCCTGTGCGCGGGCGAATGGATGAACCTGCGCAGCCTCTTCCAGCTGGGGGAGGGCGCCGTCGGCGAGAACGGCGATGAATGGCACAGCAGTGAGCGCAGCGAGCTGCTGGTGAGCTATCTGGAGACGGCGGAGAGCGGCGGGCCGGGCGGGCTGAGCGTGGGAGCGCGCGCTGGCGCGATGCGGCAGCTGCTGTTCAGCGCTGATGGGAGCTTCCACAGCCAGGAGGCCGGCGCGGGCGGGGCGGGACGTTGGCAGTTCTGGCCGGATGGCAGCCTGGAGCTGGTGGTGGCCGACGCCGGGGTGGAGGTGCGCGAGCGGATCTGGTTCACCAAGCCCAACCTGAGGTTGCGCAGCACCGTGGAACGGCGCGACGACGGCAGTCCCGGCCGTGCCAGCTTCAGCAGTGAGATCCGCCGCGTCAGCCGGCCGGCCGCCTGAGGCCATGCGTCTCGATGTGGTGAGCCTGGCGCCGGAGGCGTTCACCTCGCTGCTGGCGGTGGGCGTGGTGGGGCGGGCGTTGCGGGCGGGCATCGCCGAGCTGCACCTGCACAATCCGCGGGATCACACCAGCGACACCTACCACAAAGTGGATGACGAGCCTTATGGCGGCGGTCCCGGCATGGTGCTCAAACCCGAGCCGGTGTTCGCGGCCGTGGAGGCGCTGCCTGTACTGCCGCGACGGCGGGTGCTGCTGATGAGCCCCCAGGGGCAGCCGCTGCGGCAGGCGGATCTGCTGCGCTGGAGCCAGGATTATGAGCAGCTCGTGTTCATCTGCGGCCACTATGAGGGCTTCGATGAGCGGATTCGCAGCCTGGCGGATGAGGAGGTGTCGATCGGCGACTTTGTGCTCACCGGCGGCGAGTTGCCGGCGGCCACGATCATCAATGGCGTGGTGCGACTGCTGCCAGGCACGGTCGGCAGGGCGAGCTGCCTGGAGGATGAGAGTCACAGCGAACTGCTGCTGGAGCACCCCCACTACACCAGGCCGGCGGCGTTCCGCGGCATGCTGGTGCCCGCGGTGCTGCGCAGTGGCGACCATGGCGCCATCGCCCGCTGGCGCCAGGAACAGCGGCAGCTGCGCACCAGCGAACGACGGCCCGATCTCTACGCCCGCTGGCTGGAGCGTGGCTCTGGGGACAGCGCCGGATCAGGCCAGCGTTAGCGCTGGCGAATGCTCCGCCATCAGCCGCCCTACCCAGAAGCCGGTGTTATTCGAGGTGTTGAAAGCTGATTCAACGGCGAGTGCTGATGCTTGAAGCGCGAGCGCCGCTGCCTCCACGACGCCTGGCCGCCTCGGGAAATTTTATGTGAATTATTTATGTGAAATCAACAAAGTTAGCAGAACTAATTGAGTAGTTTTTCAGGAATACAATCGCATCCGAGCCCGCCTGGAATCCGTTGTTCCCGTCATTCATTGCTATGAATGTTCCAGCGAAGCCACTGGCGGCAAAAGCCGCAACGGAGTTCGCGACAAATCCAGTGGTACTCAAAACACCAGAGATAGCAGCGGCGGTCAGAGATGCCGCCGTACCTTTGATGGCAACGAGTCGCTCTGATTCAACAGAAAGTGGCGCTAGTATTCTGTCGTTGTTATTGAAGTCTATAATCTCGTCAAAATACTGTGCCGTTGTCGCGCTGGGATTTACCAGCAATAATTCATTAAGAGAATTGTACACAAAGGTGTCGCTATCGCTTGCATTAACACCCGTGAGGATAT
>JAYKGZ010000042.1:0-12655 GCA_035284925.1 Cyanobacteriota bacterium | reverse complement strand
CAGGTAGGCGGTGGGAAACAGCAGAAGACCCGACCAGCCCACAAATACGAAGCGGTCGCGCTTAAGCCAGTCATCGAGGACGTCGAACCATCCCCGTTGCGGCGCGCGCCCTACAGCGATCGTCATGGGTAGAGCTGGATACCGGGCGATGGTAACAATCTCGCCTGGCTCTGCGAGGGGCTGTGACATGGGCTGACATCCCCGTCCTGCAAAGCTTTTTAAGTATTTGTTCTGATCATCGTGCCGGCTGAAGACCGCCTCGCGCCAGGATGCCCTCACGACTCCACCTTGTGACTGATGGCCTCCGCCATGGCCGAATCACCGACGGGCCGCCCCGACGGAAGCCCTGCCCCCGATGATCAGCGGCTTGAGCAGCCGGTGCTGGGCTCGAGAAGGCTCTCCAACATCCTCGTTGCCTCCGCTGTCTCCACCGGGGGGATTGGCTTCCTGCTCACCAGTGCGTCCAGCTATTCCGGCATCGATCTGCTGCCCATTGGTCATCCGGCTGAGCTGGCCTGGGTGCCGCAGGGTCTGGTGATGGGCCTCTACGGCCTGGCGGCAGTTCTGCTCTCCACCTATCTCTGGCTGGTGATCGGGATCGATGTGGGCTCTGGCAGCAACAGCTTCGACCGGCGCGCCGGCACGGTCACGATCCAGCGTCGCGGCTTCCGATCGCTGATCAACGTGGAGATCCCACTGCGTGAGGTTCAGGCGGTGAAGGTTGAAGTGCGGGATGGACTCAACCCGAGGCGAAGGCTGAGCCTGAAGCTGCAGGGGCGTCGCGACATGCCCCTCACCCGGGTGGGTGAACCGATGCCCCTGGCCGATCTCGAGTTGTCAGGCGCCCGTCTGGCCCGCTTTCTGAGTGTTCCCCTGGAGGGCGTGTGAGACGTCGCCTGCTGTCAACGCTCCTGCTCTCCGGCCTGCTGCTTCTGCTGGCCCCAGCCCTCACGGCCTGCGCCAGCGAACGTCCCACCCCCACCCTCGGCTGCACGGAGGCTTCGGCTCCCTGCCTCAAGGGGCCGGCCACCGTGGAACTTGTCACCAGCCGGGGCAAGGTGCTGATCAGCCTCGACGGCGAGGCAGCTCCCCTCACCGCCGGCAACTTCGTAGACCTGGTGCGCCGCGGCGCCTACAACGGAACGGTGTTTCACCGGGTGGTGAAGCAACCTGTGCCCTTCGTGGTGCAGGGCGGCGATCCGGCAAGCTCCGACCCACGCACTCCTCAGGGCCAGTACGGACTCGGTGGCTTCGTGGATCCGACCACGGGCAACATCCGGCAGATCCCGCTGGAGCTCAAACGCAAGGACGAGTCTCAGCCCCGCTACGGCGAACCGATCACCAGTCCAGGGCTGACCCGCCAGATCGCACTGAGCCACCAGCGTGGAGCTGTGGCCATGGCCCGTTCCTCAGACCCCAATTCCGCCAGCGCCCAGTTCTACATCGCCCTGCAGGCTCTCCCCGAACTCGATGGCCGCTATGCGGTGTTCGGCCAGGTGAGCGAGGGGATGGATGTGGTTGATGCGATCAGCCAGGGGGACAAGCTGGTGCGCGCCACCGTGGTGAGTGGTGGAACCCTCGTCAAGGGGGCTCCCTGACGGGCTTTGTTTCAGGCCGGTACGCGCTTTTCCGAACTGGTGACCTTGAGGAACGCGGTGTTCACCCCGGAGGCCCGTTCCAGGGAGATCCGACCGGTGCGGGCGATCTCCAGGATTCCGTAGCTTGCGAGCACCTGCTCGATCGCCACAAGCTTGCCCGGGTCGCCCACCACCTCGATCGTGAGGGCTGAATCGGCCACATCCACCACGTTGGCGCGGAACACCTGCACCAGATCCAGAATGGCCGCCCGGGTCTCGGGGGGGGCCGAAACCTTCAGCAACATCAGTTCCCGCTCCACGGCGGGGATCTCGGTGAGGTCGACAACCCGCAGCACATTCAACAGCTTGTCGAGCTGCTTGGTCATCTGCTCGAGCGTGCGGGTGTCGCCCTCCACCACCATGGTGAGGCGCGACATGCCCGTCGTTTCAGCAGGGCCCACCGCCAGGCTCTCGATGTTGAAGCCACGGCGGGCGAACAGGCCGGAGATGCGGCTGAGGGCCCCTGTTTCGTCTTCCAGCAGCACCGAGAGGGTGTGCTTCATAAGGGTGATCCGTGCGGGTGGTCTGTAGCCGGAGCGTGAATCTCAAGTTACGTGCCCGCCAGGCCCGGAAGCCGCCTGGATCTGCTGCAGCCAGGCCAGAACCAGGCGATTGAAGCCCTGGGGCTGCTCATCATGGGGGCAATGGCCACAGCCAGCCATCACCTCCAGGGGGATGTCGTTCCGCAGCTGGTGCACCCGGCGGGCCACCCGGAGCGGCACCAGCTGATCGCAGGCTCCCCACACCACGAACAGTGGTCTGCGCAAGCGTTCCAGCAACATCGGTGCTGTGGCGGCCTGGGGCCGCAGGGCCATCGCGATGCTCATCGCCCGCAGGCTGCGCACCGCCGTGGGCCGCCGCGCCGGGCGGGCGATCACCCGCCGCAACTCTTCATCTCCCACCACCGGGGTGGCATAGGCGCTCTGGATCCCCAGATCCAGCAGGGGCGAGCGGGCGATCAACGGCACCAGCAGCTCCAGGGGCAGAAGTCGGCAGAGGCTGCTCACGAGCCAGCGTTTGAGCCGCCTGCGCCAGGGGGGACGCCGTCTGGGCCGGGATCCATCTCCGCTCACCAGGGCCGGATCGGGGAGAGGCGCCGCCACCACCCCCACCACCCAGCTGGGGAAGAACACCGCACAACTCAGTGCCACCAGACCCCCCAGCGAATGGCCGACCAGCACGGCCGGGCCCTGCACCACCTGTTCCAGAAACCCCTGCAGCTGTCGGGCCCAGAGGCGGTTGTCGAGGGGACGGCCAGGAACCACCCCAGGCTGGCTCGAGGCCCCGAAGCCGATCAGATCCAGCGCGAACACCCGCCAGCCGGCAGCGGCCAGGGAGTGGGCGTTGTGCCGCCAGTGGCCGCTGCCGGCCCCGAACCCATGGATCAGAACCAGGGGGGGATGGTGCGTTTCACCGAGTTCTCGCCAATGGCAGCGATGGCCCTGCCAGAACCAGTCGCGCCTGATCCCCCAATCGGGATGGCCGGGCTCGCAGGAGTCCGGGGCAGGCTGGGAGGCAGGAGCAACCACCGGCCTTGGGCCTGGCAACGTCTGATCACTATTGCGAAGGGGCGATCTGCGTGCGCCTGGGCCGGGGCTTTTTCCGTGCCGATTCGCGGCCGAGCCGCGACCTGGGGGTGTTGATGGGTCGGCAGCTGGCCGCCGCCGCCCCGCTGCGGGTGCTGGAAGCTATGGCGGGTTGTGGCATCCGCTCGCTGCGCTATGGCGTTGAGGCCCGGGCGGCAATGGTCTGGGCCAACGATGCCGATCCCGACCGGCTGGATCTGATCCGCCTGAATCTGGCGCCGCTCGGGGAACGGGCCCGCGGCTCCAGCGCCACAGCCCAGCATCTGCTGGCGGGCTGCATGGAGCGTGAGCAACGCTTCAGCCTGGTGGATCTCGATGCCTTCGGCTGCCCTACAGCGCTGCTGCCGCTGGCCATCGAGACAGTGGCCTTCGGGGGTGTGCTGTATGCGGCGAGCAGTGATGCCCGCGCCCCCACAGGCCACGACCGCCGTGCCGCCATCCGTTCCCTGGGGGCTGCAGCACGGGCCCATCCGGCCAGCTGGGAGCTGGCCCTGCGTCTGCTGCTGGCCGCTCAGGCCCGCTCGGCCTGGGCGATGGGCCGTGGTCTTGAGCCGCTGCTCGCCTTCAGCGAGGGGCGTACCTTCCGAACCGCTGTGCGGATCACGCGCAAGCCGGCTCCGCTGGCGGAGGACCAGCTGGGCCTGCTGGCCCACTGCCATGGCTGCGGCGATCAGCAGGTGCAGTCGCTGCTGCGGCTACGGCGCTGGCGCTCCTGCTGCGCCGACGCCAGCGAGGGGGCTCCGCTTTCGGTGAGCGGACCGCTCTGGATCGGACCGCTTCAGGACGTGGCCTGGCTCGAGGCCATCGCGGCAGACCCACACGCGGCCAGCCATGGGGATCCGGCGACGATTCGCCTGCTCGATCGGCTGCAGGGGGATCCTGGAGGCGTGGCCCGTTGCTGGCCGATGGGCGAGATCGGCCGTCGGCTGGGGGGCGGAGGGACGCCCCGCCTGCTGGCCCTGGTGTCGGCTCTGCGGCAGCAGGGTTGGGGAGCCTGGTCTGGTGGGGTGATGCCCGGCAGCCTGCGGACCGATGCCCCCTGGCCGGTCCTGCTGTCGCTGGCGGCTCTGATCCGTTCGACCCATCGCTAGCTAAGATCCCCGAGCCCAGCTGCCGTTTCATGGCTTCAGAAATCTTCGGCATCGCCGCTTTGTTCTGGGTTCTGATTCCTGTCGGCCTGGCTGGTGGCGCTTTGATGATCAAACTCGCCGACCGCGACTGATTCGGGCGCCCATCAAGCTCGCTTCTTGGTGGGCGGCACCCTTAGGCTCATGCGCGCTTGACGGGTTTCCATGCAGGTATTGGTGATCGGCGGCACGGGCACCCTCGGCCGCCAGATTGCAAGGCGCGCCATCGACGCCGGCCATCAGGTGCGTTGCATGGTGCGTGCACCCCGCAAGGCCTCCTTCCTTCAGGAGTGGGGCTGTGAGCTCACCCGGGGTGACCTCCTGGAGCCCGACAGCCTCGACTACGCCCTGGAAGGTCAGGAGGCGGTGATTGATGCCGCCACCGCCCGTGCCACAGACCCCGGCAGTTCCTACACGGTGGACTGGACCGGCAAGCAGAACCTCTTTGCGGCCTGTCAGCGCGCTGGGGTGAAGCGGCTGGTGTTCATCTCCCTGCTGGATGCCGCCAGTCACCGCGATGTGCCCCTGATGGACATCAAGGCCTGCACGGAGGACTGGCTGAAGGCCTCCGACCTCGATTACACGATCCTGCAGGGTGCGGCGTTCATGCAGGGCCTGATCAGCCAGTTCGCGATCCCCGTGCTGGAGAGCCAGACGGTCTGGGTGAGTGGCATGCCCACGCCGATCGCCTACATGAACACCCAGGACATGGCCCGCTTCGCCGTGGCGGCCCTGGACCATCCGGCCACCATCCGTCAGTCGTATCCGGTGGTGGGACCACGGGCCTGGACCACCGGTGAGATCACCCAGCTGTGCGAGCGTGCTTCCGGCAAGGATGCCCGCATCTTTCGCGTGCCGCCGGCTCTGCTTGAGCTGATGAAGGCCATCACGGGATTCTTCGAATCCACCCTCAACATCGCAGAGCGACTGGCCTTTGATGCCGTGAGTGGGGGCGGCAGAACCCTCGATGCCCCGATGGACGCCACCTACGCGGCCTTTGGCCTCGATCCGGCTGAAACCACCCAGCTGGAGGACTATCTCCAGGAGTATTACGACACGATCCTCAAGCGTCTCCGGGAGATGGAGGCCGATCTGGATAAGGACGCCAAGAAGAAACTGCCGTTCTAAGCTGGCCTGGTTCGTGTGTACTAGGGCTTCCTATGGCGATCGCCCAGATCAAGAACCTTCAGCGGCGGTTGGCCAACCTGGAGGCCGAGGCTGTGATGGAGGTGACCCGCGCCTGTGGGCATGAGCTTTGGCAAAGCCTGGGATTCGATGCCCTCGACAGCGTCGGGGATCCCGATCGCCGGGCCCGGGCCAACTACTACTACGGCCAGCTGCAGACGGTGCGGGAGTTGCGCGATGCCCTCGGCTGAGGATCCGAGATGGCCAAGCCGCCCTATCCGCCCGCTCCACCGCGGCCCGACTTCCCGCCGCCATCACGGCCGCCCCGCCCCGATCTTGGCAGGGTCAACAGCCTGTTGAGACGGGCCTGATCGTTCTTCAGCAGCGGTCGCCAGCGACCCGGCTGGAGACCCTGGAGCTGCAGAGGCGGCTGGCCGTCCATCAGGTCGATGGCGGTACGGATCAGCCGCAGGGTCGGCAGCCCCACCGCAGCGGTCATGCGTCTCACCTGGCGGTTGCGGCCCTCCCGGAGCTCCAGTTCCAGCCAGCTGGTGGGCACGCTCTTGCGGTGGCGGATCGGAGGGTCGCGTGGGGCGAGAGCGGCGGCCGCCAGTTCCTCATCAGCCAGGATCCGAGCCCGGGCCGGCAGGGTTGGGCGCTGCTGAATGATCAGCCCTCCCCTGAGCGCTTCGAGCGCTGCGCTCATCTGCCGTGCCTCACCCTCAACCTGCACCCAGTACCGCCGCCAGTGGCCGAAGGCCGGGTCGGTGAGCCGTTGCTGGAGACGGCCATCGGCCGTGAGCAGCAGCAGCCCCTCGCTGTCGGCATCGAGCCGCCCGGCCGCATAGACATCGGGCACGGGAATGAACTCAGCCAGGCACCGCCACCGGCTGCCTTCTTCCGGTGTGAACTGGCTGAGAACCCCATAGGGCTTGTTGAACAGCAGTGCCGGGCCCGGATTCAGCTGCGACGGGCCTTCCACAGATTCACCACACCGATCGAGATCAGCAGCAGACCCAGGTCCACTGAGATGGGGGGCAGCACCAACGGGTGGGCAGGCATGGGGAGGTGGTGCGGGACCTAAGCTGAACTTACGTGTTGCCTTGAAGTTGCCGCCCGCATGATTGAAACGTCCGGAGTGATCGAGAAAGAACAGGGGAATGGGTTCTACCTGGTCACCCTGGAGCAGCCGGCCGGCCACCAGTGCCTTTGCAGGGCCGCCGGGAAGCTCACCAAATTCCGGATCAAACTTCTGGCCGGCGACAAGGTGCTGGTGGAGATTTCGCCCTACGACCTCACCCGCGGTCGGATTACCTACCGGGAGCGCAATGCCGGAGCCACCGGCCCGCGCCCCGGGGGCAATCGTCCCGGGGGGCCTCGGCGTCGCTGAGGTTCAGACCGGCACTGCGATCAACTCTTCAAGGGCCGTTTTGAATTCACGGCGTTGCTTCACACCGCGGAAGGTGTGCTGGAGCTCCTTGTTGTGGAAGATCTGAACGGTCGGGGTGCCGGTCACTCCCGCCTGCTTCCCAATCTCCTGATCGGTTTCAATGTCGATCTCCACACCCTGGGCTGCTCCGGCCAGCTCATCCAGGACGCGTTTGAGCTGGGGCTTGAGCACATGGCAGGGGCCGCAGGTGGGGGAGGTGTAGACCACCAGCAGGGGTTTTGAAGTTTCGTGATAGAGACGGCGCAGGGCATAACCACCCTTCTGCCAGAGAGCATCAGGGTCAAAGTTCCCCTCATCGCTCACAGCCGCGCCGGGTTGGGTTTCCTCGGCGGGGTCGGGATCCACGGGTGTGTGGCTCACCGTGATGGCCAGATTGTGGTGGCTCAGCCAGCGTTCGGCCGCCAGAGCGGCCTGGCAGCCGCTGCCGGCGGCTGTGATGCCTTGCCGCCACTCGGCATCGGCCACGTCACCGGCGGCGAACACCCCTTCCAGACTCGTTTCAGGGCGCCCAGGGCGGGTCTGCAGATAGCCGTGGCTGTCAAGCTCCAGCTGGGTCTTCACAAGGCGGGTGTTGGGGGTGTGACCGATGGCATAGAACATCCCTCGCACCGGCAGGTTTTCCCTGTCCCCGCTGACCACATCGCGCAGGGTGATTCCCTCCAGCCAGTTTTCACCGAAGGCATCCTCCACCTGGCGGTTCCAGTGAACTGTGATGGCCGGGTTGGCCATCACCCGGTCAGCCATGGCGGCGCTGGCCCGGAGCCGTTCAGAGCGAACGATCAGGTGAACATGGCTGCCGTATTTGGTGAGATAGACGGCTTCCTCGCAGGCTGAGTCTCCTCCTCCCACCACGGCCACAGGCTCCCCCCGGAACTGGGGTGTGGCACCGTCGCAGATGGCGCAGGCGCTGATGCCCTGGCTCCAGAATTTCGACTCACTGGGCAACCCGAGCCGGTTGGCGCTGGCCCCGGTGGCCAGGATCACGCTGTGGGCCTGGATCGTGCGCTCGTCGGCCGTGATCCGGAACGGACGCTGGGAGAGATCGATGGCCGAGGCATCGGCCTCCACGAGGCGGGTGCCCCAGCGCACCGCCTGGGATCGCATCCGATCCATCAGGTCGGGCCCGAGGATTCCATCGGGAAAGCCGGGGTAGTTCTCCACGTGGGTGGTGGTCATCAGCTGACCGCCAGGGATGCCACCGTCCTGGAAGCCCGTGATCAACAGGGGGGCGAGATTGGCCCGGGCGGCATAGATGGCGGCGGTGTAACCGGCAGGCCCGGAGCCCACGATCACCAGGTTCTCAACGGCTGAACTGTCGGTGGAAGCCGCTGGGCGAGACTCATCGGAGCGGGAGGGAGAGGCGGCCAAGGCTGCTAAAGCGGAGCGGCTATGAGTAAGCGTAGTGCCGCGCGGCGGGAGTTGGCGTGCCAATGCCACGCTTGGCCGCGGCCCAAGCGTTTCAGGAACTCTGCAACGACAGGCCTCTGGCTCAGATCTCCAGGAATCCGTCGCTCTCAGGCTGGACCTTGTGGCGGAGCTCCCGGGGCACCATCAGCACGCTGTCATCAAGAAGCTCCGGGTGTTCCTCCACACAGAGCAGCCATTCCCGGAATTCCTCATTCAGGGCAAAGCTTTCCTCGAAATGCTCCAGACAGTCGAGGGTGGCAGCGCGGGCCATGGCCCAGCTCACCGCCACGGTGATGCGTCGGTGAACGGCAGCATCGAAGGCCCTCCGGGAGGAGCCGGATTCAGTCGGGTCGTCGTTCCTGTCACGGTTGCGATCCTCTGGATCCATGGCAAACGGATCCATGGCAGACAGGTCCATGGCCAGCGGCTCCAGAAAAGGCTAGACCAGCCTGCCGAGGGGTTCGCCAAGTCGAAGTATTGATTGACACAATGTCGCACTCAATTGTTCTGCTGCAGATCGGCTGCAACATGATTTCACCGGTTGGCTTATGCGGAACGGCGTAGAAAAGGCGGCAGTTCCGGCCCGCTCATGCGGATCATCGCGCCGGCCCGCTCCCCCAGCGCCTCGAGCGGTTGGGAGCTTGGCCCGCCCGATCCGGTGGGGCAGGGTTCCGCCGACCCTCGCGCCCGCACCAGATAGGGCTCACTCTGCGACCAGCCCCGGGCATGGGCGATCAGCAGCGGATCCGCTACCGCGTACACGTAAGAGGGCTGGCGTGGCACATCTTCCAGGGCGGCCCGGCCGGCATCCACACGAACAGCCCTGGTGATCGCCTGCACGAAACGGCTGCGCGTCACCACCGTGGTGAGGTAGGCCACAACCCGCACCCGGGGAGCATCGAAGCCTTCCGCACACATGTCGACGCTCACCAGCCAGTCGGCGCTGCCTTGCCTGAAGGCCGTGAGACCCGCCGGCGCCTCTCCATCCTGGGAATGCACGAGCATCACCTGCTCGCCCTGCTCCTCCAGGAAGCTGGCGATCCTCCTGGCATGGGCAATGTGGCGAGCCACCACCAGGCCGGCGGCCTCCGGATGGTGGCCACGCACCTGTTCCAGTCGGCGCCGGGCCTGCAACAACAGCCGTTGGGTAATGCCGCTCGGATCCCCCAGCTGGATGGCCCTGCGCAGGTTGCGGGCCCGCCAGCTCTCGCGATGCTCGGCAGAAAGGGGCGAAGGTTCCAGGTCTCCCGGCTCCGTGAGGCGCCCATGGTCGATCCAGCCGTCCTGAAAGCGAAACTCCAGCGGACGCACGTCGCCGGCCGCGATCAGCTGGCGCGGTTCCACGCAGAGGTCGGGAGCGATCTGCTCCACGACGTCATCCCCGTCGCGCACCCTGAAGCGCCGGGCTGCGCAGAACGCCAGGTTGTCGGCCCGGAACGGCGTGCCGGTGAGCCCCAGCCGCAGCTTGGCTCCAACCGCGATCTCACTGAAGGCATGGCCCCATCCCAAAGCTTCGGGTTCATCCGGGTCGAGTCCGAGATGGTGCACTTCATCGGCGATCGCCAGCCAACGTCCCAGGCCCCGCTGCTGCAGTTCCTGCTGGAGCAGCAGACGGTGGCGGCCGGCGCTCTGGTAGCTGATCTGCAGGCCATCCCAGCTGTCCGGATCCCCTGCAGCCGGGTGATCCCAGGCCAGCAGCCTCAGCCCCAGCCGGCCGGCGGCCTGCTGCCATTGTTCGGCGATCGAGGTGCGATGGCAGAACACCAGAAAGCGGTCGAGGCGGTTCTCCCGCCGCAGGGCCTGGAAGCTGAGCAGCGCCCCGAGCGTCTTTCCGGCACCGGGTCCGGCATGCACCAGCACGTCCTGGCCGCTGGGGTCCAGCCGGACCAGTCGAGCGCGCAGCAGCTGGATCAGCTGGCTCTGCCATTCACGGGGCTTCAGCCGCCGCCCCGTGGGATCCACCGTGAAGGAGGGCATCTCCATCCCGTCATTGTGAGGGGCCGGCAAGGTTCCATGAGTGTTCCCACCGATGGGCACGGTGGGGTGTTTGTCTAGGTTGCTGGCCAGGTTCCGCACGTCGGCTGGAGCCGGACCCATGCGCCATGGACCATCCCACCGACCGCCCCAACCTCTGGACCCTTTCGCCTGAACGCCGCCGCCACCTGCTCGAACTCTGCTGGCTCCGGGAATGCGACCTGGATCCGATCATCCTGCGGGCACGGTTTCTGCGCCGCCTGGGATACCGCATCCAGGCCGACTGCGTTGAAGAGGAGTTGCTGCCGCTGATCTGATGGCAGCCACCCTGCTCCGGAAGCTTGGGCTGGAGCCGTTCCGAGAGCGCTTCCCCTGGCATGGCGCCGATCTGCAGACCCTGCGAGACAGCCTGCGTCATGGGGTCAGCCACCCGGAACCGGGCCAGCTGGTTCAGCTGCCGGCGGCCCGGTCCGAAGATCGCCTCTTGGGCATGCTGGAGCAGCCCATGGACGCCGACCGCGAGCCCCTCGCGTTGGTCCTGGTGCTTCATGGCCTGGCCGGTTCGAGTGCTCACCACGGTCCTCGGCGTCTGAGCCTGGTGCTGCAGCAGGCCGGCTTCCGGGTGCTGCGCCTCAACCTGCGCGGTGCCGGAGCCGGGCGTTCCCTGGCCCCTGGCAGCTACGCCGCCGACAGCAACGCCGACCTGCTGCCGGCCTTGCACCGGGCGCGGCAGCTGGCGGAGGGGCGACCGCTGCTGGCGGCAGGCCTCTCCCTCGGGGGAACCCAGCTGCTCAAGGCGGCCTTGGCGGCTCCGCAGCTGCTGGACGGGCTGGTCTGCATCAGCAGCCCCCTCGATCTGCAGAGCTGCTCCAGGCAGATCGATTCCCCTCGTAATGGCCTGTATCAGTGGTGGTTGCTGCGGCGTCTGAAAGCCGAAGTCCTGGCCGATCCGTTTGGCCTGGATCCCCGCGAGCGTCGCGCCCTCGAGAGCGGAGGACCGGTTTCGATCCGCGAGTTTGATGCGCTGATCACGGCACCGCGCTGGGGCTACCCATCGGTGAACGACTACTACATGAGGGCCAGCCCGCTGCCGGCTCTGCTGGATCCCCGGCAACGCGCCAGCCTCCCCCCCACCCTTCTGGTGCATGCCCTCGACGACCCCTGGGTGCCCGCAGAACCGACTGCCGCGCTGGCCGGGCTGCCGGATCCCGGCCGGCTGGAGGTGCTGCTCACCCCTGGAGGCGGCCATGGTGGATTCCACGGCCGCGGCGATTCGATGGCTGCCGGCTCCTGGAGCGATCGTGTCACCGCCCGCTGGCTGGTGCAGCTCCTGCAGCGCTGAAGGGCATCCGGCGCAGGATCCACGCTTCGATCGGCAGCCCGGCGATCACGTGCTCCCGCACGATGCGCTCGATTCGCTCCACCGTCACCCCGCCGTAGACGACGCCCTCCGGCCAGATCAGCAGCACCGGGCCCTCCGCGCAGACCCTCAGGCAGTCGGCCTTGCTGCGGAGCACGACCCCCTCCGGTCGTGCGGAATCCTCCAGGCCCAGCTCGCGCACCAACCGCTTCAGGGCCTCCCAGCTGGCTGCGCCGGCGGCCGGGTCTGGGCAACAGAGCGCCTTGGTGGGTGTGGCGCAGAGCAACAGGTGATGGGAGACCCGCATCAGGCCGGCAGGGCTGCCGCTTCACGCACCGCCTGACGGGCCCAGCTGTCGACGGCCAGCACATCGGACAGGGAGGGATGGGCCATGAGATCGGCCTTGTGGCGTTCGCATACCCCGTCGATCAGGCGGGGGATGTCGAGGAAGTGAACCTTCTCATCCAGGAAGAGGGCCACCGCCTGCTCATTGGCCGCGTTCATCACCGCCGGCATCGTGCCGCCGGCGCGGCCGGCCGCATAGGCCAGCTCCATGCAGGGGTAACGGGCCGGATCGGGCGCTCGGAAGCTGAGCGAGCCCACCTCGGTGAGGTCGAGGCGGCGCCAGGGGGTGTGGAGCCGTTCGGGCCAGCTGAGGCAGTAAAGGATCGGCAGCTTCATGTCGGGCCAGCCCAGCTGGGCCAGCACCGAGGAGTCGGCCAGTTCCACCATCGAGTGGATGATCGACTGGGGATGGATCACGATCTCGATGTGGTCGTAGTCGAGCCCGAACAGATAGTGGGCTTCGATCACCTCCAGCCCCTTGTTCATCAGGGAGGCGGAATCCACCGTGATCTTGCGGCCCATGCTCCAGTTGGGATGGCTGGTGGCATCGGCCACGGTGGCCTTGGTCAGATCGGCGGCGTTCCAGTCGCGGAAGGCGCCGCCGCTGGCGGTGAGCTGGATGCGGCGCAGGCCGGGGGTGGGGG
>JAYKGZ010000041.1:0-10753 GCA_035284925.1 Cyanobacteriota bacterium | reverse complement strand
AAGATCAGGCCCACCTCGCCGCGGGGGAGCATGCCGAGGCCCACCACCAGGCGGTTGGTGGGCTCCTTGCTCCAGTAGCTCCAGCCGGCCGCCACCTTGCCGAGCATCGCCACGCTGAGCAGGAAGGCGGCCACCACCAGCCCCTCGCGGTTGGCGGGATCGAAGGGATTGAGCACCGAGAGATCCATGCCGGTGCCGATCAGCACGAAGAACACCGTGGCGAAGAGGGCCACGAGCGGCTTCACCGTTTCCTGGATCGCCTCGGTGTGGCGGGAGCGGCTGAGAATCAGGCCGGCGGCGAAGGCGCCGAGGGCGGCCTCCAGCCCGATCGCCTGGGCGGAGAAGCAGCAGAGGGTGAGCACCACGAAGCCGGCCACCACCACCTCGCCGGGGGCCTTGAGCCGGTCGAGCACCCAGTCGAACACGGGTGCCGCGGTGCGGCTGAGCCAGAGGGCGGCCGCCACGAAGATCACCGCCGCCACCACCAGCCGCAGGATCGGCGCCAGGCTGAAGGATCCGCCTCCGGCCAGGCTCACCACCACCGCGAGGATCACGATGCCGAGGATGTCGTCAAGCACGGCGGCACCGATCACGATCTGGCCTTCCTGTCGCCGCAGCCAGCCCAGTTCGCCGAACACGCTGGCCGTGATGCCGATGCTGGTGGCCGTGAGCGCCGCCCCGGCAAACACTGCCAGCGTCAGCGGCACGTGGAAGAGGAAATACAGGCCTGCCGTGCCCATGGCGAAGGGCAGCAGCACGCCGGTCACGGCCACGGTGGTGGCCTGCATGCCCACCGCCACGAGCTCATCGAGCTCGCTCTCGAGACCGGTGAGGAAGAGCAGGGCATAGAGCCCCAGCAGCGAGACCTGCTCGAGACCGGGGAAGTTCTCGGCATAGAGGCCCTGCACCTGATCGGCGCCGATTCCCGAGAGCGCCGCCACCAGATCGAGCAGCCAGTGGCTGAGCTTCTCACCGGTTTCCGGCGGCACCAGCAGATGCAGGCCGGAGGCGCCGATCAGCACGCCGGCCAGCAGCTCGCCGAGGATCGTGGGCAGCTGCAGCCGCACCATCAGCTCGGCGAGGGTGCGGGCGGCGAGGAAGATCACCAGGAAGCGGCCCACCTGGATCAGGGTTTCGGCCACCTCCTCGCTGTGATTGCCCAGCGACGAACCGGCCGCCTCGAGGGCCGCAGGAGCCTGCTCGGCCAGAAGGGTGAGGGGAGCCTGCAGGGCCGCAAGCCCGGGGAGGGGGGAGAGGGACGCGTGAAGGATGTGGAGCACGAAGGAATCCGTTGAGGGCCCCCGATCCAGCGGCGGTGAAGCCGGCGGGCCGGAAGCCGAGAACAAGTTGGGAGAACCTACGCCAGTCGCGCCAGCGTTTCCGTTCAGCGTGGGGATGGCAACGAAAGCGTGCGAACACGGCATCAACCGCTACGTTCACACCAGGCGCCCCTTGGCTGAAACCGTTGCAGCCAGGGCCCCGGCCGGAGCGCGCCATGACCACCACCGAACCCAAACCCCGCGACCTGCGTCTGCCCACCCCGGGCTGCTACGCGGAACCCGTGCGCAGCGGCCTGACGGCCGAGCACGTGTTCGACGGGATGACCGACCATCTCTTCTACACGCTCGGCAAGCTCGCGCCCGCCGCCAGCCGCCACGACCTCTACATGGCGCTGAGCTATGCGGTGCGCGACCGCCTGATGACCCGCTACCTGGCGGGCATCGAGGCGATCGCCGCCAGCCCCACCCGCGTGGTGGCCTACCTCTCGGCCGAGTTTCTGATCGGCCCGCAGCTGGGCAACAACCTGCTGATGCTGGGCATCCGTGAGGAAGCGGCCGAGGCGCTGCGCCGCTTCGGCATCAGCGACATCGAGGAGATCCTCGATGTGGAGGAGGAGCCGGGCCTCGGCAACGGCGGCCTGGGACGCCTGGCGGCCTGCTTCCTCGAATCGCTGGCCTCGCTGCAGATCCCGGCCACCGGCTACGGCATCCGCTACGAGTTCGGCATCTTCGACCAGCTGATCCGCGATGGCTGGCAGGTGGAGATCACAGACAAGTGGCTCAAGGCCGGCTGGCCCTGGGAGATCCCCCATCCGGATCAGGCCTGCTTCGTGGGCTTCGGCGGCCGCACCGAGACCTACCGCGACGAGCGGGGCTCCTACCGCGTGCGCTGGATTCCCGGCGAGCATGCGATCGGCGTGCCGCACGATGTGCCGGTGCTCGGCTATCGGGTGAACACCTGCGACCGGCTGCGGCTGTGGCGGGCCGATGCCACCGAGAGCTTCGATTTCTACGCCTTCAACATCGGCGATTATTACGGCGCCGTGGAGGAGAAGGTGGGCAGCGAGACCCTCTCCAAGGTGCTCTATCCCAACGACGGCACCGATGAGGGCCGCCGGCTGCGGCTCAAGCAGCAGCACTTCTTCGTGAGCTGCTCCCTGCAGGACATGCTGCGCAGCCTGGATCACCGCGGCATCCCGGTGCAGGAGTTTCCCGAGCACTGGGCCGTGCAGCTCAACGACACCCATCCGGCGATCGCCGTGGCCGAGCTGATGCGGCTGCTGCTGGATGATCGCAACCTCGAATGGGAGGCCGCCTGGGCGATCACCACCCGCTCGCTCTCGTACACCAACCACACCCTGTTACCGGAGGCACTGGAGAAGTGGGGTGTGGATCTCTTCAGCCAGCTGCTGCCGCGCCACTACGAGCTGATCTGCGAGATCAACCGCCGCTTCCTGCAGCAGGTGCGGCTGAGGTATCCCGGCAATGATCAGATCCTGCGCAAGGTGTCGATCATTGATGAGGAGGGCCGCAAGGCGGTGCGCATGGCCCACCTGGCCACGATCGCCAGCCACCATGTGAATGGTGTGGCGGCGCTGCACAGCGATCTGGTGAAGAGCGAGCTCTTCCCTGAATTCGCGGCGCTGTGGCCTGAGAAGTTCACCAATGTCACCAATGGCGTCACCCCCAGGCGCTGGGTGGCCCTGGCCAATCCGCGCCTGGCGTCCCTGCTGGATGAGGTGATCGGCCCCGGCTGGGTGCGGGATCTGGCCCAGCTGCGCCAGCTCGAGCGCCATGCCGACGACGGCGCCTTCCTGGACCGCTGGGGGGCGACGAAGCTGGCGGTGAAGGAGCATCTGAGCCACTACATCCAGCGCCATACGGGCGTGCTGGTGGATCCGCACTCGCTGTTTGATGTGCAGGTGAAGCGGATCCATGAATACAAGCGCCAGCACCTCAATGCCCTGCAGGTGGTGGCGCAGTATCTGCGCATCAAGAGTGGCGACACCGCCGGCATGGCGCCGCGCACGGTGATCTTCGGCGGCAAGGCGGCACCGGGCTATGCGATGGCGAAGCTGATCATCCGCTTCATCAACGGCATCGCCGACATGGTGAATGCCGACCCCGACACCGAGGGTCTGCTGAAGGTGGTGTTCCTGCCGGATTACAACGTGAAGCTGGGTGAGCGCGTGTACCCGGCAGCCGATCTCTCCGAGCAGATCTCCACCGCCGGCATGGAGGCCTCCGGCACCGGCAACATGAAGTTCGCCATGAATGGCGCCCTCACGATCGGAACTCTTGATGGCGCCAACGTGGAAATCCGCGAACAGGTGGGTGCCGAGAACTTCTTCCTGTTCGGCAAGACCACGGATGAGATCGAAGCGCTCCGCCATGACTACCGCCCCTGGGAGCTGATCCCAAGCCAACCGGAACTGGGGGAAGTGCTCAAACTGATTGAGCAGGGCCACTTCAGCCATGGCGACGGCGATCTGTTCAAGCCCCTGCTGCAGAATCTCACCGGTCGCGATCCCTTCTTCGTGCTGGCCGATTTCGCCGACTACCTGCGCGCCCAGGACGACGTGAACCGCACCTGGGCCGATCGAGCCCTCTGGAACCGGATGAGCCTGCTGAACACAGCCCGCACGGGCTACTTCTCGTCAGACCGCTCGATCCGTGAATACGCCGAAAAGATCTGGAAGGCTGAGCCCTATCCGGTGACGATCACCTGCGAGCTGGACTGAACCCAGCTGGACTGATCCCAGCTGGACTGATCAGCTGGGCAGGGCTCAATCAGCCCCGATCGGGCAGATCGGGGGTCTGGTGGAGCAGGCGATTCAGGCGCAACCGGTCGGCATTCAAGGGGTCTGGAGCCAGCTCACCGGCCAGTTCACGGAAGGTGCGCTCCACCGACTCGGGCACGCGCACATCAAAGATGCGCTCCATCAGCACTTCTATCGAGAACAGATGGGCCGTGATGTTCTCCAGGTCTGCCATGGCCTGCTGGACGGCATCCGGCTCGGCTGCGGTGGAGGCTGAAGAAGGCGCCCCTGCCAGGGAGGAATCGGAACCGCCCGATCCAGCCCCATCGCTGGACTCTCCATCGCCGTGCTGCTTCTGCAGGTCGTCAAGAACACGCCCGGCAAGGGTGCGGAACGCCTGAAGAGCCGCCCAGTTGAGTTCCTGCTGCTGCCTCAGGGTGGGGTTCTCGCGGATCAATCGGTCGTGTTCCCGATAAAACCGCTGGCAATCAGGGCATTGGCAGGGCTCTTCGGGCACCGCGCTCCCTAGTGCTGGCACGTTCCATCATGGCATCAGGCGGCCAGGGGCCAGTCATCGTCGTCACGCTCCTCCGCAGATGCTCCAGGGAGGGGAATCTCGATCGAGGTCACCACCTGGATCACATCGCGCAGTCGCATCGCATCAGCGAACCAACCCATCGCCTGGTCCACCTCGCCGCGGCGCTCGGCGTCGCTGGCCTGCTCTTCGTGGGCCTCTGCCAGAAGAGCCAGCCAGCACAGGGAACGGGCCTGCACCACGGAAAGATCCAGCTCCCCGGGCTGGCTGTCGGCAATGCGCTCACTCTCCTGTTGCACCAGCAGGCGCAGGCGCAGGTCGTGCAGCTGGGGCATTGCGGTCCGACAGGTGGGACCACGCTAGCGGCGGTGGCTGATCTGGCCAGGCCACCACCTGTAGTGGCTGCTACCGATGTCTGATCCTGGCGAGGGAGGCCCTGAGCTGCTCGGCCAATGGATAGCCGACAAGCCGGCTGATTCTTCTGAGCATCGGTGCGTTAGGCAGCCAGCGTGCATCCAGGTCGTACACATGCCTCCAGACAGAGCGGAAGCGCTCAGGGTCGTGGTCGTGGAGAGAGCTGAGGTGCTGGCCATAGAGAGAGGCCAGCCGGGGGCGATCCGCCTGAGCCACGCCATCCGAAGCCTGGAGAACACCCTCCGCAAACTCAACATTGCGCAGGCATGCCTGCACGAAAGGGCTGCGATCGGTGGCACTTGACAGCGACCGGTCGGTCGGGCTGCTGCGGTAGAAGAAGAGAGGGTCTTGCGAAGGTGCCACCGCCAGGCTCGCGCCGGCTGCGATCAACTTGAGCTGAAGGTGCACGTCCTCAACAAGCCAATAACCTTCTACAAAGGCCTGCACATCCAGCAGGGCCTGGCGCTTCAACAGGCATGCCGACAGGTGGGTGAACACCTCGAGCACAGTCAGAAGCGCCGGGGCGGAGAAATCCGGCTCCTGGAGCCGCTCGGAAACGGTGGTGCCGATGGCAGCGGTGGCCGGGGCGATGGCCCAGCGTGAAGCCACAACATCCGGAAAGTGATTGGCGCTGGCCCACAGGAATTGATTGGGAATCTTCTCGGGCTTGATCCAATCATCATCATCCAGATATTGGATGTAATGACCCCTGGCCAATTGCAGACCATGCTGCCTGGCCTTGCTGGGCCCTCCATTCTCTGGAAGCAGCGAAAAGCGGAAGGGGAACCCGGGCTGCTCCTGCGCCAGTCGCGCCTGAATGCCTGCCAAGCACACCGCAACCTCGGCCGACTCCACAGAAGCGCTGTCAACAATCAGCAGCTCCACCCCTCCACCTGGAACATGGGGCAGCCAGCCGAGCAGATGGTCGATCAATTCGAACAGCCGCTGCTTTCTTCGCCAATGGGTGACAACAACCGAAACCGAGACCTCGCCTGATGGGTTCATGTCAGTTAGCGGGTTTGACCAGACTGGCTCAGGGCTCATCCCAGAGGGTCTGCAGACTCCAGGGGCTGCCCTCCAGCAGCCAGAAGGATCCATCCACCAGGCGCAGGTGTTGATCCAGCCCCCTGATCCGCTCCAGATCAGTCGGCGTGAGGGTGAGATCGGCCGCCGCCAGGTTCTCGCGGAGCCGCGCCGGGCTTACCGATTTGGGGATGGTGGAGATGCCACCCTGCAGCTGCCAGGCGATCAGCACCTGGGCGGGACTGCAGCCGTGCTCAGCGGCGATCGCGCCGATCACCGGGTTATCCAGCAGCTCCGGCTCATCGGCGCCCTTGAGGGCGGCCGGTCGGTCGCGCGAGCCCAGTGGTGAGTAGGCGGTGATGTGGACTCCGGCGGCCGCGCAGTCGGCCAACAGCTCCGGTTGCTGCAGCAGCGGATGCCGCTCCACCTGGTTCACCTCCGGCTGCAGCCGGGCATGGGCCTGGATCTGATGCAGCTTGCGGCTTGAAAAGTTGCTCACGCCGATGTGGCGCGTGAGCCCCAGCTCCAGCGCGGCCTCCATCCCTTTCCATGTGTCGCCGAGCGGCGCCGCCTCCGGGGGCAACAGATCGGCGCCGCTGCTGGGGAAAGCCACGCCGGGCCTGATCGGCACCGGCCAGTGGATCAGGTAGAGATCCAGCCACTCCAGGCCGAGATCCGCGAGAGACCCTCGCAACGCCGGTTCAACCTTGTCCTGCCCGTGGGCGTTGCACCAGAGCTTGGAGGTGATCCACAGCTCTTCGCGCCTCACCTCACCGGCTTCGATGGCGCCGCGGATCGCCGCGCCCACCTCCGGCTCGTTGGCGTACACGCTGGCGCAGTCGATGTGGCGGTAGCCGAGCCGGATCGCTTCCCGCACCGCGGCCCCCACCTCCCCCGGAGCCGCTTTCCAGGTACCCAGACCCAGCAGAGGCATGGGGTCGCCGTTGGCGAAGGTCACGCAGCGCATCGCAGGCGGCGGTATCAGACTTTCAGCTCACCCTAGGAGCCAGTTCCCGATGAGCTGGGCCCGCTCGAGGCTCTGCCCCTCAGGCCGCCAGGTCCGCACGGCGCGGTGGGCCATCGGCCGAGCAGAACTCAAGCAACCGCTCGATCACTTGGTCCTGCTGACTGGTCTTCAGCTCGGGGAAGATCGGCAGGCTGAGCACCTCGGAACAGAGCCGTTCGGTGACCGGCAGTGAGAATCTTTGCCCAAGCTCGGCATAGGCGGGTTGCCGATGGATCGGGATCGGGTAGTAGATGATCGTGTTCACCCCAGCCTCCATGAGCTGCTGTTTCAGCCAGTCGCGGCAGCTCGCTTCCGGAAGCTGATGATCCGCGCTGGTGCAGGACGGCGTGCAGCTGTTCTCGCAGGCCGGCATCTGCGGGTTGCAGGCCTGCACCCTGACCACGAACTGGTTCCAGCTGTGTCCTTCCGGCGCCTGTTCCGGCAGCCTGATCCAGGCTGCGCCGGCCAGTTGTTCCCCATACCTGGCAGCCACGGCCCGCCGCCGTTCCAACCACGAGGTGAGATGAGGGAGTTTCACCTGCAGCACGGCGGCCTGAACGGCATCCAGGCGGCTGTTGTAGCCGAGGTTTGTGTGGAGATAGCGGCGCGGCATGCCATGGACAGCCAGTTCGCGGATGCGCTGGGCCAACGCCTCATCCCGGCAGGTCACCGCCCCGGCATCTCCGGCAGCCCCGAGGTTCTTGGTAGGGAAGAAACTGAAGCATCCCGCATCTCCCCAGCTGCCCACCGGCCGTTCCGCCCAGTGGGCCCCGGTGGCCTGGGCGCAGTCCTCCACCACCAGGAGGCCATGGGCGTCCGCCAGGGCCCTGACCCGTTCCATATTCACCGGACGCCCGAACAGGTGAACGGGAAGCAGCGCACGGGTTGCCGGCGTGATGGCGGCTTCCACCTGATCGAGATCCATCAGATAGCTGCTCTCCTCCACATCCACGAACACCGGCGTCGCCCCCACGGCGCTGATGGCCTCCGCGGTGGCGAAGAAGCTGAAGGCACTGGTGATCACCTCATCGCCAGGCCCGATCTCCAGGGCCCGCAACGCGAGGATCAGGGCATCGGTGCCGCTGTTGCAACCGATGGCATGGGGAGTGCCGACGGCTGCAGCGAAGTTCTCCTCAAAGGCGGCAACCACCTCGCCACCGATGTACTGACCACTTCTCAGCACCCGCAACACAGCGTGATCGAGATCGTCACCAAGGGCATCGATCTGCTCTCGGAGGCTGAACGGGGGCACTTGCATGGGGGCAACATTAAAGCCCCCGGATCAGCGGGCCCAGGCCGGTTCTCGGCCAGGGTGCCACTTGATGTTGCAGCCGATGGAGGGATGCTGGGGCTCGGGTGCGGCCAGCCCTGAAAGCACGGCCGCAACGGCATGGCGCAGATCCAGCCCGTCTGGGTTGCGGTTGTTGCCTGGCCGGCTGGCATCGAGCTGCCCCCGGTAGGCCAGCTGATGCTGCGGGTTGAAGAGAAAGAGATCCGGGGTGCAGGCCGCGCGGAAGGCCTGAGCGACACTCTGATCGCGGTCGTGCATGTAGGGGAAATCCCAGCCGCAGCGCCCGGCCTGCTGCCGCAACCCCTCAGGGCCGTCCTGGGGATGGGTGAGGGTGCTGTTGGAGCTGATCCCCAGCCAGGCCAGATCGCTCGACGCCAGGTCGTGTTCCAGCCGACTCAGCTCCGGTTCGATGTGCTTCACGAACGGGCAGTGGGCGCACAGGAACATCACCAGCACCGGCCTGCCGGCCAGCCCCTGGAGATCCAACGGCCGACCGGACGCCTGCTCGAGCTGCCCGCTCTGCTGGGCCGCCTGGATCGCCGCGAGCGGCAGGGGCTCTCCGAGCTGGAGCATCGTGGACGACGTGAGAACCATCTGGAATGGCCAACGCGCAGGCTGAATTGTGGCTGGCATCGGTGAAGCGCTGGGCCACCGCCGCACTGCTGCTGGGGCTCAGCGCGGGCTGTGTGCCCGCCCATCGCCAGCCCACCTGGGCCATTTATCCGCTGCAGCGCCGGATCCCCCACGACGGGCTGGCCGTGGTGAGCCAGCCCGATGGGTTTGGTCTCCACATCTGGATCGACGGCGACACCAGCCAGGCCGGGGTCTGCCGCCCGCGCTGGACTCCGGACGCCGCGCGGCTGTTCAACGGCAACGGCACAGCACCGTTCAGCTCGGGGCTGGCCAGCCGCCAGGAGTTCTTCCAGGCCATGGCCCGCTCGGATGTGCAGCGGGCGCTGCGGGCTGAAAGCGAAGCGCTCTGCCGCAGCAGCGCTCCCCGCAGCCGCTTCCAGTGGCAGGAACCACCCCGCCGGCCCCAGGACGTGAAACCCCAGCGCTATCCGCTGTTGGAGGAACCCAACCTGCTCAGTGATCCCAACGCGGTGGAACGCAGCGAGCAGCAACTGCTTCAGGGCGGGCCGCCAGCTCAGTAGCCCTTCCACACCAGCGCTTCAGCCTGGCGCCAGTAGCGACTGAAGCGGCGCAGGTCGGGCGCGCCCTGCCCCTGCAAGGGCAGGGCCACGAAGGGTTCGGGCTCCAGGAGCTGGAGAGGAAGTTCCGCCGCCACCTGGGCCGCAAGCTGCCGCAGACGCGGATCCACCGGCTGGCTGCTCACCACACCGTCGCAGCCGAGGGCGCGGGCCGCTGCCAGCAGTTCTGCGGCCCCGTCGCCTTCGCGAACCTCCAGCGGCAGGTCCGCCAGGCACTGCTGCAGGAAGCGGAGACGGCCGGGGGAGCGGCCGGCGAGCCAGGCGGCATCGACCACTGCCAGGGCTGGGGCATCCGGATGGGCCAGAAGCGCCGGATTGGCAGCTCCCAGCGCCTCCTCATGCACCCACACCAGCGGCCGACGGATCGGGGCTGTGGCGCTGGCCTGCGGCAGCGGTGCCGGAGCCGGTGGGTTGGCGGCGAAAGCGCCTTCGGCCCGGGGATCGATCGGCAGGAACAGCCGCTCCTGCAGCGCCTCGTAGCTGGCCTCGAACGGACACCCCGCCGATCCGCCACGACCGGCGCGGGGGCAGGTGCTGCAGAAGCGGCCGCTGCTGAAGCGCTCGAGGTTGGCGCGGTTGAAAATGTAGGGCTTATGGCTGAAGCTGCTGGCCACCCACTGCCAGCTGAGGTTGTTGCTGGCTGGATCGCCATCGAGCAGGTGCTGCAGAAACCAGCGGGCACCGGCCTGCCAGCGCACCCGCCGCCAGTGCACCACATAGGAGGCAAACCACATCCGGGCATGGTTATGCAGCCAGCCCGTCTCCATCAGCTGGGTGGCGAAGGCGTCGATGCAGGGCAGGCCCGTGGACGCGGCCGTGATGTCGGCGGGCAGGTCTGGCGTGTAGGCCTGAGCGGGATGGCCCGTTTTGAGGGCCTCGCGATCGACCCAGATGCCATCCCCCAGCTGCCGCCAGAGGCGCTGCCAGTAGTCACGCCAGCCGAGCTCACTGATCAGCTTCTCGCCGGCCCGCCGCTGGGCGGCGCTCCAGATGCGGGGTTGGCTTTCTCCTGGGAACAGATCCCCTTGCACCCCAGCATCCGCGGGCTCCAGCCGACGTAACCGCTCGAACACCGCCTCGCGCACCTCCGCCAGGGTCAGCACGCCATGGCGGATGTAAGGGGAGAGGTGGGTGACCGCCCCGTCGAGATGGTTGCGCGTAGCGCCGTAGCGGGCCGGATCGATGGCCGCCAGCCGGGCTTCAGCGGCGCGGCGGCCACCGGGGAAGGGGCCAG
>JAYKGZ010000040.1:0-7900 GCA_035284925.1 Cyanobacteriota bacterium | reverse complement strand
CTGAGCCGGCGTCAGCGGCTTCTCACCGAGCCCTGGATCTGGGGATTGATTCTGGGAACCGGCTGGGGCTGCATCACCTGGCTGCTGCAGCAGGTCGAGCGGATCAAACCGGCCGGCGGGAGCTGATCACGGCGGCTCGGCGGGCGTTGGCGGCCCGTGGCCGCTGCGGCAGCCGGCAGGCCAGCAGGCGGCCGTATGCCGCGAGGGTGAGGTCGTTCACATGGGCCACCTGGAATTCATTCACCACCCGCTGGCGGGCGGCCCTGCCGAGGCGGCGTGCCAGATCGGGGTTGTCGAGCAGCAGGCGGATCGCCAGTTGCAGCCCCCGGGAATCGTGGATCGGCACCAGCAGCCCCGACCTGCCGTGCTCCACCACATCGCGGCAGCCCGGCACATCGGTGGTGATGATCGGGCGCTCCATGGCGGCGGCTTCGATCAGCGAACGGGAGAGTCCTTCTCGCCAGGAGGGCAGCACCACCAGATCGCTGGCGGCATACAGGCCGCGCATGTCCTCCACATGGCCGAGGCAGCGGATGCGCGGCTCGCTGCGCAGGGCCTGCAGGTCGTCAGGTGAGAGGGAACTGGGGTTGCCGTCGTCGAGGCTTCCGGCCACCAGCAGCTCCAGGGCATGGCCCTCTGCCCAGAGGGCGCGGCAGGCCCCCAACACCTCCTCCACGCCTTTCTCGCGGATCAATCGCGAGGGGAAGAGCAGCTGGAGGGGCGTCTGGAAACGGCCGGCCGTGTCTGCCACGGGCTGGAAGTGATCCACATCCACCCCGGACCCACGAATCAGCACACTGCAGGAGGAACGGGTGATGCCGAGCGCCACCAGACGTTCCTGGTCGTCGGCGTTCTGGAAGACCACGGTGGAGCGGCGTGCCGTGAACACCGCCTGGTAGAGAGGCCTGAGGCCATGGCGCAGGAGCCGCGTGCGCTTGCGGGTGCCCAGAAACACATGGCCCAGGCCTGTCACCGCATTGATCACGGCGGGGACGCGGGCAAGCTTGGCGGCGATGGTGCCGTAGAGACAGGCCTTGATCGTGAAGTGATGCACCAGATCGGGCCGCTCGCGGCGGTAGATGCGCAGCAGATCTGCCAGCGCGTGAGCTTCCTTCACTGGATTGATCGAGCTACGCCTCACGAGCCAGGGATGCACCGTGAACCCTTCGGCTTCCAGCAGGCCGGTGTGACGGTCGTGGGGGGCCACCACGGCCACGTGATAACCCTGATCCCGCAGCTGGCGCAACAGGGGTAACCGGAAATTGCTGAGGTACCAGCTGGTGTTCGCCAGCAGCAGCACCTTCGGGGCCGGTGGGGGTTGCCAGGGGATGGGTTCGGGCATCGGTTCAGAACGGCAGAAGCAGATTGCGGTAGGGAAGCCAGTAGCTGGAGTGGCCGGCGAACAGCAGCCAAACCAGCAGAACGGCAAGGGAGAACAGCACCAGCAGCTTGTTCCACACCCCGGGATCAACTCCCAGCAGGCCGGTATCGGGCAGGCGGCTGCCGATCTGAAGCTGCAGTGGGATGAGATAGAGCGCCAGCCGGTCGACGGCGGTGGAGGAGGCCACCGTGGCAAGGCCCAGGGCGGCCGTCACGGCCAGTGCTGAGATCAGGGTCCAGATGCGCTGGGAGTCTGGAGACAGATCAAAGCGATGGCGGAAGGGAAGAAACAGCAGCGCGGGGAGCAGACAGAGCACCACCCGGATCAGGGCACCCTGCGACTGGTATTCGGCATCGATGTAACCCTGCACGTAGTAGTCGATGTCCGGAGCGATCACGGCGCTGTAGAGGCCGTAGGCGGAGCCGGCGAGCAGCGCCAAGCGGATCAGCTGGGAGAAGCGCAGTGAGCCGGAGAGGGTGGCGGCGGGCAGGATCAGCAGCACCAGCACGGTGCGGTGGAATGTGGAGGCCAGGGCAATCCAGCCCAGGAAGGGGAGGAGGCGATCGCGCTCAAGGGCGAGCAGCGCGAGCATCTCCAGCCCGATGGCCACCCCCTGGCGGGTGTAGCCCATCGCCACCACAACCACCAGGTAGGGGAAGGCGAGGGTGAGCGCGAGCCAGGGCCTGGGCTGGGTGCGGCAGAAGCTCACCAGTCCGATGCTGAAGATGGCCCCGCAGAGGGTGTTCACGAAATGCACCCCGCCCCCGGCCCGGGCCCCGAACCAATTGAGCAGGGCGTAGCCGGGCTCGGTTTCGAGCAGGGTCTGGCGGAAGCTCAGCGAGGCGGCGTTCTCCACGTAGGGGAGGTAATTGCCCCAATCGCCGCCCACCTGTTCCCGCAGTCCGATGAGCAGCATCAGAAAGGAGCCCACCAGCAGCAGTGTGAGGCCGGTGAGGCGCCGCAGGGGGGTCAGCAGGCTGACGCTGGCGAAGAAGCTCCAGCTGAGCAGGTAGGGAAGCATGGGCTGGTCTTCTGCGCTCCTGGCGGCAGCGCGGAGGTTTGCAAAGGATGCCGCATGGATGGCCGGGAGCCCAGTCCCGTTGGGCAGGTGGGAGAGGGCTGGGCCGAGGCTGTCAGGGCGGTGGGTTGCCCCAGCAGGCCCTGATCTTGGAGCGCAGCCGGGGTGGATTCAGCAGGCCGCCGGTGCTGCCGGTGAGGCGCCAGAGCTGCAGGCGCAGGGCGTCTCGCCAGGTGGGCCAGGGGGGGCTGGCGCTCGGCAGGGCGCTCACCGGCAGGGCGCTGACACGGGTGCCGGCCCCGCCGACCGCAATCTGGGCGGCAAGGCTGGCTCGGGGGAAGTGGTGGCTGTCGCTCACCACGAGGATGCGGCGCGGCTGGGAAAGCCCCAGCGAGGACTGCTGCTCCAGCCAGCGGGCAAGGGCCACCATCTGCGTGGCCGTGTCGAAACCGTGCTGCAGCACCACCAGGCGCGCTGCGCGGCTGCCGCGGCGGCGCGCCCAACGGCGCTGGCTGGGCGTGGGCTGACCTGTGAGCGGGCAGGTGATCAGCAGGATCGGCTGCGCCGTTCTGGTCTGGCGTTCCAGCGCATGATCAAGGCGGTGGTAGCCATCGAGCACCACCAGCCAGTCGGCACCGCTGGCGGGCCACAGGAAGGGGCGCAGCCACGGCCACAACCACCACCCCAGGATCAGGATCGGGATCAGGATCAGTGTTGATCGCGTTCGATGAACAGGCACGCGTCAGCGCTGCCACTCCGCCAGCCAGGCCTGCCACATGAGCACGGTCCAGAGCTGGGGTGTGTGGTCGGCTCCGGCGAGGTGGGCGCGCCAGAGGCGCTGGATCGGCTCGGGCCGCAGGTAGCCCTGCTGGCGGATCAGGGCCGGGGAGAGCAGCTCCTCCCCCCAGGAGCGCAGGGGGCCCCGCAGCCAGGGGCCGATCGGCATGGCGAAGCCGGCCTTCGGGCGCTCGAACAGTGCTGCGGGCACATGGCGATCCAGCAGCCGCCGCAGAGCCCATTTGCCGGTGCTGCCTCGGATCTTCATGGAGAGGGGCAACTGCCAGGCCACGGCCGCCACGCGGTGATCGAGGAAGGGGGCGCGGGTTTCGAGGCTGGCCGCCATGGCCGCGCGATCCACCTTCACGAGGATGTCGTTGGGGAGGTAAGCGAGGGCATCGGCGAGCATCAGCTGCTCTGCGGCTGTGGCTGCCGCAGGCAAGGGCGGCGCGGCTCCCGGGCCAGTGGCGCACAGGTCGGGCGCAAGCAGGATTGGGGGATCAGCCCAGATGCTGGTGAGTGCAGCCTGAAGCTGCGCGAGGGAACCAGCGGCGGGCAGGGCCTGGGCCAGTTTGCGGCGTTTGTCGCGGGCAAGGCCGGCTGAGCCCACGGGCAGGTGCTGCAGGATGCGGGCGATGGCACGGCGCCCAAGGGGATGCAGACCACCGCAGCGGCGCTGCAGCGCAGGGATGAGCCGATGGCGGTTGTAGCCGCCGAAGAGCTCATCACCCCCGTCGCCGCTGAGGGCCACGGTGAGGCCGCTGCGGCGGGCTTCGCGGCACACCAGATGGGTGGGGAGCTGGGATGAATCCGCGAAGGGCTCGCTGTAGAGCCGCGGCAGCAGGGGGATCAGGGCCTGGGCATCGGCTGCTGAGAGGGGCACCTCCGTGTGATCAGTGCCGAGGTGACGGGCCACGGCCCGGGCGAAGGGCGCCTCGTTGAAGCCGGCTTCGCCGCTGCCGGTATCGGGAAAGGCGATGGTGAAACTGCGTACCGGCCGGCTGCTGCAGGCCTGGAGCAGGGCCGTGATCAACGACGAATCGATGCCACCCGAGAGAAAGGCCCCAAGCGGAACATCGGCGATGGCCTGCTCGCGCACCGCCTGCTGGAGTGCCCCATCCAGGGCCGTGAGCGCCTCCTGTTCACCGGGAGCCGAGCTCTCCTCTGTGCGCCGGAACGGTGAGCGGGCCGCCGCGCTGGATGCCTCTGCGGCGCTATCCCACCAGCACTGGGGCACAGACCGCTGGCTGGGTGAAGCCAGCCGCAGCAGATGACCGGGCGGCAACTGTTGCAGGCCGGTGTGAATGGAGAGTGGCGCGGGGATGCACCCCTGTCGCAGGAAGGCGGCAAGCGCATCAGGTTGGATGGGCGGCCTGGCCACACCGGGCATGGCGCGCAGGGCAGCGAGTTCGGAGCCGAACACCAGCACCTGTTGATCGGCCTGGTGCAGCCAGCCCCAGTGGAGGGGCTTTTCCCCGAAGCGATCGCGTGCGAGCAGCAGCACGCGGGAGTGGCGATCCCACAAGGCGAGGGCAAACATGCCGGCACAACGCTGCAGCGTGGCCTCCACCCCCCAGGCATCGATGGCGGTGAGCAGGGTTTCGGTGTCGGAGTGGCCACGCCAGGGATGGCGCAGCAGCGCCGATTGCTCCAGTTCCCGACGGATGGCCAGGTGGTTGTAGATCTCCCCGTTGAAGACGATCACAGCACGCCCGCTGGGGCTCTGCATCGGCTGGTGGCCGGCGGTGGAGAGATCGAGGATCGCGAGGCGGCGGTGGGCCAGGGCCAGGCCCTGGGAAGGATCGCACCAGGTTCCTGCGTCGTCCGGGCCGCGGTGGCGGATGGCCTCGGCCATAGGACGCACAGCGGCCAGCAGTTCTGCTTCAGCTGTAGGGGTTGCCCTCCAGAGGCCGACAAGGCCGCACATCAGATCCGGTTCAGAAGCATCTGGATGGTGACGAGTTCCTCAGGAACCTTGACCATGGTGTCGGGTGGTGTCGGGTGGTGTCGGGTGGTGCCGGTGGTGGAGCAGCAACAGCTGCTGCAGGAAGGTCGTGCAGCCGGGCCGCATTGTCTGCGTTTCTGCCGCCCTCAGGCGACTTGGCTGTATTCCAGGAGGAAGGCGATCAGTCCTCGGAGTTGTTGGGTGTGCTCTGGTGTGGGGTTGAGTTGGTGCTGGAGCTGAACAAGAGCGCTACTCCTTCGGAGAAGCCACCATGGCTTCGATTTTGGAATTGAGCTCGTCGAGCCGCGCGATCTCGCTCTGCAGCTGCTGCATTCTCTGTTCGTGCGCGATCTTCCGCTTCTCGAACTCGATCTCTCTCAGCTCGTCGTCGACGACGGGTCGCTAATTCAACATCGCCAAACAGCGCCGGAACCAGGGCAGCGAGGAGTAGTAGGCAGATTTATCGAAACAGCCTTTGCTTATTAAGGGCGACGGTGCTGTCGAATGGGATGTCGACATGGCTGTACGACGAGAAGAGGGTGATCAGCGCCAGCAGGCTGCCGATGAGAAGGGTGATCCAGCCTTGGATGTCGAAAAGGCAAACCCTATCCACGCCGCGCCCTCACTGCTCATTGAATAGTGCGCCAGTATTTGCGCTTTGGCTGGGCTGGATTGGGGCCAGCTGCGCCGAGGGCGGCGCTCAAGCGAGCTCAGGGTATTCGCGTATCAGGGCGATGACGTCCCGGAGTCGCTTTCGGGCGGCTGGTGTTGGGTCGTCGATGAATTCGAGGATGGCCAGAGTGCATCGAGCTTTGCGTCGAGCGACTGCATTCGCGCGTTGAAGGCGGCGTCTTCGTCGTCGAGTTGCTTCATCCTGTGCTCGTGCGCGATCTGCCGCTTCTTGAACTCGATCTCTCTCAGCTCGTAGTCGACGACGGGTCGCCAGTTCAACATCGCCAAGCAACGCCGGAACCAGGGCAGCGAGGAGTAGTACTCCTGCTTGCTGATTAACGGCGATGGTGCTGCCGAATGGGATGTGGACATGGCTGTAGGACGAGAAGAGGGTGATCAGCGCCAGCAGGCTGCCGATGATGAGGGTGATCCAGCCTTGGATGTCGAAGAGCCAAACCCTACCCACGCCGAGCCCTCGCCGCTCCGCTTATAATACATCTGTACTGCATAGTGCGCCCCGCGCCTGCCTCGGGGATCGAGCGCGGTGTTGTGCGCCGGCCGGTGGCTTGGGGGACAGCGATCTGGCAGGCGTCGGGCCTGTGGGCGTGGCGTCTCTGGTCCGGTTGTCGATGGCGTGGGGTTGGGCAGCGCCTGATCGGCGGCCCATGCGCCTGGTTGAAACCGCTGCATCCAGGGGGTCGGTGTGGTGGCATCCGCTGGCCGCCGGCGAACCGCAGGCCAGAGCGGATCGCGCACTCACCCTGCAGGAATGCTCTGCCCGGATCGCGCCAGGGGGCTGGCCGGCCCAGCAGCAGGGGCGATCGTGGATGGCGGCGAGCCACGCGCCGTCCGAGATGATCTCGCGCCGCTATGGCAGGCCTGCATCCGCCGGGCCCCACCCACCGGCCCGACGGCCGCGACAAGCAGGCGCCGGGGACTTGCCAGCAAAAAGCCCAGGCCAAAAAGCCTGGGCAGTGGGAGCAACAAGTGCTCAGAACCTGGGCTCAGACGCTGAAATCAAGACCCGCACCTGCGAGATAGGTGCGCATTCCAGCCACATTCGTAATGGGGGTGTAGCCGATGACGTTGTTCTCAGCGTCAAGGGTCGGCGTGACCAACGCGACGGCGAACTCCGCACCCGTGCGGTCGTCGAGGTTGCCGTAAAGCACCCCGTCGTCGCCCAGCCAGAACTCACCTTTGGCAGCGGTGGAGCCGGTGGTGACGGTTTTGCCCTTCACTTTGGTGGTGGTGGCATCGGTGCCGGAGGCGCCGAAGGTGTAGGCGGCTTTAAAGCTGCCGGTAATCCCCAGAGCTCGACACAGCTCGCTGACATCGATCACATCTAGCTCAGTGCCACTGAAGTTGATGATTTGGTCGCGTTCGCTGAGGCTGGATTCGTTGAAGCGGGAGTAGATGAAGCGATCGGCTCCACCACCACCATCGAGCAGGTCGGCCTGGGTGCCGCCGGCCAGTTCATCGTTGCCTTCACCGCCCACCAGCCAGTCACGCCCGCTGCCGCCATAGAGGAAGTCGTTGCCGGCGCGGCCGTTGAGGAAATCGTCGCCGGCGTAGCCGATGATCAGGTCGTCGTTGATGGTGCCGGTGAGGCCATCATTGATGTTGTTGAGCACAAAATCAGCCTCGATCCCGTCAGTGTCCGGGTTATCACCCAGCTTCACGGCATTGGCGCCGAGGAGCACTTGCACCGTCTTCGACACATTGCCTGCAGCGTCGATCGAATCGAGAACGAAATTGATCGGGCTGTAGAGCATGTCCAGCGAAATAGTGGTATCGGCCGTATTGTCATCATCCGTCACCAGATCGAGCTTGGGCGTCCAGGTCCACTTGCCATTAGCATCGGCAATAACAGTCTGGTTATTTTCCTTCTTCTGTCCGTTCAGGGTGTAGATGCGGATCTCGGAGCTGGGTTCCGCCGTGCCACTCACATCGCCCACGATGCCGAGGGCGCCGATGTCGTGCTTCCACTTGGAGTCCGGCGTGGTGAAGGTGAACTCATTCACCGAGGGCGGCTCCGGCGGCGTGGTGTCGACACTCAGCAGAAACGAGTCGGTGCGGGTGTTACCTGCAGCATCGGTCGCCACGATCG
>JAYKGZ010000039.1:0-7080 GCA_035284925.1 Cyanobacteriota bacterium | reverse complement strand
GGAGCCTCAGAAGTAAACATCCACGGTGCTGCGGCCGGATGACTTCAGCCAGTTCTCAATGTCCAGATACCCACCTGGGTACAGGCGCACAGCTTTCCCCCAGGTCTGCGCCGTGAGGTCAAACCATTGATCAGCCTTGTCCTGATCGCCACTCTCCTCCGCAAGCCGCCCCCATTTCTCATAAATCAAGCCCATATTCTTCAGGCAGGAGGGCGAGTTGGGATTTTCATCCAGGGAGCGGCGGTAATAGTCAAGCGACTTCTCCTCCTCTCCGGTACTCATGAAGATGATGGCCATGTTCTTGAGAATCTCGGCACGGTCTATCGAGTTTTCCTCAAGCCTCAGAGCCTCCTCGTAGTTTTCCAGTGCCTCGGCATAATCGCCATCGTTCTGAGCCGACAGCCCGTCGCGGTAATAGACATAAGCTTCCTTGGCCTTGGGATCGATCGGCAGCAGCTTCACGATCAGGTCGGCCATCACCGTGAAGCTCTTGTCGATGAAATTGTCGTTGCGCTGGGAGCGGGGCACGGTTCGGCAGGGATCGGGCGATCAAGCCATCCTGACGGATCTGCCTAGCGTTGGTTTCGCTGCAGGCCGCTGCTGCCTTGCCCAACGCTGCTGGTCCCACTGCTTTCAATCCCGCTGCAGGGGCGCCGATCCAGGCCGATGTGCTTCTCCTGGACATCGAGGGGATGAAGTGCGGCGGTTGCGTGCGGGCCGTTGAGCAGAAGCTTCAGGCCCAGCCGGGGGTGCGCCAGGTGGCGGTGAATCTGCTCAGCCGAACAGCCTGGCTGGAGTTGGATCCCACCGGCTTCCCCGCACGTGCCTCCGGCCTCGATCTGGCCTCCTTGCAGGCTGCGGTGGCCTCACTGGGCTTCCGGGCGATCCCCAGGCCGGAGGCGGGAACGCTCGAGAGCCTGCGGGATCGCTGGCAGCAGCAGGGCTGGTGGCAGCAGTGGCGCCAGCTGGTGGCGGCCCTGGCGCTGGTGGTGGTGTCGGGCCTGGGCCACCTCGCCCTGGCAGGCCAGCTGCCCTCCGGCAACGCGGAGCGGCTGCTGGCCGATGAACGCCTCCACGCCCTGGTGGCCACCCTGGCCCTGGCCTTCCCGGGCCGCCCGATCCTGCTGCGCGGCGGCCTCGGTGTGCTGCGGGGGCTGCCGAGCATGGACACCCTGGTGGGGATCGGGGTGCTCAGCGCCTACCTGGCCAGCTGGGTGGGTCTGCTCTGGCCGCAGGGGGGCTGGCCCTGCTTCTTCAACGAACCTGTGATGCTGCTGGGCTTCGTGTTGCTGGGGCGCTTCCTGGAGGAGCGGGCTCGATACCGCACCGGCCGGGCTCTGGAGCAGCTGGCCGCTCTTCAGCCCGAAATGGCCCTGCTCCTGCTGGGCGAGGGTGAGCCAAGGCCAGTCCGTGCCGCGGGTCTGCGTCCGGGGGATCGGCTGCGGCTGTTGCCCGGTGATCGGGTGCCCGTGGATGCGGTGGTGCAGGAGGGCCGCTCCGGGGTGGACGTGTCGGCGCTCACCGGCGAACCCCTGCCGATGCTGGCCGAACCCGGCGATGAGTTGTCGGCCGGCTCCCTGAACCTGGAGGCACCTCTGGATCTGCTGGTGCGCCGCAGCGGCAGGGAGAGTGCCATCGCCCGCATCATCCAGCTGGTGGAGCGGGCCCAGTCCCGGAAGGCGCCGATCCAGGGCCTGGCCGATCGGATCGCTGGTCGTTTCTGTGCGGTGGTGCTGGCGCTGGCCCTGGCCACCCTGCTGTTCTGGTGGCTGTGGGGAGCCGGGCTCTGGCCGGCGGTGCTGCGCCCGGATTCCGTGCACGCTGGCGGCCATGGCGGCCATGGCGGCCACGGGGTGTTCGGGGCCGGCGCCACCTCGCCCTTGGGTCTGGGCTTGCAGCTGGCGATCTCCGTGCTGGTGGTGGCCTGCCCCTGCGCCCTCGGCCTGGCCACCCCAACCGCCATTGCCGTAAAAATCGGCCGGGCGGCCAGGGCGGGGGTGCTGTTCCGGGGTGGCGATGCGGTTGAGACCGCTGCCCAGCTGCGAACGGTGATCTTCGACAAGACCGGCACCCTCACCCTGGGGCGTCCGCTGGTCACCGCTGTGCACCCGGCTCCGGGAGTGGGCGAAGACCGGTTGCTGCAGGTGGCTGCCAGCCTGGAGGCGGGCAGCCGTCACCCGTTGGCCCATGCCCTGCTGCAGGAGGCGGAGGCCCGGGGCCTCACCCTGCTGGCCGTGGAGGATGGCCGTGGCGTGGTGGGCGCCGGTGTGGAGGGGCGGCTGGAGGGCCAGGAGGCGCGGGTCGGCCGCCCCGACTGGCTCGGCGTGGCGGCCGAGGATCTGCCGGAGGGGGAGGAGTCGGCCACCTGGCTGGCGGTGACCCTCGCCGGTGAGCCGCTGGGGCTGGTGGCTGCCGCCGATCACCCCCGCGAGGATGCGGCGTCCACCCTGGCGGCTCTGAGGGCTGATGGCCTGGAGCTGGGCCTGCTCAGTGGCGACCGCGAGGCCGCGGTGCGCAGCCTGGGGGCCCGACTGGGCCTTGAGCCCGGCGAGCTGGCCTGGGGCCTCACGCCGGAGCAGAAGCTGGAACGGCTCAGCCACGATCTGCGGGGCGAGCTGCGGCCCAGACCGCTGGCGATGGTGGGCGACGGCATCAATGATGCGCCGGCCCTGGCGGCGGCCGACCTGGGCATCGCGGTGGGTACCGGCACCCAGATCGCCCAGGACACGGCGGATCTGGTGGTGCTTGGGGAAGGGTTGGAGGGCCTGCTGCGGGCGCGGGCCCTGGCGCGTCGCACCATGGAGAAGGTGCGGCAGAACCTGGTCTGGGCCTTCGGCTACAACCTCGTGGTGCTGCCGATCGCCGCCGGGCTGCTCCTGCCGGGCTTCGGAATCCTGCTCACCCCGCCCCTGGCGGGCCTGCTGATGGCGATGAGTTCGATCACGGTGGTGCTGAACGCCCTGCTGCTGCAGGATGGCCACCTTCCCAGGCTTGCCGTTCGTGAGCGCCGCCATGCCCGAACCCCCGGCCGAATCCCACACGCCACGGGGGCGGTTCGTGGTGTTGGAGGGCATTGACGGCTGCGGCAAGAGCAGCCAGCTCCAGGCCCTGGCCGCCTGGTTGCCCAGTAGTGGGCTGCTGGGCCCGGGGGCCGGCGTTGTCTTAACCCGCGAGCCTGGTGGCACGCCGCTCGGACTGGCCCTGCGGGAGTTGCTGCTGCATCCGCCGGGGGAGGTGGCACCGGGCCCCACCCCCGAACTTCTGCTCTACGCGGCCGACCGTGCCCAGCACGTCGAGCAGCGGATAGGGCCGGCCCTGGCGGCGGGGCACTGGGTGCTCAGTGATCGTTTCATCGGCTCCACGGCGGCCTATCAGGGCCACGGACGGGGGTTGAGCCTGGCGATGATCCGCCAGCTGGAAGCCATGGCCACCGGCGGGGTGCGGGCCGATCTCACCCTCTGGCTGGATCTGCCGCTGGCCGAATCCCGCCGCCGCCGCGGTGATCGGGTGGCGGATCGGATCGAGAGTGCCGGCGAGGCGTTCCTGGAGCGGGTGGCCGCTGGCTTCGCCATGGAAGCCAGGGCCGGCGGCTGGTGCCGGATCAATGCCGATCAGCCCCTCAGGGCTGTGACGCAGGCCTGTTGCGAGGCGCTCACCCTGGCGTTTGGTGGCACGCCGGCCTGCGACCGGTGATCGAGGCTTCAGGGATGGAAGCCTCAGCCGAGGTGTTCGCGGATCTGCTGGGTCAGCCCCAGGCTGTGCAGCTGTTGCAGGCGGCGCTGCTGCGGCGCCGGCTGGCGCCGGCCTATCTGTTCGCCGGCCCTGACGGGGTGGGAAGGCGCCTGGGGGCCCTGCGCTTCCTGGAGGGGGTGCTGGCCGGAGTGGAGGGTGATGCGGCGGTGCGGCGGCGGCTGGAGGCCGGCAACCATCCCGATCTGCTCTGGGTGGAGCCCACCTACAGCGACAAGGGACAGCTGATCCCTCTCTCGAGGGCAGTGGAATCGGGGCTGAGCCGGCGCACCCCACCGCAGCTGCGGCTGGAGCAGATCCGCGAGCTCACGCGCTTTCTGGCCCGGCGACCGGTGGAGGCGCCGGGGTGTCTGGTGGTGCTCGAGGGGGTGGAGTTGATGGCCGAAGCGGCGGCCAATGCCCTGCTCAAGACGCTGGAGGAGCCGGGCGCGGGCGGTCTGCTGGTGCTGATCACGGCCGCTCCGGAGCAGTTGCTGGGCACGATCCGCTCCCGTTGCCAGCTCGTGCCTTTCGCCAGGCTCACGCCAGCGCTGGTGGAGCGGGTTCTGGTGGGCAGCGAAACAGGACCCGACGACGGCGACGCGCCTGAGCTGGCGGAACTGGCGGCGGGATCTCCCGGTGCCCTTGTTCATCACCGCAGGCAGTGGCGTCAGCTGCCGGTTGGACTGAGCGAACGGCTGCTGACCCTTTCCGCAGAACCGCTGAGCGCGCTTGAACTGGCCAGGGACCTCTGCGAGGCCCTGGATGGGGAGCAGCAGCTGTGGTTGATCGATTGGTGGCAGCTGGCCCTTTGGCGAAGACATCCCCAGCTCGCACCGCTGCGGCGGCTGGAGCGGCTTCGCCAGCAGCTGCGTTTCCATGTCCAGCCGCGGCTGGCCTGGGAGGTGGCCCTGCTGGAGCTCGGCCGGATCTAGCTGACCCGGGCCTTGCGGGCTTCGCTCACCGGAGGAACCAGCTCCCCCAGCTTTTCATCGCTGGGAAGTTCCAGGCAGTATCCGGCTCCGTACACCGTCTTGATGAACCGCGGTTTGCGCGGATCGGGTTCGAGCTTGGTGCGCAGGTGCCGCACGTGCACCCGGATGGTTTCGATGTCATCGTCGGGCTCATAGCCCCACACCTCCTTGAGGATCAGGGAGGGGGAAACCGTCTGGCCGTGACGCTGCAGCAGGCAGTGCAGCAGTTCAAACTCCAGATGGGTGAGCCGCACGGGCTGGTCGAACCAGTTGGCCTCGAACCGCTCGGGAATCAGGGTGAGCGGCCCGTAACTGAGGATCTCGTTGTGCTTGGCCGAGAGGGGGGCGCGGTCGCTGCGGCGCAGCAGCGCCTTCACCCGGGCCATCAGCTCCTCGAGATCGAAGGGCTTGGTGAGGTAGTCATCGGCGCCTGAATTGAAACCGCTCACCTTGTCCTTGGTGTCACCAAGGGCGGTGAGCATCATCACCGGAATCGAAGCGGTGCGCTCGTCACGTCGGAGTCGCTGGCAGAGGGTCAGCCCATCCACCTTCGGCAGCATCAGGTCGAGCAGAATCACATCCGGCACCACCTGGATCGCCAGGGCCAGCCCCTTCACACCGTCTTCGGCGGAATGAACATCGAAGCTGCCATGGCGGAGGTGGTTGGCCACCAGTTCGCGCATGTCGCTGTCGTCTTCGATCACTAAAATGCAGGGCTTCATGGCCGCTGGGGGGATCAACCGCTTCCCATCTTGGTTTGTTCGGCATTTTCACCGTTCCAGATGGTTTTGCAGCGTTTGTGACACCAAACCAACGCATCAAGAGGGGATAAGGGCCAAGGTCCAACCTTGAATTCCAGGCGCCGCTCCGCCTGGTTCATCGCCAGATCCCAGTGGGCACAAGGGAGTTGCTTCAGCCCCGCGGGCAGGGTTGGCGAGAGCGGGGATCAGATTCTTCAGCCTTTCTTTGGATTCAGGCGCTGTTACAAACCGCGTCTCATCAAAAAGCCGCCCTGGTGGGCGGCGGGATGAAAAAGCTCCCCGGGCGGGATTCGAACCTGCGACCAATCGGTTAACAGCCGACCGCTCTACCGCTGAGCTACCGAGGAATGCGGTGAGCTGGACGTTACCCCTTGGACCGACCCGCCTGCAAGGGCATCAGCTGCCGTCGCAGGACCGTGCCCGGCTGCCAGGGGCCCGTGCTGCCGCGCTCCATGAAGGCTGCGGCATTGCAGAGCTCCAGCTCCTCGAGGCGATGGGTGATCCAGAGGGCGGTGAGCGGCTGCTGGCTGCTGCGGGTCAGCCCGGAGATCAGTTCGAGAATCTCGCGCTGGCTCTGGGGATCGAGCAGGGCCGTGGGCTCATCGAGCAGCAGCAGCCGGCTGCCGCTGGCCAGGGCAGCGGCGATCGCCAGCCTCTGCTTCTGGCCTCCGCTGAGGGTGTGGATGGGGCGGGCCTCCAGGCCCTCCAGTCCCACCGAAGCCAGGGCTTGCCTCAGCCGCTGGCGCCCAGGGACGGGACCGCTCTCACCCCCCAGGGCCAGCCGCAGCTGACTGCCGCAGCTGGGCATCAACAGCTGGTGGTCGGGATTCTGAAACACCAGAGCGGTGGGGGTGGCGGTGTGGATCGTGCCGCCGCTGGGCTCAAGCAGCCCGGCGATCAGCCTCAGCAGGGTGCTCTTGCCGCTGCCGTTGCTGCCCACCAACATCCAGAGCCCGGGGTTGGGCACGGTGAGGCGGCAGTTCTGAACCGCTCTCTGGCCGTTGGGCCAGGAGAAGTCCAGCGCGTCCACCTGGAGCGGTGGGGTTGGGCCTGACGCCTCAACCATCGAAGCTGAAACCCGGCCTGCGGCCGCTGCCGCCGGTGGCCGACTTCTCGTACATCTGCACCGCAACGAGCTCACTGCTCAGCAGGCTGATGCGCTTATTGGCGTCCTTTTCGCAGTGAAGTTCGAGCAGGCGGGGCGTGCCGGATTCGAGCACCTGCTTCACCTGGTCGTAGAGGGCCTGGGCGTCGGCGGCTTCCCGGCGTTGAACGGCCACGGGCATGGGACTCAATCGGATCGAGACCTCAACGACAAACATCGGGTGCTCTGCTGCAGAGGGGAGGCAACACTCTGGCGAATGGCCCGCTTTGTCAGGGTGCGCGGTAGGCACTTCTGCTCAAAGAGGCCAGCGGACGGAGCGGTTACCCGCACAGGAGGCGTCCGCACCCCTTACGATCTGGAACGTAACGCTTCGTAAAGCCCTCTCATGACGATCGCTGTAGGGCGCGCGCCGCAACGGGGATGGTTCGACGTCCTCGATGACTGGCTTAAGCGCGACCGCTTCGTATTTGTGGGCTGGTCGGGTCTTCTGCTGTTTCCCACCGCCTACCTG
>JAYKGZ010000038.1:0-9797 GCA_035284925.1 Cyanobacteriota bacterium | reverse complement strand
CGGGTCTGTGGTTGCCCCGCACCCATGCCGAAGCCCCCGCTGAGATTTCGGCCCTGCTCTCCGGAGTGGTGGTGACCGGTGGTGTCGTCCCCTTGCTGCGTCTGGCTGCCACCGATGCCGTGCTGTTGAGCGCCATCCGCTGGGTGGGCATGGCCAGTGCGGTGCTCGGCGTGGTCTATGCCCTCAATGCCCGGGACGCCAAGCGCCTGCTGGCCTGGAGCACCCTGTCGCAGATGGGGTTGGTGGTGCTCTCCCCCCTCAGTGGCGGCGCCATGGCCCTGGGGCATGGCCTGGCAAAGGGGGCCCTGTTTCTCTCCGCCCGTCAGTTCCCCACCCGTGATCTGCAGGAATGGGGATCCCGGGCGATGACTCCGGTGCTGCTGGCGGTGGTGTGGCTGGCGTCGCTTTCGATTGCAGGATTGCCTCCGCTTGCGGGCTTTGCCGCCAAGAAGCAGCTGGATGGGTCGCTGCCCGGGGCATGGGCGTCGATGGCGATGCTGGTGTCCGTGGGCACCGTGGCGGTGTACGCCCGTCTCTGGACGGTGGGGTGGGCTGTGAAGCCCCTGCCCCAGCGGCAGTCCGAGCCGCTGCTGCCCCAGCTGCTGGCCTTCGGGCTGTTGTTGCTGCCCCTGGGCATCGGCGCTGAGCTGATCGCGCCCACCTGGTCGCTCGCCCCCACGCTGCTCAGCACGGGGCTGGTGTTCGGGGCAGGTCTGCTGCTCCACCGACTGCTGCAGCCGCTGCGCCCGCTGCCCTTAACAGAGCTGGAGCGCCTGGATCAGCTCCTGGGCGGGGCCGTGGTGCTCGGCGCTGGGCTGCTGGCGGCGTTCGCCGGAGGGATCGCATGATCGCCTGGCTGTTGAGCACCGGCTTTCGCCTGCTGCTGTGGTTCCTGCTCACCTCCGATGGCACGGCGGTCAATCTGCTGATCGGCCTGGCTCTGGCGGTGTCGCTTCCCCGTTCAGGTTCGGGTCGCTGGCCGCTGCGCCGCCTGGGGCCCGTGATGCTGCAGAGCCTGGTGGCGATCCCCCAGGCCTACGCCGAGGCCGTGGCGCTGGTTGTAGCGCCGGGCGAACGGGAACGGTTCATCGTTCTGCCCGGTAGTGGCAACCGCTCCCCTCTGGTGGTGTTTCTGGAGGTATTCGCCATCACCCTCACCCCGTTCACGATCGTGCTGGGGGTGCAGTCGGATGCCAACGCGCTGCGCTACCGGGTGCATCAGCTGCTGCCGAGCCGTGCCGCCCGGGCGTTCAAGGAGGTGACCCACCCATGACAGTTCTGCTCTGGGGCATGGTGCTCGCCCTGCTGATTCCCATCGCCCAGGTCTGCCGCCCCTGCAGTGTCTGGGAGCGGATGGCCGCCCTGAGCAGCATCGCCTCGAAGGTGTCGCTGATTATCCTGGTGGTGGCCGTGATCCGCAGCGACTGGATGATCGGCCTGGTGGGGGCGATTGCCCTGAGCACCGGCAATGCGGGCATCCTGCTGCTGGCGAATGTGCTGCGGGAGGTGGAGCAATGACAGCCCTGGCGTCACTGATGCTGCTGGGCTCGGGGCTCCTGCTCTGGTTCTGGGGCACCTGGCCGTTACTGGAGCGAGGCACCCTGCTGCGCAAGCTCCACAAGCTCTCGGTGGCCGACACCCTCGGCTCCGCCCTGATCCTGCTGGGTCTGCTCCTGCGGATTCCCCATCAGTGGCCCCTGCTCTGCCTGGCGCTGCTGGGGCTGATGGTGTGGAACACGATCTTCGGCTACGTGCTGGCCAACTGCTCGCTCAGCCGGGAGCAAGGCCTCAAAGAGGGTGTCAGGCCATGACCAACAGCCTGTCGCTTTCGGGCGACCTTGATCTGCTGCTGCCGATCACCGCCCTGTTTCCGCTCACCGCAATCCTGTTGGTGACCCAGGGCAACCCCTATCAGACCCTGGTGCTGCGCGGAATTCTGGGTTCGGTGGCCACCCTGCTCTATGCCCTGCTCGGCGCTCCCGACGTAGCCCTCACTGAAGCGCTGGTGGGCACGTTGCTCTCCACCACGCTCTATGCAGTGGCTCTGCGCTCGGCCATGGCGCTGCGTCTTCACGACCGCCGCCCGCCCACCAGCGCAGCAGCGGCCGGAGCTGCCGAGGCCGACTCGGTGGAGAAGCAGCTGGCGGATTGGATCAGCCCGCTGTACCTGCGTTTGCGGCTGGTGTCAGATCCCCCTGATGCTGAAGCCGCCCGCCAGCGACTGCACGGCTGGTTGGAGTCGGATCGGCGGCTGGTGCTGCGCCGGTCGGTGCTGGCGGAACGACTTCAGGCCTGCCGGGGTTATCAGCACTGGCTTGAGCAGGGCGGCGAACTGCTGATCGCTGAGGAGGGCCAGCCATGACCTGGCTAGTGGTCGTGGCGGCGGTGGCGCTGTTTGCCTCCCCGCTGGCCGCGGCCCTGCCGGCGGCGAAAACGGTGGCTGAGATCGTGCAGATCCTGGCGGACCAGACCCAGGTGCCCAACCTGGTGTCGGGCGTGATCCTGCACACCCGTCTGTTCGACACGATCTCCGAGGTGGTGGTGTTCACCCTGGCGGCCCTCGGGGTGCGTCATCTGCTCGCCGCGGAAACGGCACCGCGCCAGATCCGGGCCCTGGATGATCCGCCGTCGGTGGTGCTCTGTGAGCTTGGCGCCACCATTTCGGCCCTGATCGCCGTGGAACTGGCCCTGCGAGGCCATCTCACACCAGGCGGTGGCTTTGCCGCCGGGGTGGCGGGAGGCACCGGGGTGGGCCTGTTGCTGATCAGCGGTGGTGCCAGCCGAGCGGAAAGGCTCTACCGCCGCTATCGCGCCGACCTTCTGGAAAAACTCGCCGTGCTCGGCTTCATCGTGGTGGCGTTTCTGTTGCTGATCGGCGTGAACCTGCCGCCGGGTGCCACCGGCACCCTGTTAAGTGGTGGTTGGATTCCAGTGCTCAATGTATTGGTGGCCATCAAGGTCACCCTGGGATCGTGGGCCATGGTGCAACTGTTTGTGCGCTATCGGGGCGTGCTCTGAGTCGATGCGGCCCCGGCGCCCCATGTCGGCGCGATAACCCCCTAAGGTTCCGCGCCAACCACCGCCAGTAGGGATGACAACCGCATCGGCTCCGCCGCCCAAGCCGGGCTGGAGAGTGCTGAACCACATCAGCACCAACAACATCAAGGGGGATCTTTTCGGCGGAGTCACCGCTGCCATCGTGGCGCTGCCCCTGGCGCTGGCCTTCGGTGTGGCCTCCGGTGCAGGCGCAGCTGCCGGTCTCTGGGGCGCCGTGCTGGTGGGTTTGTTCGCCGCCCTCTTCGGTGGCACCCCCACGCTGATCTCCGAACCCACCGGTCCGATGACGGTGGTGATGACGGCCGTGATCGCCAGCCTCACGGCGCGCAATCCGGAAAACGGCCTGGCGATGGCCTTCACCGTGGTGATGCTGGCCGGGGTTTTCCAGATCGTCTTCGGCTTCCTGAAACTGGGCCGCTACATCACCTTGATGCCTTACACGGTGATCTCGGGATTCATGAGCGGGATCGGTTTCATTCTGGTGATCCTGCAGATCGGGCCGTTCCTCGGCCAGGCCATCCCCAAAGGTGGCGTGATGGGCACGCTCACGGCCCTGCCCCAGCTGATCGGCAATGCCCGCCTGCCGGAGGTGATCCTGGCCGTGATCACCCTGGCGATCCTCTGGCTCACGCCCGCCGGGGTGAAGAAGATTGCACCGCCCCAGCTGATCGCTCTGGTCATCGGCACAGTGCTTTCGCTCACCCTGTTGAGCAATGGTGGTGGCGAGGAGATCCGCCGCATCGGCGAGATCGCCTCCGGCTTCCCAAAGCTGCAGCTGCCTTACTTCGAGATTGGTGAGCTGCGGGTCATGTTTGTAGATGCCGCTGTGCTGGGCATGTTGGGCTGCATCGATGCGCTGCTCACCGCCGTGATCGCCGACAGCATCACCCGCACAGAACATGACTCCAACAAGGAACTGATCGGCCAGGGTCTGGGAAACCTGGTCTCGGGGTTATTCGGCGGAATCGCAGGAGCCGGCGCAACGATGGGCACGGTGGTGAACATCCAGGCCGGTGGGCGCAGCGCCCTTTCCGGCATCAGCCGCGCCGTGATCCTGATGGTGGTGATCCTGGCCTTCAGTGGTGTGGCTGCCCAGATTCCTCAGGCCGTGCTGGCTGGCATCGCCCTCAAAGTGGGTATCGACATCGTCGACTGGGGCTTCCTCAAGCGGGCCCACCGCATCTCGATCAGCGGCGCGCTGATCATGTATCTGGTGATCGCCCTCACCGTGTTGGTGGATCTGATCGCAGCCGTGGGCATCGGCGTCTTCATCGCCAACATCCTCACCATCGACAAGATGAGCGCCCTGCAGAGCAAGAGCGTGAAATCGGTGAGCACTGGCGATGGCGATCTGATGATTCCAGATCAGGAAAAGGCGCTGCTCGATCAGGGCAAGGGGCAGGTGCTGCTGTTCCAGCTCAACGGCGCCATGATCTTCGGCGTGGCCAAGGCCATTGCAAGAGAACACAATGCCATCGCCGAATGCAAGGCCGTGATCTTCGACCTCTCTGAGGTGTCGCACCTGGGCGTCACCGCGGCTCTGGCGGTGGAGAACGCGGTGGAGGAGGCGATCGAAAAGGGCCGGCAGGTGTTTGTCGTGGGCGCTGCCGACACCACCAGGCGACGCCTTGAAAAACTTGGACTCTTCAAGAAGCTGCCGGCTGAATGCACCAGCCTGAGCCGCCACGAAGCCCTTCAGGCGGCGGTAGCAAGCCTCACTTGATCGTTCCAGGCGCTGATGATCCCTGGGCCCGGCGATGCCGGGCCTTTTTTATGCCCACTGACCGCAGCAAGCCCTGAAATTACCAGGAACAACCAAGCAATGTTGCGCCAGAACATGATCGCGTATCCCGAGAACATTCAGAAAGTGACTGCGCCAGAAGCGCTTATCATTGTGATTGAAGTTTCTGGCTGAATCCCGCCCCAGCATCAACCTTCCACCCCCTAAGTTTTCCGAGAACAACTTCAGGGTGTTGCAGACGCCACTGAATATCACCGTTTGCATGCACTAGCGATGCACTCAATCATGCCCGAACGCGGCTTGCAACTTACCCTGGAGGCGGGTCAGTCCCTACCCGTTAATCTCTGTTGGCGCGTCAGAGGTGGCTATCTCAGAGCCACCGCATGTACTGGCACCTCCGATAACTTCACCCTGGGCATCTGGGGTCCCGGAGAGGTCGCAATCCCAGAGCTGCTCAACCAGCACCGTGTTGAACTGCGGGCTCTCTCGCAGGCTTCCGTTCACGAATGGCACCCAGATCAAACCGAACACCACGGCTGTTGCACGTTTCAGATCCAGCAGATGGGAATGCTCCTGCAGCTGTCCCGTATCCGGCCGGTTGAGGCACGACTGTTCCATCTGCTGTTCTGGCTCGCAGAACGTTTCGGCACCACGACCGAACACGGCCGCACAGTGCCACTCGAAGTCATGAACCTCACCCACCGTCAGATGGCTGAAATGGCCAGCGTTTCGCGGGTCACCGTGACCAAGGCCCTCGGCCACTTCCGCCAGCAGGGTTGGCTGTTCCAGGTTGGCGAGGTTGAGGTGATGTCGGCGGCCAGCATCACGGCATTCCAGGGTTTCCGCTAAACCCATGGCCCTGGTGCACCTTTATAGCAGAGATCCGCCGCCGCTTGCGAGATTGATCAGAAATTATTACGTGTTCCATTTTCTACATTACGCTTGTGTCTGAGTTTATTGGATTATTCCTTCAACAGCTTCAATCTCCAACCCTTGGCTTCCTGATCGGAGGCATCGTGGTGGCCTCCCTGGGCAGCCAGCTGGCCATTCCAGATTCCATCTACAAGTTCATCAGCTTCTTCCTGCTGATCAAGATCGGTCTCACCGGTGGCATCGCCATCCGCAACTCCAATCCCTCGGAGATCCTTCTCCCTGCGATCGCGGCTGTTCTGCTGGGGATCGTGATCGTGTTCATCAGTCGCTGGACCCTTGGCAAGCTGCCGGGTATCAAGGTGCCGGATGCGGTGGCCACCGGTGGCTTGTTCGGTGCGGTGAGCGGATCCACCCTGGCCGCTGTGCTGCCAGGTTTGGACGCCGCCAAGGTGCCCTACGAAGCCTGGACCGCGGCCCTCTATCCATTCATGGACATTCCAGCGCTGGTCACAGCGATCGTGGTGGCCAGCGTGTACATCAGCAAGAAAAGCGGCAAAGCCGAGAATGTGGAGATCTGGCCGATCATTAAGGAAAGTCTTCAGAGCTCGGCCGTGACGGCCCTGCTGATGGGTGTGGCCCTGGGCATCCTCACCAAGCCGGAACCTGTCTATGAGAGCTTCTTCAACCCTCTGTTCAAAGGTTTCCTCTCGATTCTGATGATCATCATGGGCATGGAGGCTGCCCAGCGCATGAATGAGCTGCGCAAGGTAGCCCAGTGGTTCGCCATCTATGCCTTCATCGCTCCGATTCTCCACGGCTTCCTGGCCTTCGGTCTGGGCCTGATCATTCACAAGCTCACTGGCTTCAGCATCGGCGGTGCCGTGGTGCTCGCGGTGATCGCTGCCTCCAGTTCGGATATCTCCGGCCCTCCCACCCTGCGCGCCGGCATCCCCTCGGCGAATCCATCGGCTTACATCGGGGCCTCCACCGCCATCGGCACACCCGTGGCGATCGCCATCTGCATCCCACTGTTCATCGGGATTGCCGAGGTGATGCTCGGTCGATAATCCATCCCATCAACCCACTCACTCGAGGTTAGAACCATGAGTCAACAGGTCTGGAAACTGGTGATCGTTGCAGAGGAAATCCTCTCCAAGAAACTCACCAAGCTGATCAAGGCGGCCGGCGCCACCGGTTACACCGTGAATGCCGCGGGCGGCGAGGGTAGCCGCAATGTGCGCTCCACAGGCGAACCCAGCGTGTCTCACACCCTCTCCAACGTGAAAATCGAGGTGCTCACGGGCACCCGCGAGCTTGCCGACAAGATCACCCGAGAGATTGAACAGAAGTTTTACGCAGACTATTCGATCATCACCTATATCTACCAGGTAGAAGCCCTGCGGGATCACAAGTTCTGAGCCATTCAGCAACACGTCATGGCCGGAGCACTTCATGGGTGCTCCGGCTTTTTGTTGGAGGAACCCAGGCAAGCTACCCAGACATTTCAAGAACTTTCACAACCGAGGATTGCGCCGATGAAGAAGAGATGATTCGGAGCCCATCCGGATCCAGTTGCTTCATCCCTCTCGCCATTGATTAGTGCAGCTGATCGGCACGATTTGATCTGGTGTGATTGAGCTCAAAACACCCCCAACCTGGCTGAACCCTCAGTAGCTTTGCCCGACTTCATTGCGGACATCCCTCCAATGCCTGCGCCACAGAAGCGTCCTCGCGGCGGCTGCGACGCATTCAGCCAGCATCTCCATGCAATTGGCCGGATCCCCCTGCTCACACCCGAGGAGGAGATCACCCTGGCCCGTGCCGTCCAGCACGGACGGACCTTGCTTGACATACAGGAGGAGCTCAAACTTCGCGCTGGAGGGATCACACCAAGCCAGGAGGTCTGGGCCGCTGAAGCCAGGCTGAGCCCCGCCCGGCTTCGCCAGCAACTGCGGCGCGCCGAGCGCGCCCAGGAACGCATGGTCACGGCGAATCTCCGCCTGGTGGTGAGCGTGGCCCGCAAGTATTCCCACCATCAGCTCGAGCTGGAAGACCTGATTCAGGAAGGCAACCTCGGGCTGATCAGGGCGGTGGAGCGCTTCGATCCGGCACGGGGCTACCGCTTTTCCACCTATGCCTACTGGTGGATTCGAGAGGGCATCAGCCGCGCCCTGGCCGACAAAAGCCGCAGCATCCGCCTGCCGGCCCACATGGTGGATCTGCTCAGCAAGCTGCGCCGTGCCCAGCACACCCTCTGGCAGGAGCTGGGGCGCAACCCCAGCCTCGCCGAGCTTGCCGCCGCCACCGGTTTGAAGCCGCTGGACATCCGTGAAGCCCTGTTCCGAGCCCAGGAACCACTCAGCCTCGATTCCGCCCAGGCCAGTCACGACGAGCTGCGGCTGATGGACAGCCTGCGCTGCACATCGTCGGCCCCCCAGGAACGAATGGCAGAGCTCCATCTCCGCCAGGATCTTGAAACCCTTCTGGCCGAACTCCCGGCCACCGAGGCCGAGTTGCTTCGCCTGCGCTACGGCATGAACGGGGCAGATCCGATGAACCTCTGTGCCGTGGCCCGCGAACTCGGCATCACGCGAGACACGGCCCGGGGGATCGAACGCCGCGCCAATGCGGCCATGCGCAAGCTCTCGGAGCGGGTGATCGACTACCTCGAAGCCTAGGAAGTCTTCAGCGATCACCAAGCGATAGCGGGGGAATGATCTTAATCAGGCATTCCGCATCCTCCAGGCATTAAGATTAATTCTGGGATTTAGATGAATCAGCCCAGGCATTCAGACAACCCCAAGCTTTTGTTCCGCTATCCAATAAAGCTGCTGGCCTTATCCAGGTGATCAGCCATAAAGAGGTCCGAGAGAACAGCCGAACTTGCGGCACCATTAAGAAACGTCACATCCCATGGCGCCCAATTGGAGAAAACCATCCCTAAGGTTTTCTTCCTTTCCCCCTGCCCGGATGCGATGACCGTCTCCTTCGCACAGACGGCCTGGCTCGTGCCCCTTTACCCCCTGGTGGCATCGCTGCTCTCCTTCCTCTGGTCGCCGGGGCTGATCGCCCGCACCGGCCCCCGTCCCTGCGGCTACATCAACCTCCTTTTCGTGTCCCTCTCCTTCGTGCACAGCACGTTGGCCCTGGTGGGGCTCCACAGCAATTCCGCCGCGGGTGCCGATGCTCTCTACCGACCCCTCACCTTCGGCTGGACCTGGCTCGACACCGCCGGCCTGCGGGTGGGATTCGATGGTCTGATCACGGAACCGGCCCTGATCGCCATGACGGTGATCACCGGCCTGCATGTGCTTACCCAGATCTTCGCCATCGGTTATCTGGAAATGGACTGGGGCTGGCCCCGCTTCTTCGGCTCCCTCAGCTTCTTTGAGGCCGGTCTCTGTGCCCTGGTGATTACCGACTCGATCTTCTTCAGCTACGTGGTGCTCGAGCTGCTCACCCTGGGCACCTATCTGATCGTGGGCACCTGGTACAACCAGTCGCTGGTGGTGAAGGGGGCCCGCGACGCCTTTCTCACCAAGCGGATCGGCGACTTGATCCTGCTGGTGGGCGTGATCGGCCTGCTGCCGATCACCGGCACCTGGAATTTTCATGGCCTGCAGGGCTGGGCCGCCGACATGGCCAACAACCACCGCAGCCTCTCTCCTCTGGCCACGGCCCTGGTTCTGGCCCTGATCGCCGGCCCCATGGGCAAGTGTGCCCAGATCCCCCTGCACCTCTGGCTCGATGAGGCGATGGAGGGGCCGCTGCCCTCCACCGTGTTGCGCAATTCCGTGGTGGTGGCCGGCGGGGCCTGGGTGCTGCTGCGGCTGGAGCCGGTGATCGCCCTCAGCCCGATCGCCCAGGGCCTGCTGGTGGTGGTAGGCGGCACCACCGCCCTGGTGAGCTCTCTGATCGCCCTGGCCCAGATCGATGTGAAGCGGGCCCTCTCCTTCCTGGTGAGCAGCTGGATGGGCCTGCTGTTCGTGGCCGTGGGGCTGGGAGGCATCTCCGTGGCCGACCACCTCCTGCTGGTCTACCCCCTGCCGATGGCCCTGCTGTTGATGGCGGTGGGGGCCGTGGTGATCAGCAACGTCACCCAAGACCTCACCCAGCTGGGCGGCCT
>JAYKGZ010000037.1:0-13223 GCA_035284925.1 Cyanobacteriota bacterium | reverse complement strand
GGGATGGCCACCGCCCTCAGCAACACCCCATTGGCCCAGTCAGCCCTCCCGGTCACCACATTGACGCAGTGGTGAATGCCGTAGGTGAGATACACATACCAACGCCCAGGCTCCCCAAACAGCGTTTAGTTGCTGGGGCTGCGGCGGCGGTAGCCGTGGCAGGCGGGCTCGGATTGGCAATACGCCTCCGTTTCCACAATCACGCCCCACAGCAACTCGCCATCCGCTTGGCGTTTCACCAGGCGGCAGCCGATGAGCTCAGGGGCGACCGCCTGGGCGGGGCGGGCGAAGAAGCTCTGGGGCAGGTGCTGGGAGAGCGTGGTGACTATCGGAGAAGCTTTTGGCAAGTTCAACAAATCAGAACGCCAACAACCATTTCAACCCGCCAGTCATTCACCCCAAAAGCTTCAAGGCATGCAAATGATCGGGAATGGTAAGACTTGACTCTCTAAACACCCTAGAACAAAGCCGATCGGGCCAGTCAGCGACTCTTTGGAGTCGCCAAATACGCTTGGCAATACCAAAAGCCGCTCTCCAAGTCTTGGTGGCTCCTAACGCATGGAGCGAAGAGCCGTAACTCATCAAACCCTTAACATCGTATCCAGCTCGTGAAAAGCCAATTGCAAGACTCTTTTTGCTATGAAAACCAATATGCTGACCCACCCCAAAGGCATAATACCACCAGTTATCATCAGGTATCAGGCCAACGCCTCTAAGCTCTGTTGAGAAGAAGAATAAATCCACCTCGCCAACCGCCTCCGACAAAAACGCAGGCAGCGAAGGCAGATGCTCTACCACTTCAAAAGCCGTCTTGATCCTGAAGTCATAATCCAAGTCAAAAAAAGGCTTTATTAGAGGCATAGCAGCAAACTCATCAACTCCATAGAAGTCGTAGCCCCTATCGCGCATCATCCGCGCATACATGCCCAATCCAGCACCAATATCACAAGCAGCAGGGAAGGTGCCCCTGCGCAGCGCTATAAGCTTCCACACCCTGAATAACTCCAAGGTCTTGGAGGCAAGGTCTATATTTCTTGCCACATATCCAGTGTCTCCGTAAAATTCGTCTTGGTAAGCCTTATCAAGCCATGACGGGTCAGTCAAATAAAGGTAGTCACAGCTGGGGCAGTGAGTCAATGCAGCCTTGATACGACCACTCGTCACCTCAACCTCTCTCACGGCGTAGGCGCCAGAGGAGCCGCAGTTGGGACACTCCTTCATCCTATTCAGTTGCAAGCAAGCAGGCTAATCTAGCTTCATAGTTGAGCAGAGTCAAGAGCTATTTTCCTCCGGAAACTTGCCTGAAGAGCACGGCGGCCGGAAAATCCACTCCTCACAGGAACAGTGCCTGGTGAGGTTGCTGAGCATCACCTTCTGGGTAGGAGATGGTGAGTCGATGTCCTCTCGTTTGTTACTTAGTGAAAAGTCGCTGTTGAATGGGTCAAGAGCCATCCACTCCATGTCGCTCTGTTTTCCCAAGTAGCCGCTGATGCTGCCGTAGCCGGGCTCGTGACGGTTGACGCGCTGGATGTCGATAGATTCCCTTTTAGACAACACCTTGACCGTCGATGCCCCGAGAGGCGTTCCCCCATGCTCGGCCTCGGCTTTTCCTGGACTGGCCATGCGGGGTGGAAGCTGTGCATCGTTGTGCTCAGTCTTCTATCCCTGCTCATGATTGCCTGGGTTGGCTGGCATGATCTCCTTGCTCTTGGGGGTTGGTCTCCATGGTTGGCACTCTGCTGGGTCATGGCCATGCTGAAGCCGCAAACAGCACTGGTGCGTATCCTGCCAGGTTCTATCAGTTCAGCCATTGGCAATCAATCCGACTTGCGGCCTTGGTTGTTCGCCCGGGCGATCTTTGGCCTAATGCTCATCGGGCACATTTTGATGTCGTGCGTTGCGACCAGCTCCCGGATGCCTATTGCCGGTCCCATTCGAAAACTGTTTTCTTACTGTACCGAGTCCATGGCTTTTCCGGCCCTCTGCGCTGCTATCCACGGCGCAAGTGTTAAGCCTCAAGCCGATGTCAAGATCGCGGTTGCCCTCTTGATTGATTGATTCATTGGCCAGTCTTAAGGAGGTTCTGACTCATTCAAATCTGTTGTCCGCCTCCAGGGCTGCTGCCGCTGCTGCCCTGCTCTGGTTGCCGAAGGTGGCTTGCCGTCTTCCCCACGCTTCTGGGGCAGGCGTTCGTGCTGATGGGCTTGGGTCTCTGGCTCGCGATCCGGTTGGCGCGATCCGGTGGGCGAGATCCGTTTGGCGCGACCCGGCCCCGTGGCAGCAGATTCCAGTCCCATAAGCTGATTTGTGGCTTACGTCGATGCGATGTCGCAGAGCAATCATTCCGCCTGGACGGCCGCCGACAGCATTGCCCTCTACGGCCTGGATCGATGGGGCGATCCCTACTTTGCGGTGAACAGCCGGGGCCATGTGATGGTTCAGCCCCGCGGTGACCGCGGAGGTTCCCTCGATCTGGTGGAGCTTGTGGAGGAGTTGCAGGGTCGCAATCTGGGTCTGCCGCTGCTGATCCGGTTTGACGACATCCTCGAGGACCGGCTCGAGCGTCTCCATGCCGCATTTGCCAGGGCCATCGCGCAATACGGCTATGGCGGCCGCTACCAGGGTGTGTTCCCGGTAAAGTGCAACCAGCAGCGCCACGTGGTGGAGGAGCTGGTCGACTGCGGCCGCCGCTGGCATTTCGGCCTCGAGGCCGGAAGCAAGGCAGAACTCTTGATCGCGCTTTCGTTGCTCGATGACCCTGAGGCCCTGCTGATCTGCAACGGCACCAAGGATCAGCGCTATCTCGAGACGGCCATCCTGGCCCGTCGCCTGGGTCGCCAGCCCGTGGTCGTGGTGGAGCAGCTGGATGAGGTGGAGCGACTGATCACCGCCAGCCGACGGCTTGGGTCTGCGCCGCTGATCGGTGTGCGGGTCAAGCTCGCGATCCGCAGCACCGGTCGCTGGGGGAGCTCGGTGGGCGACCGTGCCAAATTCGGCCTCTCCGTGCCGGAACTACTGGCCAGCATCGAAACCCTGCGGGCTGCCGATCTTCTGAGCGAGCTGCGTCTGCTGCATTTCCACATCGGCAGCCAGATCAATGACATCGCCGTTCTCAAGGATGCCATCCAGGAAGCCGGGCAGATCTACGTGCAGCTTTGTCGCCTCGGTGCGCCGATGGGCTTCCTGGATGTGGGAGGTGGGCTCGGCATTGATTACGACGGCAGCCGCACAGCCTCTGGCGCCTCCACCAACTATTCGTTGCAGAACTATGCCAACGATGTGGTGGCCACCGTGCGGGAGTGCTGCGAGCCCCATGGCGTAGCCGTGCCCACGTTGGTGAGCGAGAGCGGCCGTGCCATCGCCAGCCATTTCTCCGTGCTGGTGTTCAACGTGCTGGGCTGCGGGGGTATGCCCAGCCAGGTACCGGCACCGGCCCTCGATGAACCCCTGATCCTGCGCAACCTGCGCGACACCCTGGCTGGGATCGCTGCCCTTGCCCAGCAGGATCAGGCCGTTGCGGAGGATCAACCTGTCGACCGGCTGCAGGAAGCCTGGAATGATGCCCTGAAATTCAAGGAAGATGCCTTCTCGGCCTTTCGGCTCGGTTACATGAGCCTTCAGGAGCGTGGCATGGCTGAACAGCTCACTTGGGCCTGCGCCGAAGCAATTGTCAACCAGCTGCCCCGCGGACCCGTACCGGAAGACCTCCAGGCGCTCAGAGCTGCGCTGGCCGGAATCTATTTCGCCAATCTCTCGATCTTCCGTTCGGCGCCAGACACCTGGGCGATCGATCAACTCTTTCCGGTGATGCCCATCCACCGATTAGACCAGCAACCGGCACGTCTGGGCAGCTTCGCTGATCTCACCTGTGATTCGGATGGCAAGCTCGCCCGTTTCATTGGCCAGGGTCAGTCACGCCCCCTGCTCGAGTTGCACGATCTGATCGAGGGCGAGCCCTACTGGATCGGCCTGTTTCTCGGCGGTGCCTACCAGGAAGTGATGGGCAACCTCCATAACCTGTTCGGCAGTACCAATGCGGTGCACATCCGCCTGGCGGCCGGTGGTGGCTATCGGGTGGACCACGTGGTTCGCGGTGACACCAATGCCGCCGTGCTTCGAGCGATGGAGCACGACCCCCAACTGCTGCTGGAAAGGCTTCGGATGGCCAGTGAGGCCGCCATTCAGAGGGGCGACCTTCCGATCAGCGACGCCCGACGTCTGATGGACCACCTTGAATCCAGCCTGCGTCAGACGACTTACCTGGAGGGGTGATTGAGGTTGCGGGCAAAGCCGTGGTGGATGCCGTGACCAGCGTGGTGGTGGTGGGCGGAGGACCCTGCGGATTGATCACGGCCTTGCTGCTTGGCAGGCTTGGGGTGAGCACGGTGCTGTTCGAAAAGCACAGCGGGATCAGCCGCCATCCCAAGGCGATGGCGGTCACCCGGCGTACGGCGGAGATCTACCGCCAGCTCGGTCTGCTGGAGGCGATGCAGACCGGAGGGCTGCGGCTGCCGGCCGATCACGTGTCGGTCTGGCTTCGGGGCGGGCTGGCCGGGGAGCTGCTCGGGGTGGCTCCGTTTGCTCCTGAGGACGGGCGCTTCAGCCCCTGCCATCCGTTCCATTGCCCCCAACCCCATACCGAAGCGGTGCTGCTCGCGGCGGTTCGGGCTGAGCCGATGGTCGACTGTCGTTTCGAGACGACCGTCACCCGGGTGACGCAGGACGGCACGCTGGTTCAGGTGGACTTCCGAGGTGCCGACGGCGCCAGCGGTTGCCTTGAGGTGCTGAGTGTGAGTCCGTGGGTGATGACCCCCAGCCTGGCCACCCGCTGGCGGCAGGGTCGCTGTCTGCTGGTGGGTGATGCAGCCGCGAGGGTCTCTCCCTCAGGGGGGCTGGGCATGAACAACGGAGTTCAGGGCGCCCACAACCTGGCCTGGAAGCTGGCCGCTGTGGTGCATGGACAGGTCCCTGAAGAGCTGCTTGACAGCTACGAGCAGGAACGCCTGGCCGCTTCGGAGTTCACCTTCGCCAACAGCGAGGGGAATGCCGAGGAGATCTTCGCCATCGTGGGGGCGGCCCTGGCGGGCGACTGGGAGCAGGCCAGCCAGCGGATCGCCCGTTCCCGCCGGGCCGGAGCCGGCTACGGCCAGGATTTTGGAATCGTTTACGGCAGTCACGCTGTGCAGCCGGATGGCTCAGAGGAGTTGAAGCCCCTGGATGTCGTCAACGACGACATCCCCCAGGCCCGGCCCGGACATCGAGCCCCTCATGCCTGGATCACCCGCGGGGCTGGCAGGGTGTCCACGCTGGACTGCTTCGGAGGCGGGTTTGTGGCGTTGGCTGCGGCAGGGGCGGATCGGGAGTTGCTTCAGACCTGGGCCCCGGGCGTGGAGGTGTTGGTGGAGGGCCGTGATTTCCAGGATCCCGCCGGCGAATGGCGCCGCCTCTATGGGCTCGGTGAAACGGGCGCGGTGCTGGTGCGGCCGGATGGCTACGTGGCAGCCCGCCGATAGGGAGCGAACGTGCAGCAAAGCGACCAGGGCGTGGGTCGCATGCTAGATTTTGTAAACATCCTTAACAATGGGGTTTGCGCATGTTCACGCTTGAAAGGGCCGCTCAGATTTTTCCCAACACCCTTTCGGCTGACGTGGTGCCGGCCATCACCGCGCGCTTCAAGCTGCTGAGCGCCGAGGATCAGCTGGCCCTGATCTGGTTTGCCTATCTGGAGATGGGGCGCACCATCACCGTGGCAGCACCGGCTGCGGCCCGGATGCAGTTCGCCGAGCGGGTGCTCAACGAGATCAAGGCCATGGATTTCAAGGCCCAGAGCCAGGCCATGTGCGACCTGGCCAATCGGGCTGATACCCCGATCGGCCGCGCCTATGCCTTGTGGTCGGTGAATATCAAGCTTGGCTTCTGGTACCAGCTGGGTGAATGGATGGCGGCGGGCCTCGTGGCACCCATTCCTGTTGGTTACCAGCTTTCGGCCAACGCCGCCTCCGTTCTGGCCTCTGTGAAGGAGGTGGAACAGGGTCAGCAGATCACCCTGCTGCGCAATTTCGTGGTGGACATGGGCTTTGACCCTGAGAAGGGCGCTGGCCAGCGTGTTGCGGAACCCGTGGTGGCACCGACTCCAGAGCAGCAGCGTCAGAAAGTGTTCATCGAAGGGGTGATCAATCCCACGGTGAACAATTACATGGATCTGCTGAATGCTAATGACTTCGATAATCTGATTCAGCTGTTCCTTCCGGATGGCGCTCTCCAGCCGCCCTTCCAGAAGCCGATCGTTGGCAGCGATGCGATCCTTCGCTTCTTCCGCGAGGATTGCCAGAATCTCAAGCTGTTGCCTGAGCGCGGCTACTCCGAGCCTGCCGAGGGTGGCTTCACCCAGATCAAGGTTACCGGCAAGGTTCAGACTCCCTGGTTTGGAGCCGGGATCGGCATGAATGTGGCTTGGAGATTTCTGCTGAACTCCGAGGGCAAGATCTATTTTGTGGCCATTGATCTGCTGGCTTCGCCTGCTGAGCTTCTCAAGCTCGGCCGTTGAAACCGGTCTGCGGCTTAAGCCGGCAGACCTGGTGCGGATTGCTGTTCACATGCTTCACGGTTGTGGGCTGGTCGATCACCCTGGTCGACCTGCTCACGGTGGAATGGCCCCTCTGGCCCTGGTGGTTTGTCGTGGTGGCGGTTCTTGTTCGCACTCACCTGCAGACAGGATTGTTCATCGCGGGCCACGATTCCATGCACGGCGTGTTGCTGCCTGAAAATGAACGTGGCAATCGCCTGCTGGGAGCTTGGTTGCTGCTTCTGTATGCAGCCTTGCCCTTTGATGCCTGTCTTGAGAACCACAAGCGTCACCATCAACGCACAGCCAGTGAAGAAGACCCTGATTTTCATCCCGATCCCCGGGCTGGAGCCTTGCGTTGGTATATCAGGTTCATGGCTGGCTATCTGCGACGGTCTCAGATGGCAGGATTATTGTTGTTCTGGCTCCTTCTAGGGCTGGCTGTCTGTAGAGCCGGCTCCCTGGCCTGGATGAATGTTCTGCTGTTCTGCATTGTGCCGCTGCTGCTCAGCTCGCTCCAGCTGTTTGTGTTCGGCACCTATCTGCCGCACCGTTGTCAGAAGGCTCCTCGTTGTCAACAGCGACCCGACAGTCTTGATCTGCCGCCATGGCTGTCGCTGCTCGCCTGCTTTCACTTCGGTTACCACCGTGAGCATCACGACCACCCATCCCTGCCCTGGTTTGCCTTACCGGCCTGCAGACGCCGCTGCCGCGCTCTCGCGCCAGCCTGAACTCCCCGGTAGCGTCTGCCCGAGAATGGGAGCCAAGGATTCGCGTGAGTCAGATGAATGATTGGAGCCAAACCGAAGAAGCCATTGCGCGTGAGGCCTTTGATCACGCCTACGAGCGGGCCATTGCTCAGTTGGTGGCCACGATCCGAGCCCGAGCCAACACATTGGACTCAGCAGAAACGGTGTGGCAGCTTCATGATTTCCTCAGCATTGAGCGCCACACCATCGAAGGCCGCTTTGCTTTTCAGATCGAGGGCATTCTGTTCGTGTTTGCCAGCCTGGTGAAGGATGGTCTGCTTCAACTCGAGGAGTTGAGTGGTCTGGAAGCTGAGAAGCTGGCCAAAATCACGGCCATGTCGCGCTTCTAATTCGTTCTCCCAGCAGCATCTCTGCTCCATTGGCTGAGCTCCTCAACACTTCTCAACCCTTCCAGCCGTTGACCATTCAGATCCCAGGTGGGGAAAGCGCGCACCTTGGCCTTGAGGCAGCGCTCTCGTTCGGCGTCGGTTCGGTCGCACTCCACATAGGGAAGCAGGGCCGCCCCTTCCCTCCCGAACAACGCCTTCTGAGCCGTACAGGCTGGACACCACCAGGCCCCGTAGAACAAGGCGCCACGCTGGGAGAGCGCTCGGCTCACCTCCACCTGCTTCGGCGTCGAGACACCGAACTGGGTGCCATCAGGCGTCTGGACCATCGCGCCACTGCCTGGGATCGCTGTGCCCACCACCACGCTGGTGAAGGCGATGAGCAGACCGCTGGGCGGCATGGGCACGGATTCGTTGCTTAACAGAAGCTAACGGCCCACGGGCCTCCCCTCCCGGCGGCCTGGGCTGAGACACTGGTTCCCATGAGCGCAAACGGCTACCGCGACTATTTCAAGGTGCTCGGCGTTGAGCGAGGCGCTGATGCCGACACGATCAAGCGTGCCTTCCGCAAGCTGGCGCGCCAGTATCACCCGGATGTGAACCCCGGCGACAAGAGCGCTGAAGCCCGGTTCAAGGAGATCAGCGAAGCCTATGAGGTGCTCTCCGATCCTGATAAGCGCCGGCGCTATGAGCAGTTCGGTCAGTACTGGAACCAGGTGGGTGGCTCCGGCGGGGCCGCGGGCGGTGTGGATGTCGACTTCGGCCGCTATGGCAACTTCGACGACTTCATCAATGACCTGCTCGGCCGTTTCGGTGGGGCGGCCGGTGGAGGGCCCGGCGGCTTCGGTTTCGGCTCCGGTTTCCCCGGTGGATTCGGGTCAGGGGTGCGAGGGCCTTCGGAGGGCCCCAACCTTGATGCCGAAGCCACAATCACGATCAGCTTCGCTGAGGGATTCCATGGCTGCGAGCGCACCCTGGCCGTGAACGAGGAGCGGGTGCAGGTGCGGATTCCGCCTGGGGTGAAAAATGGCAGTCGGCTGCGGTTGAAGAGCAAGGGAAACCTGCAACCAGGCACGGGTCGCCGCGGTGATCTCTACCTCAACCTTCAGCTCCAGGACCATCCCGTCTGGAAGCTCGATGGTGATCAGCTGCGGGCGGAGCTGCCATTGAGCCTGGATGAACTGGCTCTTGGCGGGGAAGTGTCGGTGGCGACCCCGGATGGGGAGGCCACGGTGAATGTGCCGGCCGGTCTTCCGATGGGGCGCAGTCTGCGGCTGAAGGGCAAGGGCTGGCCGGGCAAGGGCGGCCGGGGTGATCTCCTGCTCACACCTGTGCTCCGCCTGCCGGCACAGTTCAGCCCCGAGGAGCGCCAGCTTCTCGAGCAGCTGCGCAGCCTGCGCAGCCACAACCCTCGGGCCGAATGGCTGCTTTCGGCGAGACTTTGAAGAGAGGCCTGATTCGGCGACTGGCCCCGCTCGTGCTGTCGCTGCTCTTCCTGGGCGCCCTTCTGGCCACAACCGTCGCCGATGCCCAGACCCAGCTTCGGCAGCGCGACGGAAGAACGCCCACGGCCCACTCCAACGTGGTGGTCATGACGGCCGTTCCATCCACAGCACCGGGCTCCGTTGTTCGTGTGGGGCTGCATGTTCGCAACATCTATTCGCTCTCGCTGGTTGACCAGAGCTTTCTGGCCGAAGGCTGGTATTGGCTGGAGTGGGGAGATGACGTGCAAGAGATTCTGGATCAGGGCAAGCTCAATCCAGAAAGCATCGTTGAATTAGCCAATGAAATCGAGCAGGGTCAATACTCGATTCGAGAAGTCGTCCCGGCGTCTGAAGAGCTTGCGACCCCAGAAAGCCACCATCTCACCGTTAACTTTTCCGGAAAGTTTTACGTGAGTGACGTACCTCAGCGCTTTGCCCCGTTTGATACACAGATTTTGACGATTGCGCTCCAGGTCAAGGCTGAGAGACTTGCCTCGGGGCCTCGACGGCTGCGGCTGGAACCCCTCCACTCTGCCGAAGATATCGCAGGCGAAGAAGTGGGAATCAGCGGATACGAATTAGACGACGTTAGCTGGCGGAGGGATCAGCTCGTCTATCGGTTCGAAGCTCCACCGAACGGGCGGTACAGCCGATTGAGTGCCGTTTTCGCGTATGGAAAGAGCGAGTGGGCGATGTTCATGAAATGGGTTTTTCCTGTGCTGGTTGTGATGACCATTGTGATTGTTTCGCCCTCTATCGAGGGGGTGCTCGGCGACATTCGGCTCGCGATTCCCCCCCTCGGCCCTGCTGACCCTTGTGGTGATGCAGGATTCCTATAAGAACAGCTTCCCGCCTGCTCCTTATCTCACCTACCTCGATGAGTTGTATGTGTACAGCTATATCGTCTGCCTGGTGATCTTTCTGTTGTTCCTGGTGGGGACCAACCTTGTCTCCCGTGCCAGCGAGCAGGATCGCGATTTGGTGAGTCAAAGGATCAATCGCGTTGACGCTGCGGTTCAACTCAGCCTCCTGGCTGGATTTGCGCTGGTGGGCGTGGTTGGTTGGTTCACCTGAGGCGCTGGGGCCCACAGCCGCAGGGTCGAGGGGTCTCCGTAGGATCCTGTGAGACATTTCCTCGCCATGGAGCTCACCTACCGCCCCCGCCGACTCCGCCGACTGCCGGCCCTGAGGGCGATGGTGCGCGAGACCTCCCTGGCGCCGGCTGATTTCATTTACCCACTCTTCGTGCACGAAGGGGCCACGAACGAACCGATCGGCGCCATGCCCGGCTGCCAGCGCTGGAGCCTGGAGGGTCTGGTGGATGAAGTGGGGCGTGCCTGGGATCTGGGAATCCGCTGTGTGGTTCTCTTCCCCAAGGTTGCCGATGGCCTCAAGACGGAGGATGGCGCCGAATGTTTCAACGAGCACGGACTGATACCGCGTGCGATCCGCCGCCTCAAGGAGGTGCATCCCTCGATGGTGATCATGACCGATGTAGCTCTTGATCCCTATTCCTGTGACGGCCACGATGGCATCGTGAGTGATCAGGGCGTGGTTCTCAACGATGAAACGGTGGCCGTGCTCTGCCGACAGGCGCTGGCCCAGGCCAGGGCTGGCGCGGATCTGATCGGCCCAAGCGACATGATGGATGGCCGTGTGGCGGCGATTCGCGAAGCCCTCGATGAAGATGGCTTCGAGCATGTGGGGATCATCAGCTACACCGCCAAGTACGCCAGCGCCTATTACGGTCCGTTCAGAGAAGCCTTGGATTCAGCACCACGCTCTACCAGCGGAAAGCCGATTCCAAGGGATAAGAGCACCTATCAGATGGATCCGGCCAATACCCGCGAAGCGATCACAGAAGCCCAGCTGGATGAAACCGAAGGCGCCGACATCCTGATGGTGAAACCGGGCCTTGCCTATCTCGACATCGTGCAGCGTCTGCGGCAAGAAAGCGAACTTCCCATTGCCGCTTACAACGTGAGTGGCGAGTACGCCATGGTGAAGGCAGCTGCCGAACGCGGCTGGATCGATGAGCGCTCCGTGGTGCTGGAAACCCTCCTCTGCTTTAAACGCGCAGGTGCAGATCTGATCCTCACCTACCACGCCTGTGATGCGGCCAGCTGGCTGAAGGCCGGCTGACGCCTCGGTTGTCAGACCTGGCCGTTGCCGCCTTCCTGGCGCTGATCGCCTGGATTGCGCTGGCCACCAAACACCCCTACGTGCTCTTCCCGGAGCTCGGTGCCCTGGGCTGGGTGATTTTCAGCGATGCCGGCCATCCCTGGTCTCGTTCACCGCTGCCGGTGATGGTCACCCCCCTGTTGACGGGAGCCGTCGGGCTGGCCGTGGATCTCGGTATCCAGAGTTGGGAATACCCCTTGTCCCTGCTGATCCTGCTGCGAAGGACCACCAGGCAGATCCAGGGTTTGGACGATCCGGAGAGGCCGGCCTCTGGGCGGTCTGCTGCTGGTGCACCTGCTCGGTTCGCCCCTGGTGCTGTTCCCGCCGCTCTTTGTGATGGCTTTTGAGCGAATCGCCCATGCCAGCTGGCTCTTCCCCGTTCACACTTTGGTAGGCACCGCCTGGTTGCTGCTTTTGATGGCGCTCTGGGAAAGAGGCTTCTTCCAGCGGTTGGTGGCCTGGAACCGCTTGAATTGAATCAGCGTTCAACGAACAGAGGGGATGCCCATGATCCGACTGGGCCACGTGGCGCTGCGGGTGCAGGACATGGAGCGTGCCAAGGCTTTTTATCAATCCCTCGGGCTGAGGGTCACCTGGGATGCCCACGACTGGGCCTACCTCCAGTGTCCTCTGGGCGGTGATGGCATCGCCCTGCTCAGCCCCGACTACCGGGCTGCAGGCCCCCATTTCGCCTTCCACTTCCGCGACCGCGCCGAGGTGGACCGGATCCACGCCCAGCTGGAGGCCGATGGCCACCGCTGCGGTCCGGTGCACGACCACCGGGACGGCACCGCCAGCTTCTACCTCCAGGATTCTGAAGGGAACTGGTTGGAGCTCCTCTACGAACCCGCCGAGGGCATCCCCTCCAACGTGCCTGGTCAGGCGGCGATCCCAGCTCCGGCGCTCGGGTGAGTGAGCTCTCCGGCGTTGAGCACGACACCCTGGGGCTGCTCGAGTGGCCCCGCCTCTGCGCCCATGTGGCCAGCTTTGCCAGCACCGCGGCCGGCCGCCGGCACTGCGAGGCGCTCAGCCTCGGGGCCTCGGTTGAGGAGAGTCGATCGCTTCTGGCGGAAACCACCGAGCTGCTGGGCCTCGATGGCCTTACGGAAGGCGGCCTGAGCTTCCGGGGTGTCGGCGACATTCGGATCACGCTGCAACGCTGCACCAAGGGAGGTGTTGCGGCTGGAGAGGCCCTGCTGGAGCTGGCTTCCACCCTCGCGGCCGCCCGGCGGCTGCGGCGCCAGATCGAAGACCCTGAGCTGCGCCCTGTGACCACGGCCCTGGTAGCGGAGCTGCGCACCCTGCCTGAGCTGGAGCAACGGCTGCATTTCTGCCTCGAGGAGGGGGGGCGGGTGGCGGATCGCGCCAGTCCGCCGCTGCAGGGGTTACGCCGCCAACTGGCCGATGTGCGCAGCGAGCGGCGGGAGCGGCTTCAGGGGTTGCTGCGGCGCTGGACCGCCCTGCTCCAGGACAGCGTGATCGCGGAGCGCAATGGCCGACCTGTGCTGGCGGTGAAGGCCGCCGCCGCTTCCCAGGTGCAGGGGCTTGTGCACGACAGCTCGGCGTCCGGAAACACGGTGTTCATCGAACCGCAGACCGTGATCCCGCTCGGGAACCGGATCCGCGAGCTTGAGGGCCAGGAGCGGGAACTGGAGCAGGAGGTGCTGGCTGAGCTGAGCGCCAGGGTGGCCGAAGAGGCAGATCCGCTCCGCCAGCTGCTGGTGGTGCTTGTGCAGCTGGACGGTGGCCTGGCCCGTGCCCGCTACAGCCAATGGCTTGGGGCCGTGCGCCCTGAGCTGGCGGCTGAGGCTGAAGCCGCCTTCGCCCTGGCCGATCTACGCCATCCCCTGCTGCTCTGGCAGGAGCGGCGTGAGGGCGGCCTGCCGGTGGTGCCGGT
>JAYKGZ010000036.1:0-8151 GCA_035284925.1 Cyanobacteriota bacterium | reverse complement strand
AGTCGCTGATCGATGAGTTCGCCAATCCAGCCAGTGATCTGCGGATCGCCATCTCCGTCGACATGCTCGACACCGGCATCGACATCCCGGAGATCGTGAATCTGGTGTTCTTCAAGCCGGTGCGCTCCCGCACCAAGTTCTGGCAGATGGTGGGGCGCGGCACCCGCACTTCCAAAGACCTCTTCGGCCCGGGCCGCGACAAGGAGTGCTTCTGGATCTTCGATCTCTGCCAGAACCTCGAATTCTTCCTCGGCCAGGGCGGAGCCGAATCCACAGCCGCCCCCGAAACCCTCAGCACCCGCCTGTTCAGGAGCCGCTTGGCGCTGATCGACACCATTGATCAGCAGACACTGCCCTCCGTGCCCGGCATGGGCACCACCCCAACGGAGCCTGCCCTGGATCCCAACCAGGCGCTGCTGCTGCACCGCCATTCCCTCGCCGAGCTGCTGCGATGCCACGTCGCCGCCTGCCCGGCCTGCAACTTCCTGGTGCGCCCCCAGCTGCAGCTGGTGGAGTGCTTCAGCCGCCCGGAGGCGTGGAACCAGCTCAGCCCCGAGGATCATCAGATCCTCAGCGCCACCCTGGCTCCCCTCCCCTCTGCCTATGCCGAGCAGCAGGGCGACACCGATGCCGATGCCCGGCGCTTTGATCTCCTCCTCTACACCCTGCAGCTCACCCTGCTTCGCGCTGAGCCGCGCTTTGCCCGTCTGCAGCAGCAGCTGCGTGAATTGGCCGCCCAGCTGGAGGCCTGCGCCAACATCCCTCAGGTCGCAGCTGAGCTGGAGCTGATCCGCGATCTGCTCCTCGATGAATGGTGGCAACACGTGACGGTGCCGATGCTGGAAGAGGTGCGGCGTCAGCTGCGAGCTTTGGTTGGCCTGATTGAAACCTCTGCCCGGGAGCCGCTGTACACGAATTTCGCCGACGAGCTCGGAGAGTTGCGCGAGCTCGATGCCGCCGCCCTGCTCAGCCGGGATGAGTTCCAGCAGTTCCGCCTGCGGGCCCGCGAGTTCCTGCGAGCCCATCACGACCACCTCACCATGCAGCGCCTGCGCCGCAACCAACCGCTCACACCGGCGGACCTCGACGAACTCCACCGCTTTCTGCTCTCCCATGGAGTCGGCACTGAGCAAGCGATCCAACGGGCCGCAGATGAAAGCCATGGTCTGGGCCTGTTTATTCGCTCCCTGGTGGGCCTCGATCGCAATGCCGCGAAGGAATTGTTCGCCGAGTTCCTGGCGGAGGGCACCCACACCGCCACCCAGATCCGCTTCATCAACGAAATCATCGATGAGCTCACCAGCCGCGGTTCCATGGATCCGGCCCGTCTTTACGACCCACCCTTCAGCGACCTTGCCCCCACCGGCCCTGAGGGCCTGTTCTCGGATGCGGATGTCGACAACATCTGCCAGCTCCTGCACCTGATCACACGGCACGCCCAGGCGGCCGCAGCTGCTTGAAGGTCTTGGTGCGCCTGGTTCGCACCCTCTGGGGTGTTCAATACGCCGCGATGCTCGAGTACCGGGCTGAGATCGCGCTCTGGGCCCTCTCCGGCGTGCTGCCCTTCATCATGCTCGGCCTCTGGAGTGCGGCGGGACCATCAGCCGAGGCTGGTGGCTTCAGCCAGCCAGAACTGGCCCGCTATTTCCTCTGTGCCTTCGTGGCTCGGCAGTTCAGTGTGGTGTGGGTGGTGTGGCAGTTCGAGGAGGATGCCCTGCAGGGTCGTCTCGCGCCCTACCTGCTCCAGCCGCTGCACCCGCTCTGGCGCTACGTGGCTGCCCACCAGGCCGAACAGGCCACCCGCCTGCCGTTTGTGCTGCTGATCGCCGGGTTGTTCTTCCTGGTGCAGCCCCAGGCTTTCAGCCTGCCCGGTCCCGGTCGCTTCCTGCTCGGGGTGCTGGCCGTGGGCCTCGCCTTTGCGATCAATTTTCTGCTGCAGAGCCTGATCGCCGCCCTCTGCTTCTGGACAGAGCGCGCTAGCGCCCTGGAGCGGTTGCTCTACATCCCCTACCTCTTTCTCTCCGGACTGGTGGCCCCGCTGGAAACCTTTCCAGAGTCTGTGCGGGCCTGGGCCCTGCGGACACCCTTCCCCCTGATGGTGGCCTTCCCAGCCCAGCTGCTCAGCGGTGACCCCTTCCCCGCCGGCCTGGGGGTCAGCATCGGCACCGGCTTTGCCGCCATGGCCCTCTGGATCGGCCTGCTCCTGCCCATCCTGGTATTGCTCTGGCGGGCGGGCGTCCGCCGCTATGGCGCGATGGGGGCCTGATGCGCCGCTACCTGCTCACCCTGCTGCGCTTCTGGGGTGCGGCGCTGGCCGCCCAGCTGGAATACCAAGCCAATCTGTGGATCGAGCTGCTCGCCATGGCCGGAAACCTGGCCGGCAGTCTGTTCGTCCTCACCCTGTTCTTCCGTCACGGACAGAGCCTGGGGGGCTGGAGCTGGCCAGCGGCGCAGGTGGTGCTGGGTGCCTACACCGTGCTCGATGGCTTTACCAGCAGTCTGCTGCGCCCGAATCTCAGCCGCATCGTGAACCATGTGCAGGAGGGCACCTTGGATTTCGTGCTGCTCAAGCCGATCGACAGCCAGTTCTGGCTGTCCCTGCGCACCGTGAGCCCGTCGGGACTGCCCGAGCTGCTGGTGGGCCTGGGGCTGATGGTCTGGGCAGCTCCGAGCGCAGGAGCACCGCTTTCCTTGCCAGCTCTGCTGCTGACGACTTCTTTGATCGCCTCGGCGAGCCTGATCCTCTATGCCCTTTGGTTCGTGCTGGCGACAACCTCGATCTGGTTCGTGAAAACCTGGAACGCCACGGAGGTGCTGCGGGCGGCCCTGATGGCCGGCCGTTATCCGGTGAGTGCCTACCCAGCGGCGATGCGCACGTTCTTCACCCTGGTGCTGCCGGTGGCGTTCCTCACCACCGTGCCAGCCGAAGCGCTGCTGGGCCGGCTGTCCTGGCCCTGGGCCGTGGCCAGTGTCCTGGTGGCGGCGCTGGCCCTGCTGATCAGCCGGCAGTTCTGGAGATTCGCCCTACTGTTTTACACATCTGCTTCCAGCTGACAGTCGGTGGCCGTCTCCCCCACGCTGATCAGGCTCCTGGCCCTGATTCCTGGCCTTTCTTCAGGTTTCGCCGTCGGCGGATGAGCATCCGCCAGCGCTTTCTCCTGCCTCTCGTGATCCTGGCGTTGCCCTGGATCCAGGAGCTTCTCGATCAGCTTCTGTTCGGCGGCTCCTGGAACCTGCCGATTGCCCAGGGCGGACCGTTCTGGGGGATCTTCACGGCTCCGTTCAGCCATGCTGGATTCGGCCATCTGATCAGCAACTCGCTCTGGTTCCTGCCCCTCTCCTGGCTGGTGCTGCTGAGGGGCGTTCGGCCTTATCTGCTCGTTTGGCTCGGTGTGTTTCTGGCCTCCGTGCCGGTGTGGCTGCTCTGGCCAGGTGCCAGCCATGGCCTTTCCGGCGTGATCTACGGCTTGCTCGGCTACCTGGTGGTGATCGGTGTGGTGGAACGGCGCCCCCTGCCGATCGCTCTTTCATTGTTGGCGCTCACCACCTATGGAGGCCTGCTGCCAGCCCTGGTGCCCCTGTTCAGTCCTCCCGGCGTGAGCTGGATCGGTCATGCTTCCGGGTTTGCCGGAGGTGTGCTGGCCTCCCGCCTCTGACCCAACCCAATCCCCATGGCCTGTCCCCACTGTGGCAGTTGGTCCGTGAAGGCAGACAGAAGTCTGGCCGGCCGTCTGGTTTGCGGCCGCTGCGGTCGGGCCCTCGGTGTTGAGGCGAGTCGGCGGGCTGGACGCCCATCGCCAGGGCGGCGGTTGAAGCTGTCCTGGTGGGGATGGCTCATCGCCTTGCTGGCCGTCTCAGCTGGCCTGGCCAGTCTTCAGCGCCCGATCAACCTGCCAGCACCCCCTAGTCCAAGCTCCCCGGGAGCCCTGTCCTGGCTCTGATGGCATCCCGGAGTGCTAGCCCTGGGCAACATCAGCAACCTCCACGGTGTCCGGGTCCATGCATCCCCTCCTGGTGGGTTACTACGGCGAGCACAACCTGGGTGACGATGCCCTGCTGGATGTGCTGCTGCACCAGCTTCCGCCAGGCTGCCTTCCCGTCGTCACGGCCCATGATCAGCCACAGATCCAGCAGCGCTTCGCGGTTTCCACCGTGGATCGGCGCAGCCTTGCCGCGGTGATCGGGGCCCTGGCACGCTGTGATGCTCTGGTGCTGGGGGGTGGCTCCCTGCTGCAGGACGCCACCAGCTTCAACAGCCTCCTCTATTACGGCGTGCTGATCGCAACGGCCCGTGCCCAGGGGAAGCCTGTGTTGTTGTGGGGCCAGGGTCTTGGCCCCCTGTCCCGCCGCCGCAGCCGGGTTGTGGTAAGCGGCTTGCTGCGGCTGTGTCAACTCTGCAGCTGGCGGGATCCGGCTTCTGCCAAGTTGGCCAGGCGCCTGGGCTGGCGGCCCAGGCCGGAGCAGTCGTCGGATGGGATCGGCACCGATCCGGTCTGGGCCAGCCGTGCTGCGGCCTGGTGCGGAGCTGGTGGCCCGATCGTGCTCTGCTGGAGGCCTGTTGCCCAGCTGCGTGGCCGTCAGTGGACGCCATGGCTGGAGGCCCTTGAGCAGCTGGCACCTGATCGGGAGCTGCTCTGGCTCCCGTTCCATGGCGCCCAGGACCGGGGGCTCTCCGAGCGGCTCGCAGCGGAGGGGCTGCTGAGCCGTGGCCTGCAGGCCAGAAGCCGGGAGGTGTGTGTGGAGGAGCCGGCTGAGGCGATCGAAGTGTTCCAGACGGCCGGGCTCGTGTTGTCGATGCGACTCCACGGCCTGATCCTTGCGGCCGTGAGCGGGGCGCCCGTCGCCGCGCTCAGTTACGACCCCAAGGTGACGGCAGCGGCCCAGGCCATGGCCTGTCCTTGTTCCTGCTTGGAGTCTCCTCCCCCAGATGATTTAGCGGATCAATGGTGGAGCCGCCTGGATCGCCCGGGCGATTCCGATCGTCTTGAGCGGCTCCGTGCCGGCACGCAGGTTCACGCCGAGGTGCTCAGGGCACTCTGCTGATGAGCGAGCTCGGCCAGCACCTCAGCACTGTGGCTGGTGGGGCGAACCGCCACCCAGCGGGCCCTCAGAACCCCCTCCGGATCGATCAGGAAGGTGTGACGTTGCGAAAACGGTGGGATCCAGGAGCCGTAGCGACGGCTCACCTGGCCACCTGGATCACTCAGCAGAGGGAAGGCCAGACCTTCCTCACTGCAGAAGGAGGCATGGGAATCCGGGTCGTCCGCGCTGATTCCGACCACGGCGGCATTGGACGCCTGATAGGTCGCCAGGTCTTTCTGGAAACCGCGAGCCTCGAGGGTGCAGCCTCCGGTGAAATCCCTCGGGTAGAAATAGAGTACTAGCCACTGCCCGGTGAAATCCGCCAGGCTGAGCGAAGCGGGGACGGCTTTGCCGTTCTTCGGGGCCACACCATCGAGCAGAAACCCAGGCGCAGGGGCGTCGAGCTCGGGAAGAGTGCCACCAATAGCATCAGCCCTGCGGGGCAGCAGAAACAGAGCCGGTGCTGTGAGCACGGCGGCTGTCACCAGATTGGACAGCAGCTGACGGCGGTTCATCGGGACGTGGAGTCCGGAAGATTCAGAGTCTGGCCAGATTGACACCCAGTTCGCGGGCGTAGGCACCGAGCCCCTTCTTCTGAATGGTTCTGAGGGCGCGGGTGGAGACGCGCAATTTCACAAAGCGGTTGCCTTCGGCCCACCAGAGGCGGCGCTCCTGGAGGTTCACCTGCTGGAGCTTCTTGGTGCGCACGTGGGAGTGGGACACGGCCATGCCGTTGTTGGCGCGCTTGCCGGTGAGCTGGCAGACCCGGGACATGACCGATTTCCGAAACGACGTGCAGGGCAAAAGCCCAAGCGCCCACTATATCAAGTGGTGGAGAGGCACTGCTGAACGGCTGCTGCAGCTGGAGGGCGAGGCGTGGCTGGATCAGCGGATGAGGCCTGGCTGAAGACCTCTGAGTCTGGATAGAGTGCAGAAATCTGCATTGGTGGCGGCCTGTGCGCACCACTCTCAACCTCAACAATGATCTCCTGGCCGAAGCCAAGGCCCAGGCGGCGCTTGAGCATCTGAGCCTCACCCGGTTGATTGAGGAGGGGCTGGCCCTGCGTTTGCGTCAGGGGAGCAAGGCCACGCCGTCTCCCAGTCCCATGCCCTTGCCCGTGTACCGCGGCCAGGGTGGCCTCACCGCTGCGGTGGCGGATGCCCGCAGCAATCGTCAGCTGCTGGATGCGGCGGATGGTCTGCCCCAGCCATGACACCGGATGTGAATGTGCTGGTCGCCGCATCCCGCAGCGACCATCCTCACCATGGTGTGGCGATCGCTTGGTTGGAGAGCGCCTTAGCAGCGTGCCTCCAGGGAGAGCGGCTGCGCTTGCTGCCCATGGTGACGGCGGGCTTCCTGCGGCTGGTGACCCATTCGAGGGTGTTTGTGGAACCCACTCCCCTGGCGGCAGCACAGGAGTTTCTGGCTGCCCTGCTGGCCCGGGAAGGTGTGGAGTGGCTCCACCTGGGTGAGGAGTGGCCTCTCCTTCAGGCGCTCTGCAGCCAGCACCAGCTAACCGGCAATGCCATCAGCGATGGCTGGATCGCCGCCGCCGTGCTGGCTCGCCAGGAGAAGCTGGTGACCTTGGATCGAGACTTTGTCGCCCTGCTGCCGCCGCGGCAGTTGACGCTGCTCAGAGGCTAGATGCAGTCAGGAGCTGCACGCTTTTGGTCTGGGCAAGGCGCTGATCGAAGATCAGCACCGGCAGCGCGTGGGCGCTTTGGGCGGGGGACAGCAGCAGATGGTCGGCGAAATCTCCTCCCTGCTCAAAGCGATCTAACGCCGGTATCACACCATCGAGATCGATCACGGTCACGCCCCTGGTGCGCAGCAACCTGTTGAGCAAGTCATGCCGGGTGGCCCGATCGAACCCATAGTCGCGCAGCACCCTCACCCGCACCAGCAGATTGGTATAGAGGGGTCTGCACGATCCACGCTCACCTGCAGGCGAGATCCTGCTGTCAGGCCAAGGCGATCGCGCAAGTTGCGCGGGATCGTGAGCTGACCCTTGGCGCTGAGGGTGACGGTCGTCATGGTGTAACCGTAAGGGTCTCTGCCTTACATGGGGAGGTGCATTGCGCGGACGCGGCTGGGCTGAGAGGCGACTCACGCCAGTCCTAAAAACACAATCGCGGCCTGATGGAGTCTCTGCAGGTCGTTGCGCCCCAGCTTGCCGATGCAGGCTCCAAGACGCCGCCGCGACACGGTTGTGATCTTGTCGACCATTAACTGGCTTGTGGCCGCGAGCCCGTTGCCACTGGAGGGCTTGACCGGGATCCGAAACAGTGGCGCCTCGGTGGGATCACTGGTGAAGGCGCAGATCGTGATCGAATCCGTGCCGTCGAACGCGTCGTGCTGCAGGATCACCGCAGGACGATGTTTACCGGTGACATCGCCACCGCCGGCCACGGTCCAGATCTCACCCCGTTTCACAGCTGATCGAGCTGGCTGATGTCGTCGATGAAGGCCTGATCGTTGGATGCCAATGTGCTCCCAGCCACCGCGATCGACTGGTCATGGGCGGCGACCAGGAAGGCGTTGGTGCGCGTATCAGGGATCCAGATTTGCACTGGCCGGAAGCCTTGCTCTCGAAGCCGCTGCCGATGGGCCATCACCCGTTGACGCGTGGCATCGGAGTTGGTTGCCATAGCGCAGCCCCATCAGTTGTTACATGTTACGCAGGCGCGGGTGATGCGAGGCCAGATCCAGGAGTCTTTTCAGAGCCCCCTTTGCATCAACTGCCCCATCAGCGTTGCGCTGCGCTGTTGGAAGCCCGCCAGTTCATTGGGCTCCAGGCCGCCCACCGCCAGGCGGGCCAGCTCATAGATGTGGCGGCTGAGGTCGTCGGCCAGCTGTTGGCTCGGCGAGCTGCCGCCGGCTCCTGTGATCACCGAACCGGCCGAGAGCTTGAGCAGCCCCTCCACCAGGGGGTGCCTGCGGTTCACCAGCAGCACGTGGTGATCGGGCAGGCCCGGCAGGCGCTGCTCCATCAGGGCGCCCATGTCGTTGATGCGGCGCATCTGCTCCGGCAGCAGGATCAGGGCGGCGGGGGCGTTGTCGCCCTTGAG
>JAYKGZ010000035.1:0-29238 GCA_035284925.1 Cyanobacteriota bacterium | reverse complement strand
GAGATGACGTCCAGGGAGCAGCAGACCGTGGTGGTGTGGGTTTGGAGGACCTGGGCGACGCGCTCGGGGGACGTTTCGACGGCTTCGGCGATCTCGGGGTAGGAGGGGGCGCGGCCTTCGGCGGCGGTGAATTGGTTGGTGAAGCGCTGGATGCGGGTGATCAGCTCGTGGGTGTTGATCGGGAGGCGGATGGCGCGGGCGTGGGTATGGATGGCGCGGGTGATGGCTTGGCGGATCCACCAGTAGGCGTAGGTGGTGACGGCGTAGCCGCGGCTGGGATCGAAGAGTTCGAGACCGCGGATCAAGCCGAGGTTGCCCTCTTGGATCAGGTCGGTGAGGTCGAGACCGCGGTGCTGGTACTTCTTGGCGATGCTGACGACCAGGCGTAGGTTGGTGCGCACCATGAGATCCATGGAGCGTTTGCCGTTGCGGATGACGCGGGTGGGGGCTTTTTCGCGCCCCTCTGGCCAGGTACACCACTCGTTAATGCGACGACAATGCAGCAGTTGTGCCTCCTTGGTCAGCACAGGGAGGCGCCCTATTTCGGTTAGGTAGTCGGCGACTTCTGATTTGGCCATGCGCTCATTGTTGACCTTGTTTGGTTGGGTGACAATTGTCTGTGTGGGTTTTTTGCTGTGGTCTTACGCGGAGAGCGCGTCGCAGTAGGAAGGTTGGCCGACCTCGGGGTCAGGTTTGTGATGCACCGCGCCGGCGTGGGTTATCGGGTGGAGGTCGAGGATCAGGCGCCCGAGGATCCAGGCGCGGGCTTGTTGGGTGCCCATGTCGCGAGCGAGGCGGAAGAAGTCGCGTGAGTAGTGGCGCGTGAGCTTGTGCGTGCGGAGCGTCTCGGGAGATGCGCTCTGGGCGATACGTCGGTATTGCGACAGCGTTGCGGAAGGAATCATGAACAGGCTTGTATTGGGTGTTTGAGGGAGTGAGCCGATACTTGGTTCAGGGGGCGAGGAGGGCTTTTTGGTAGCGCTTGGCCTCGTACCATCTGGCGATTTCTGGAGTCCAGTTCCGGAATTGCGGCATGAGCATGTCGCAGAGTTGGCGGATTTCCTGTTGGGCGTCGAGCTTGGCGCGGAGATCCAGGAAGTGCATCAGGGCGCGGAGGGTGAAGCTCACCACGAAGTGCTGCCGGTAGTCGAAGGGCAGGAGACCGCGGGCGTGCTCTTCTGAGAAGCCACTCTCGATGCGGATCTTGTACTGAGTGGCGGCGACGCGACACTCCTCGAGGTCGAAGGCTCGTTCGTCTTCGGTGTATTCGTAGGTCTTGCCGTCGCGGCTGGTGTAAGGGCCCACGGGGCGAAGGTAAAAGACTTCTTCCAGGTCGGTGAGTCCGTCGGCGGCGTCACAGATGCGCTGGCCCGTGTAGCGCAGCGATTGCACATCGAAGCTCACGCCCACCCGATGGGTGCGGGCCTGCTGCATCACGGAATGGGGAAACCAGCCCACGTTCAGCACGATCTGAGCATGCTCAAGGGGCCCGTAGTGCCCCCTCTCCCCGGCCAGCAGTCGCTTCACACAGATCTCTCCGGCCCGGTGTTCGTCCGGCCAGCTCCGGCGCTGATCGGCCACGAACCCTTCCGAATAGTCCTGGTGCATGCCGGCGTAGACACACAGCTGAGGGTTGGGGGTGGCGGCAATCAGCTCAACCCGGAAGCGGGAATCCATCGGCATGGCAGGGGTCTCAGCCGTGACTGCGGGGTGCGGCCATGCTGACAGGGGTGGTTGACCCGAGGGCGCTCGATGGTCCTACACCCACAAGCTCCGGCAGAGGTGCACCGGCCACCAGGGCCTCGCCGATGGCCTGGAGGGCTGGGGCACCCTGGGCGCCGATCGCCTGTCCCACGGGTTCACCGCTGGAGGCGAACAGCACCAGATGGGGGATGCCGTTGACGCCGAAGCGTTCGACCTCCGGCTGCCATCGGGGGTTGTCCACATTCAGAAGCACCACATCCAGTCGGCCGTGCTGCTGCTGTTCCAGCTTCTCCATGGCCGGCGCCATGGTTCGGCATGCCTCGCACCAGTCGGCATAGAACTCCACAAGGGTGGGGCGTCCATCCGAGAGTGCGATCGGCAGGTCGAGCGACTGCCGGGCCAACCGCTCCAGGGGGGCCTGGGGATGCAGTCCACCCCGGAGCCACAGCAGCAGGGCTGCCAGGGCCAGGGCGATCAGGGCGAGGACGAAGCGTTCACGGTCGCCCAGAGCACCTGGGCCCGAATCCGGCTTTCCCGAATCCGGTGTCGTTGCCATGGACATGGCTTCCAAGGAGGCCACCACTCTGACAGCCGCAGCTAAAGTAAGGGAGTGCCCTGTTTTGGGCTGGATCGGGGTTGTGAAGCGCCGTCTCACCTTGCACTTCCCCCGCGAGTCGGTCCATGAGCCGATCACCTACCGACTTGCCGTCGACTTCGACATCGCGGCCAAGATCCTGCGGGCCCAGATCGGGCCGAATCAGAGCGGCACCATGGTGGTGGAGCTTTCCGGCGACATCGACGAGCTTGTGGCTGCCGAGAGTTGGCTGGAGAGCCTCGGACTTGGGATCAACCGGGCCCCGGGTCAGATCCGGGTGGATCCGGCAGCCTGCGTGGACTGCGGGATCTGCTCCAGTGTCTGTCCCAGCGGCGCCATGGCTTTCGCCGCCCCGGACTGGCGGCTTCAATTCGACCACCAGCGCTGCCTGGTCTGTGAGCAATGCATTCCAAGCTGTCCCTTGGATGCCATCACCCTTGAACTGGACGTTGCATGAGCAGGCTGCTCCGATCCATCACCCTGCCGCTGAGGGCACCGATGCTGTTGGTGCTCCTGGCTGTGTCGGTCTACGAAGGCCTCCACTGGTCTGTGCCACCCGCTGATCCCGGGTCTGGCTGGCTGGCGTTGCCGGAGATCTTCTGGTCGGTCGACTGTCTTCACACCGTGGTGGTGGTGGTGGTGTGCACCATGCCGGATCTGTTGTTGCAGCGGGTGTCCAACCTGATGGCTGCCAGCAGGGTGATGAGCCTGGTCATCACCCTGCTGATCGTGACGGTGGGGGGGCTCTACCTGCTCCACCTCAATGTGCTCTCAAATGTTCTGATCCTCGCCAGCTCAGTGCTGCTGGCACGGCTTGACATGGCCAGGATCCGGGTGAATCCGCCGCCGCTGCAGCAGGCGCTGCTGATGGTGGTGCTGGTGCTGGGAGGAGCTGGTCTGGGCCGCTGGTTGCTGGCCTGAGAATCAGCAGCGAGGAATGGGATCCGTTCTGAGGCTCCAGAGGTTGCCGAGTACTTTCTTCACGTAGAGGCGGGTTTCCGGATAGGGGATGGCCTCCACCCAGAGCTCCGGTTCGTTGCGCAGGCTCGGGCTGCGCCAGCGGCCCACCGCTCCCGGGCCGGCGTTGTAACTCGCCACGGCGAGCATGGGATCGCCGCGCCAGAGGTTCAGCAGCTGGGCGAGGTAGCGCCCTCCCAGGCCGGCGTTCCGGCTGGGCTCGAGCAACGCCGATGGGCTCAGTCTCACTCCGGCTACTTCGTTAGCGGTCTCGGGCATGAGTTGCATGAGCCCGATGGCCCCAGCCACTGAGCGAACGCCGGGACTGAACCTGGATTCCTGCCGCGCCACCGCAGCCAGAAGGGTGGCGGGCACGCCGCTGGAGCGGGCCGCCTGCTCGAACACCTCGGCCAGTGGCACCTCCCGGAGGCTCCGCTCCAGCTGTTGCCGCTCACGGCAGCTCGACCCGGGAAGGAGCAGCTGGGCCTGCTCAAGCTGGCCCAGGCCCAGCCAGTGGTCGTTGATCCCGCGTCTCAGTCGCCCCTCCACCAGCAGCTCCCCACCACCTTCCGGGGGCTTGCCCCCGCGCCGCTGACGCCAGCCCTCCCAGGCTTCAAGGCGCTGATCCAGCCGCCAGAGCTGATCCAGCAGCGGCTCGCCGCTTGCCAGGGGTTGCCATCGGGGCAGGGGCAGACGGTGGCCGCCAGCGGAGCCCAGCCCCCCATCAGCACGGCCGAGTCTCACCCAGGCGCGCCAGCCGTAATAGCCGCCTGGGTGCTCCTGCAGCAACTCCGTCCAGCGGCGGTGGGCGGCCTGATGCTGTCCCTGTTCCCACTCACTCAGCCCCAGCCAGAACAGCTGCCTGGCTGCCAGGGCAGCGGGCAGGCCGCGGCTGCTTTCCGGAGCCAGCAACCGGGCTGTGTGGCCCCAGCGCCGCCCCAGCGCTTCGCGGCGCGCCAGCTGCCACTGCAGATCCCAGCTGGCGGGATCACCCGGCCAGCGCCGCAGAACGGCCAACGCCGGTTGGAGGTTGCCGGTTTCGCCGGCCGCCAGGGCCAGCCTGGCCTGTGCCGGCGCCGTGGAGAGCAGGGGGGCTGGCAACCTCTGCACCCGGGCGAGGTTCCTGGTGCCAGTGCCCTCGCTCAGAAGTCGGGCGGCCTGCTGGCCTTCCGGGCTGCGGGGCTCCCGCAGGGCGAGGGCCAGCAGCTGGTCTTCGGCCTGTTCAATCTGGGCGGGATCGCCGAGAAGCTGGGCCCTGGCGATGGCCAGGGCGGTGCCGGCGCCCGCTGGTTGGCCGCGCAGACACTGGCCAGCGGCTGCCCGATCCCCAAGGCGTGCCAACGCGCCCGCCAGCCGGTCACGGCGTTCGCCTGAAAGGCGGCCGGCGCAGGCCTCTCGAAACAGGGCTGCCGCTCCCGGCCAGCGCGCTCCCCAGCGCGCCAGGTGGTCGGCCTGCCGCCGCTCCAGTGCGGCGGCGAGAGCGGCCGGATGGGCGGCGAAGCGCTGAAAGAGCTGCCGGTGCAGTGAGGGCCGCTGCTGGCCTAGGGCGTAGAGAGCATCGGCCGTGGGGGCCGCGTTGGGAAAGCGGCGCAGCAGCTGGTTCCAGAGCTTCTCCGCATCACGCTGCTGCCCGAGGGCCGTGGCAGCGAGGGCCGAGTGCTTCAGCACCACCGCTGCCACGCCATCGTTTCCCCAGGCCTGGTTGGCGAGCAGCTGGCGCTGACGCCCGGGATCGCCTTCAGCCCTGGCGAGCAGCAGCAGGGTCGCTTCGCGTCTCAGCACTGGATCTGGAGCCAGGCGACGGAGCAGCTCAAGCCCTCTGCTGCCACTGTCGGGGCTGAGCTGCGGCAGCCGGCCCGCCAGCCAATGGCCGATCCCCAGGGCTGCGCTGGTTCCCAGGCAGGTGGCGGCCAGCAGCGGGAGGAGGCGCATCAGGTGGCGGGTGGCCAGTCTCCGGCGACGAGGACGGGCCGGAATCCCTGGTAGAGGCCATCATTCTGAACAGCTGCGCCCCTGGCCCCTCCGCTTTGTGGTTCCGGCCCCCTCCCTCGCTGCCACCGTTGCCCCCCAGCCTCTCCACCCTGCCGGGCTGGCAACAGCGCCGCCGCGCCCTGCAGGTGCTGGCCGTCGCGGGCCTGGTGATGCTGTTGCGTCCGTACTGGCCGGTGGTGCTCCTGCCCGGCTGGGTGGTAGGGGGGCTGTTGATCTGGGCGGCCTTCGAGCTGATCCGCTGGGCCTGGTGGCCGCGGCGATGGCGCTGAGCGTTCCCCTTAGCCTGGCCTCCAGCCGATTCCTCCAAGCCCATGGCCAGCCAGGCCGATCACCCCATCGGCACCCCCCTGGAGCCGGGACGGATCCACTTCGGCACCGATGGAATCCGCGGCCGGGTGGGAACCGTGATCACACCGGCTCTGGCAGTGCAGCTGGGCTACTGGTGTGGAAGGGTGCTGCCGCAGGGTGGGCCGATCCTGATCGGAATGGATTCCCGCAGCAGTGGTCCGATGCTGGTGGCCGCCTTGTCGGCCGGTCTCACAGCCGCCGGTCGGGAGGTGTTTGATCTGGGGTTGTGTCCCACTCCCGCCGTGCCAGGAGCCATCCGGCGGATCGGAGCGAGTGGTGGGTTGATGGTGTCCGCCAGTCATAACCCTCCCCACGACAACGGGATCAAGGTGTTCGCCGCCTGTGGGGCCAAGCTCGGCAAGGAGCAGCAGGCCACGATCGAAGCCGGGTTGCATGGGGCCGGCGAGCCGGTGGCGGAGGGTTTTCGCGCTACGGGATCCATCCATCGTCGCGGTGATCTGCTGGATGGCTATCGGGAGGCCTTGCTGGCCAGTGTCGGGGGGTTGCGACTTGATGGGGTGAAGGTGGTGCTGGATCTCTGCTGGGGATCGGCCACCAGCTGCGCGGAAGAGCTCTTTCTGGCCCTGGGAGCGGATCTCACCCTGCTGAACGGCACTCCGGACGGCAGCCGGATCAATCAGGGCTGCGGCAGCACCCATCTGGAGGGCCTGCAGGCGGCGGTGCTCGAGCGGGGCGCCGTGATGGGGTTCGGCTTCGATGGTGATGCCGATCGCGTGCTGGCCGTGGACGGCTGCGGCCGTGTGATCGACGGCGATCAGATCCTTTTCCTCTGGGGGCAGGCCCTGATGGCCGAACAGCGTCTGCCGCAACAGCGGATCGTGGCCACGGTGATGAGCAATCTCGGCTTCGAGCGCGCCTGGCAGGCCCTGGGGGGCGTGCTCGAGCGGACCGCGGTCGGCGATCAGTATGTGCATGCCGCCATGGAGGAGCTGGGGGCAGCCCTGGGCGGTGAACAGTCCGGTCATATCCTCTCCGCGCAGCACGGCCTGAGCGGCGATGGTCTGCTCACGGCTCTGCAGGTGGCCACCCTGGTGCATGGCCAGGGGCTTTCCCTGGCGGAGTGGAGGGATCGCAGCTTTGATGCTTACCCCCAGAAGCTGGTGAACGTCACGGTGCCGGATCGCTCCAGACGCAGCGGTTGGCGTCGCTGCGAGCCCCTGATCGAGGCGATCTCCAGAGCTGAGCAGGCTATGGCGGGTCATGGCCGGGTGCTGGTTCGGGCCAGCGGCACCGAACCTCTGCTTCGGGTGATGGTGGAGGCAGCCGATCAGGCGGATGTGGACCACTGGTGCAGCGAACTCGCCGGCCTGGCGCGCCGCCACCTCAGCGAGCCCTGACAGCCAGCTGCCGGTCCGGATCGCCGGCATCGGCGAACACCCAGTGGGGATCCTGATCGAGGAAGGGGCGGGGCCGGGTGACCACGTAGCCCTGGGCGATGGAGATCCCCATCTGGCGGAGCTTGTGGAGCATGGCCCCGTTCTCCACCCCTTCGGCCACGGTCTGGAAGCCGATCTCCGTGCTCAGCTCCACCACGAACTCAACCACCAGCCTGCTGGTGCGCTCCTCCTCAAAGGTCCAGATGAACCGCTTGTCGATCTTCACGTAGTCGAGCGGAAGGTCGCGGAGATAACCCAGCGAGGTGGTCCCGGTGCCGAAGTCATCGAGCGCCAGTTGCAGACCCATGCGCCGCAGCTGCCGCATGCGCTGGATGGCCGCGGCGGGATCGCGCAGGGCTGCCTGCTCGGTGAGTTCCAGGCAGATCTGGGCAGGGTCGAGGCCATGCTGCTGCAGCAACTGATCCAGGCGGGCCGGGAGTTCACGGCCAAGCAGGGTGTCGGCTGTGATGTTGATGGCGAACACCAGATTCCGTGCTGCCGCGGCCAGTGTCGGATGGTTCAGCACGGTGGCGATCTGCTGGAAGGCCAAGCCCAGGATGTGGTCATCCAGGCGGGTCAGACTTCCGCAGAACCGGGCCGCTTCGAGCATCGGTTCGCTCCAGTAGGGCTCACCGCCTTCGGGGCGCCGGATCCGGGCCAGCAGCTCCACATAACGGGATGGCAGCTCCTGGGATTCCTGGAGATGCCAGGCGTGCTGGGCGTGCAGCTCGATGCGCCCGTCCCTGATCGCGGCGATCAAGGCCTCGTTCATGCGCTGCCTGTCGAGGTAGCTGAGGGTGGTGGAGCGCTCCTTCCCGAAAAACTGGTGACTGCGTCCACCAGCCAGCTTCACCAGGGAGCAGGCGATGGAGGCGTTGTGCAGCGCCTGGGTGACATCCCCATCCCCGAGCGGGCAGGCCCCCACGCTGGCTGAGATGTCAACGGTGTGGCCACTGATCTCGAACGCCAGGTTGTTGATCGCCTCGGTGAGGGCGGCCACTTCGGCCTGCACGGCGGCATCGCTGGTGCCAACCAGCCCGCAGGCGAAATGATCGGCCGCCAGGTGGGCGACGCAGGCGCTTGGGTGGTTCAGGGTCTGGAGGTGAACCCCGAAGTCCTTCAGAACAGCGTCCCCCCCGGGACGTCCAAGAGCGCTGTTCAGCACAGCGAAGTGGTCGAGATCCAGAACGAGAACGGCCTGCACGAAGTCGGGATAGGCCTGACGCTGTCGAGTGATGGCTTCCACCAGGCCGGTATGGCTGAGCAGGCCTGTGAGCGGGTCATGACTGCGTTGATGAGCCAGGGTTCGATCCAGGTGTCGCCGTGTTCGTTCCGCCAGCAGGTTCTGATGCCGGCTGATGCGAAGCCTCAGGCTCGAGCGTGTGGCCATGACCATCGCCAGCAGTACCCCACCGACCAGCAGACCGGCGATGCCTTCCAGGGCGGCGATGCGCTCGCTCGGACGTCTCTCGATCAGCTGGACCAGCTGTGTTGTTCCACTCCAGCTGTGGTGGGACACCAGGATCCTGAGCGGAGCCAGGGGATGGGCCAGCCCCCGGACCTGCTTCCGGGCCTGTTCGGCGGGAAGGAATTCCTCCCTGAGAATTCCCAGGGCATGGTGAAGGGTTGCCCCTTTCCTGGTGCTTGGATCGCTGGCGGGGCTGCCGGCCAGGGGGCGTACAAAGAGCAGGCGCCCAGCGGTGGTTCCATCCATCCGGGTGGAGCGCACCGGCTGGGCCGACATCAGGTGTGGCTTCCCCTGGAACTGCGTCATGAAGCTGATGGCCGCCAGGGGATCCCCCGGGGGGATCAGGTCCGCGAGCTCGGCTTCCGCTGCGGCTGGAAGCGGCTGCACGAGCTGCTGATCGGAGCGGTAAGTGGCGCTGCCGAGCAGTTTTCCCCGGCGATCAAGAATCGCCACGAAAGGGCTGCGCGCAAAACTGAAGCGGTTGTAGTTGCGCTCGAAGTAGCTGGGATTCAGGCCAAGCAGATAGTGGTGGGTTTCATCCCACATCGCCCAGTCATTGGTCTCGGCCGTCAGATCGTGTGCGATCTGACGGACCCGTTCGGCGGCGAATCGGGCCAGAAGCTCATTGGAATAACGCTCAGCCTGAAGAGCCGTTATCAACACAACTGCTGAGCTGATCAGCCCTGTCAGCGCGATGGTCGGCAGCCAGCCCCCAAGTTCCCTGAAGGCCTGTCCATCCTTCAGGAACCGGTGTAACCGTGCTCGCAGAACAGCTGCTCGCCAGTTGCGCAGCATCAGTCGGGTGGGCAGGGACCGCACCCTTCATGCTGACCGCTTCAGGCGATCAGTCTCTGGAAGAGAATCAGGAGACTTCCTCCGGTCATCAGCTCACTTGGCCGTCTGCTCACCAGGCCATCAGCTCACCCAGTGATCAGCTCGGCCGCCATGGCCAGGGCTCCTGAGCAGGCATCGGTCTGCGGAGCCTCCACGACCGCCTCGGGGCACAGGGTGTTGAGGGCCTGCCCAAGGCCTTCTCTCAGTTCTGGAAGGTGATCCATGGCCCCGCCCACCGGGCAGATCAAGGGTTTCTCAAGCCCCAGGGCGCCTGAAACGGTGAGCGCCATCGTCGCCAGCGCCCTGGCCGAGCGTTGCAGGATCCTGACGGCCTCCCTGTCGCCCTGAGCGGCCGCCATGGCCACCACCGGAGCCAGGCTGGCGAACCCGGCCGGGCCGAATCCAGGTGCCACCACGGCGGCCTTCACATCCTGGGGAGCGCTGGCACCGAGCGCTTCCCAGAGCAGTGGGCGCAGCACCGTATCGCTCAGGCGACCGTCCGCCATCTGCACGCTCGCGGCCAGGCCGTCCCGGCCGATGTCCAAGGCTGACCCGGCCCCATCAAGAAGCCAGCCCCATCCGCCGCAGCGATGCTGTCGTCCGCTGCCGTCCTGTCCCACGGCAATGCAGCCCGTACCGCTGATCAGCAGAACGCCGGGCCGTTCCCCAAGGGCACCGCGCAGAGCTGTTCGTTCGTCGCCCGTCACCACCAGGTGGTGGGTGGGCAGGGCCAGGGCCCTGGCCGCCAGCGTCTGCGCCAGATCCTGTACGGCGGTCCCGTGCTCGATACCGCTGGCACCCACAGCGGCGGCCACCAGGCCGGATGCAGCGGTGTCTGCCCCGTTGAGGGCCGTCCGGAGGCTCGCGCGCAGGGCCTCACAGAAGCGCTTCTCACCCCCCGGGGCGGCCAGATGGGTCACGCCACCGCCCTCCCCCTCCGCCAGCACCTGCCAGCACCCGTGAGCGTCGATCAGGGCCAGGCGGCAGCGGGTGTGGGTCTGTCCGGCATCGAAGCCGGCGATCAGGCCGCTCATGCCCCGGGATCGTTGGTCGCCGGGGCAACCGCCAGAGTGGCCAGGCAGAACCAGCCTGTGATCTGCACCTCCGGTCGGAAGAAGATCGTGTCGGTGGCACCCTGGAGGCAGAGGCCCACGATGGCGGCGAGGGCTCCGAGAGCTGGCAGCGCGAAGTTCGCCTCTCCCCGGAGCTGGGCCAGGCCGGTGCGCACGCAGCGTTGAAGAAGCCCCAGAGCCATGATCAGGGCTGGCACTCCTCCTTCGACGAGCAATTCAAGGGGCACGGAGTAGGCGCTGAGGGCGTTGAACTTGGGCTGCTGGTAAAGGGGGTAGATCAGGTTGAAGGCATTGTTGCCAGGCCCGATCCCCAGCCATGGCCTGTCCTGAACCATCTGCAGGGATGCCATCCACACGTTGATCCGGAAGTTGTTCGAGCTGTCCTCGCGGCCTGCCAGGAGGCTCATCACCCGGATCCGCAGCGGTTCCACCTGGGTGACGGCCACAGCCAGCAGGGCCACGCCGGCGCCGATCAGGAGCACGGGAAACAGCCGACGCCAGAGCGGCGGCCAGCGACGGGTCCGGCGCAGGGCCAGCAGAAGCCCCATGCAGCCCAACCCGCCCACCATCCCGATCCAGCCACCGCGGCTGTAGCTCAGGAACAGGGCGGCAACCGACATCAGCAGGGTGGTGAGGGCGAAAAGCCGGGATGGCCAGCGGCGCCACCGCAGCAGAGCCACCAGCGCCAGAGGGAGGATCGGGATCAGGTATCCCGCCAGCAGATTGGGATTCTCCAAGGGTCCATACACCCGGATGGTGCCATCGGCCACCGAGTTGGGGTCGGCCCAGCGGGCCAGTTCCGAGGTGTCGCCATAGAGCTGGCGTATCGCGATCACGCTGCTCATCAGGCTCCCCGCCAGAAGGGCGGCCAGGATCCTGTTCCACCAGGCCGGAGCAGCGGCCAGCAGCTGGCGCATCAGGGCGTACACCCCGAGGTAGCTCACCAGTTTGAGCAGCCCCTTGGCGGCCGCCACCGGGACCGGGGAAAATCCGGTGGCCAGCACCATCACCGCCAGAATCGCCAGAAGCCAGCCATTCAGTGGCGCGATACCCCCGGCAGGAGCACGCAGGGCCCACAGCACCCAGAGCAGGCCACTCGCACTGATCAACAGGCTCAAGCCTTCCCGGCTCACCAGGGGCAGGCCTGCCATCAGAGCGCAGAGCACCCCTCCGGCGATCAGGGGAAGTCGGGCTGCGAGCACGCCGTCGTCACGGTCGGCAAGCATCCCCTGCCAGCGGAGCAGCCAGGGGATGGGGGTCGGAGCTGATGTCATCCGCGGAAGGGTGCGACGGCGGCCGCCTGACTGCCCGGATTATCCCTGTGTTCCAGCCAGTGGTCCCACCAGCTCTGCAGGTCGGCCAGAGGCGGGGTGGGAGCTGAGCTGCGACGGAAGAGGGCCCGATACACAGGAAGCCCCTGGCTGCCCACGTGCACTTCCCGCTCGGTGGGAACCGGCAGGGGGTTGTGGGGAAGCCAACGGTGCTGATCGGCACCGGCGTTCAGAAAGCAGCCGCTCGCTTCGGTGAGGGCCAGCATCGGTTCGATCACCGCCTTCACGTCGCTCTGCAAGAACAGCTCACAGCCTTCGATCAGCGCTGCGGAGATTGCCAGCAACAGGGCTGGCTGCAGCACGCGACGCTTGTGATGCCTCTTCTTGAACCAGGGATCGGGAAACTGGATCGTCACCAGCTCAAGCTGGCCCGGGGCCAGGCAGGTCAGCCAGTCTTCCAGGCTCACGTTCGCGTTGCAGAAGAGATATCGGAGGTTTGGAAGGGCCAGGCTCTGGCGTTCCTCCTCGGCGGCGGCCACCAGGGCCCGGCGGATCTCCACCCCCAGATGGTTGCGGTGAGGCCTCTGGCGTGCCATAGCCAGCAGGAAGCGCCCGCGGGCACAGCCGATATCCAGATGGATCGGCAGCCGCTGATCGCTGAAGAGATCAGCTGGTGGAGGCAGAGGCCTCGGCTGCTGAAAGAAGGCGCTCAGCGGGTTGACGTGCTGGCGCACCATCAGCCTGGCTTCTGCACCACAAAACCGAAGCTGGCGGCATAGCCGTGGAGATGGGTGCTTCCCCCGATCGGTCCGATCTCCCCATTGCAAAAGGCGCCGGCCAGAGGCATCTCCGGAAAGACGGAATGGCAGGGCCCGGCATCGCCATCGGCTTCGCCGTACAGCCCCTGGCCCCGCCCGAGACAGGCGAACAGGAGTCCGGCCAGGGGCGCTGGGTGGCGTTGAGCCAGGCCCTGCAGCGCCGTGAGCAGTTCCTGCCTGGAGGCGCTTCCATCGCGCAGATGGAACTGAACCTGCTGGCCCACCCGCATCCGCTCGGCCACCGCCACGGCTCCATTGCGAGGATCAACGCCGATCAGATTGCGCACCAGGAAAGCTGACGGGGCCTCGCCGTCACGGCCTGCCAGGCTGAAGTCCTGACAGGCGACACCCAGGAACAGGGAGTGCTTCACCAGGTCGCGTTCCTGTGGGCTCAGCTGGCTGAGAATCGATTGAAGCGCCGCCACCGGACTGTTGGGGCGATGGCCGGGTTCACTGACCTGCAGAACCACATTCCGCTGCGCCTGCTCCACTTCCAGCACCGGCCCGATGGGGCGGCAACCCTGGGCAACGACGGTCTCCAGACCCCAGGCGCCATCGATCAGGCAGCCGACCGCACCACCGCAAACCTCCTGCTCGAACAGCAGCGAGCCGTGCGGAGCACTGTGCTGGCTGGCGATCCCTCCCAGCTTCGTCGCCGCAGGACAGGCGTAATCCAGGCCATTGATCAGGTCGTTGATGGCCGGGCAGCCTGGATCGAGCAGCAGCAGCATCGAGCTGGCTCCGGCAATCCAGTTGAGCTGGTCGGGTTCGTCGCTGGTGGCGATCAGCTGCCGCCAGGGTTCGGAGGGTCCGTCGAGATCGGGGAGCGAGGCTGGATCGATCCTGAAAGGATGAATCCGAGCTCCCGGAAGGCGAAACAGCGTGACAACGAGGCCGGGGCCTTTTTCCACCTCGTGGGGAACCCCATCCCCGCCGGCGCCCACCACCCCGCCTCCCAGGCAGCCGATCCAGTGCTGAGCTCGCAGAACCTGGCGCAGTAGAGGCAGCAGCCGCGGCAGGTCACTGGCGTAGCTGGCGGAGCAGAACACGAGGGCGAGATCAGCGTTCTCGCAACCACGCAGCTGGGTGCCGATCCCATCGACGGCCGCCTGCAGGGAAGGATCGCAGGCGAGGGCCGTGCGGCACCAGGCTCCCTCCTGACGGCGGGGCCACATGGAACCCAGGGAAAAACCTGCCATGGCATCGGACCCTATCGCCCCTGTCTCCACCATGGAGGCGCGGATAATGGCGCCATCCCGAACCTGGCCTGTGCCGGAAGCCCTTTACCGCACCCTCGTGTGGCTCGATTACCGAGTGGCCGTGCTGCTCACCGTGGGCGTGCCACTGGTTCTGCTGGTGTGGTCAGCCCTGAGCCGGGAAGGCGCCCTAGTGCGTCTCCTGAGCATCTACTGGAAGTTGGCCAGCCTGCTGCTGATCACCACCCTGCTGCTCACCGATGGTCGACCCGCGGGCTTCGTGCTGGCGGTGATTGCCCAGCTGTTGCTGGTGGTGGGGGTGTGGTTCTGGGTTGACCTCAATGAGGAACTCGAGGATCTGCCCCCCTGGCGTGCCCTGCCGCTCACCCTCCGGATCTGGCGCTGGAGCCTCACCTACTGGGGCCTGCTCAGCGCCGCCTTCAGTGCGACAGCAGTGCGCTGCCTCTCCCCCTCCGCCCTCTCCACCCCCAGCTGCGCCGTGTGGCTCCAGCCCCCCCAGCAGCTGCATCGAAGCATCGAGGGGATTTTCGGGTTCGTCTTCGGCGGCAGCTGGACCCCCACCATCGCTGCCTTCGTGGGTTGGCTGGGGCTGGTGGGTTTTGTGGTGGGTCTGTTGCAGTGGCTTCTGGTGCGACTGCCCAAATTCGGCCGCGTGGCCGGAGGGTTCTGAGCTGTGGACACAGCCGCGTTGCTGGCCACCCTGGAGGCGATCAGCCGTGATCGGCCCGATCGGGTGCTGCGGCTTCGCGGTGAGCTGCCCGTTGACGCCGGGGCGCTTCCCCTGGCCGGTGGTGGGCGGCGTGAGCCGTTTGAACTGCTCGTGTTCCGTGGTTTCTCCAGCAGCGTGACCCATCCCACCGGTTTCGATCCCGATGTGCCCGCCCTGCCCGCGGGAAGCACGATCAGCTCGGCGGAACTGTTGCAAGGTCCGCTCACCCCGGAAGCCGACCAGTTCATCGCAGGCCCTGAGCCGGTGGCCCGCTTTCTGGACCCTCAGGGCTGGGCCTAGTGCTCGAGAACCGCCACGCAGCGACCGCACAGGGTCGGGTGACTGGCGTGCTGGCCGATATCCGTGGCGAAATGCCAGCAGCGCTCGCATTTGTGCCCAGGTGCCGGCGCAATCCGGATGGTTATGCCCGCTTCGGTGATTTCCGTGAGCATCCCTTCCAGAACGGGGCCTCCAACCTGGAGGCTCGTCACCAGAAACCAGTCCGCCAGGTTGTCAACCTCGGGATGGGGGCTGGAGGCCAGCAGCTGCAGCGCCTTCGCGATCGGATGGCCGGGATCCGCCTCGGCGATCACGATCTGAACCTGGGCTTCCAGGGAGGCCCCGATCGTTTCCTGTTTGCGGCATTGCTCAAGCTGGCGGTTCACCAGCGGCCGCAGAGCCAGCAGAAGCTCCCGGATGGAGGCATGGATGTCCTGGTTGTAGTCGAGGAGGTCCGTGGTTCTCCAGCCTGGGGGCACGGATGGCCAGCCCCGTTCGAACACGGAGCGTTCCTCAACCTGGTACGGCAGGTTCTGCCAGATGTCCTCGGCCATGTGGCAGAGCACAGGAGCCAGAAGACCCGCCAACCTCTCCACCACCAGGCTGAGCACGGTCTGGCAGCTGCGCCTGCGAAAGTCATCAGCGCGGCTCACATAGAGCCTGTCTTTGGCAATGTCGAGATAGACATTGGAGAGATCCACCACGCAGAAGTTCTGCAGAGCCTGAAAGAAGCGGTAGAACTCGAAGCGTTCGAAATCAGCGGTCACGTTGTCAATCAGCTCGGCGGTGCGAGCCAGCATCCAGCGATCCAGAAGGGGCAGCTCAGCCAGGGGAACGGCATGAAGGGCTGGGTTGAAGTCGTGGATGTTTCCGAGCAGATAACGGGCCGTGTTGCGCACCTTCCGGTAGACATCAGCCAGTTGCTTCACGATTCCCGGACCCAGGGGGACATCGGAGGAATAGTCCACGGAGCTCACCCATAGCCTCAGCACATCAGCGCCATAGGCCGGCTCCTGTTTCTCATTCTTTCCACCCTCCACCAGCACGGTGGGATCCACCACGTTGCCCAGCGATTTGCTCATTTTGCGACCCCTTTCATCGAGCGTGAACCCATGGGTGAGTACCCGCCTGTATGGGGCGCGGCCATTGACAGCCACCGAGGTGAGCAGGCTGCTCTGAAACCATCCCCGATGTTGATCGCTGCCTTCGAGGTAGAGGTCGGCCGGATAGTTGAGCTGGGGGGCCATCGCGGAGCCATTCCTGAGCCCCCCCAGCACCCCTGCCCAGGAAGAGCCTGAGTCGAACCAGACGTCCATGGTGTCGGTGCCTTTGCGCCAGAGGTGGGCCTCCTCGGCGTGGTCGGGTGGCAGGAGATCCTTCTCCTCGCGATCCCACCACACCCCCGATCCGTGCTCGCCGAACAGGGCCTGGATGTGACTGAGTGTGGATGGGTTGAGCAGCACTTCGCCTGTTTCACGGTGGTAGAAAACCGGGATGGGAACCCCCCAGATCCGCTGGCGGCTGATACACCAGTCGCCCCTTTCGCTCACCATCGCTTCGATGCGGTTGCGGCCGCTGGCGGGCAGCCATTCCACGGCTGCGATCGCTTCCATGGCGGCGCTTCGGAACCCGTCCACCGAGGCGAACCATTGTTCGGTGGCGCGGAAGATGGTGGGCTTCTTGGTGCGCCAGTCATAAGGGTAGCGGTGCTCGTAGGGCTGCTCCTTGAGCAGCACACCGGCCTCCCTCAGCGCGGAGATGATGGAGGTGTTGGCATCCTTCAGCACGTTGAGGCCGGCGAAGGGGCCGGCCTCGGCTGTCAGGTTTCCGGCCTCATCCACCACACACACCACCGGCAGTCCATAACGGCGGCCGGTGCTGAAGTCGTCCTCTCCATGGCCGGGAGCGGTATGCACCAGGCCTGTGCCGGTCTCGGTGGTGATGGTGTCGCCGCCAAGCACCACCCGGCCAGGTCGGTTCAGCAGCGGCAGGCGGTACTGCAGGCCCTCCAGTTCAGCGCCCCTGAGCCGCACCAGCTCCTGCAGGCTGATGTTCAGGGTGCTCTCGAGGCGTTCCACCAGAGCGCTGGCCACCACCAGGTGGCGCGCTTCAGAGGTTGGATCGTCTCCCACCCGGCAGACGGCGTAATCGATTCGCTCGTTCACCGAGACGGCGAGGTTCGCCGGCAGGGTCCAGGGTGTTGTGGTCCAGATCGCTACGGCCAGGTTGTGGGCGGATTCCCCGAGCTTGGTGGCCAGATCCGACGGCAGGCTCTCCACAGGGAAGGCCACGTAGACACTCGGAGAGACGTGGCCATCGGGGTACTCGAGTTCCGCTTCCGCGAGAGCGGTTCGGGAGCTTGGACTCCAGTGAACGGGCTTGAGGCCCCGATAGATATGGCCCGCCAGAACCATGGCCCCGAACACGCCGATCTGGGCTGCCTCATAGGTTCTGCTGAGAGTGAGATAAGGGGTCTCCCAGTCTCCCCAGATCCCCCAGCGCTGGAAGCCTGCCTTTTGCAGAGCCACCTGCTCCAGGGCATAGCTGTGGGCCTTCTGGCGCAGGCTCACCGGGGTCAGTGCCTGCCGTTCCCCGCTGCTCAGTCCCTGCAGCACCTTCAGCTCAATCGGCAGGCCGTGGCAGTCCCAGCCCGGTATGAACACCGCCCTGCGGCCCTGCAGCAGAGCCGTCTTGTTGATGATGTCTTTGAGAATCTTGTTGAGAGCATGACCCACATGCAGGGCCCCGTTGGCATACGGCGGCCCGTCGTGGAGGGTGAATGGCTCGCCGGGGTTCTGCCGACTGAGGCGCTCATAGAGACGGTGCTCGGCCCAGAACGCCTGAAGCTCCGGTTCTCGCTGCCTGGCATTCGCCCGCATGTTGAACGGCGTCTGCAGCAGGTTGAGGGTGTTCTTGTAAGCGTTGGCCGGGCTGGCGGTCACGTCGCCGGTGGCAGCAACGGGCGATTATCCCGCCCCGTCGCCGGGGGGGCCCTCCGCTTCGTCGAGAAGGGCGTCCACCGCGTCGAGGGAGGCGATCGGCGTGGCAGGGGGGGCGTCCTGCGGCGACTCAGAGACCGGGGCGGGCGAAGGTTCAGGACGCACCCAGCGCTTACCTGGGCCTGTGGGCTGGCTTCTGCTGCCGATCCAGCCGCGGGCCAGGGAGAGCGTCTCAGCTCCGGCGGCCAGCAGCCTGGCCGAGGCTTCGCTGAGCTGGCGCCGCGCCGTCTGCCAGCGCTCCGCGCTCCAGATCGCCAGCCGCTCCTCCGGTGTGAGCCGGTACCAGCGGCCCTGGCCCACCTCCACGGCCAGCCGTCCGATCAGCAGCCCTCCGCAGAGCACCCCGAGCATGGGAGCGCCGGTGAGGCGGTCGGCACTGGTCACGAGCACCAGACCGAGCAGCAACACGACCGCTCCCCATACGGCATCGCGCGGGCGGCTCAGCTCCGGAAGCAGCAGCGGCAGCGATAAAACGGCAAGACCCAGCAGCAGTGCCAGGGTGCCGCCGAGGGTGGCAAGCATGGCCGGGGAGCAGTGGATCTCCATTGTGGGTTGCCTAGAGTCACTTTCTCGCCCACCTGGCGGAATTGGTAGACGCGCTGGGTTTAGGTTCCAGTGGCTTCGGCTGTGGGGGTTCAAGTCCCCCGGTGGGCATTCCGAATCAACCGCCCGGCGAAGTGTTGGTCTTGGGCCTCGCCTCTCGTCGCCGTTTGCCTAAGTTGCAGCCCTACCGACCGATGGGCTACACCCATTTTGATGACTCAGGCTCCAGCGGCGATCGACACTGCTCTCGCGGGTAAGGCCGGCGGGACCAGCCCGTCAACGCGTTCGGTGCCAAAAGAATTTCTGGATCCGCCGAACTCCTGGAATCCAACCGTCGCCCTCTTCCTCGGCGGGTATGCACTGGCTGCGCTCTCCATCTATGGATGGTTCGTAGGCCAGTGGCCTCTGCCCTGGTTGCTTCTCCTCGGTTTTCTGGCCCTGCATCTCGAGGGCACGGTGATCCACGACGCCTGTCATAACGCCGCCCATCCCAACCGAATCTGGAATGCCGTGATGGGCCATGGAGCGGCCATGCTGCTGGGGTTCAGCTTTCCTGTTTTCACAAGGGTGCATCTGCAGCACCATGCCCATGTGAATGACCCTAAGCATGATCCTGATCACATTGTCAGTACCTTTGGCCCACTCTGGCTGATCGCTCCTCGTTTTTTTTATCACGAGCTTTTCTTCTTTCGCCGCAGACTCTGGCGCCGCTTTGAGTTGCTGGAGTGGGGCTTGGCCAGGGGAGTGTTTGTCTCCATCATCCTGGCGGCGTCGAAATTTGGTTTTCTCCCATTCATTTTCAACTGTTGGTTTGCTCCTGCCCTGATGGTGGGGGTCACGCTTGGACTTTTTTTCGACTATCTGCCTCACCGCCCCTTTCAGTCCCGTAACCGTTGGCACAACGCACGTGTCTACCCGGGGCGGTTAATGAACTGGTTGATTATGGGCCAGAATTATCATCTGATTCATCACCTCTGGCCTTCAATCCCCTGGTTTGAATATCAACCCGCCTACCGCTCGACCCGACACCTCCTGGATGCCAAGGGCTCACCGCAGCGTCTCGGCATGTTTGAAACCAGGTCCGATGCCATGAATTTTTTCTACGACATCTTTCTGGGGGTCCGTAGCCATCGCAAGCGTCGCAGCAAGCTCCGTCCCCTGGCAGCGTTGATGCCAACCCGTCACGCTCGTCGACGGGTCTTGAATCTTCTCCATAAAACCGCCGTTTCTCCGGTTCGTTAAGACAGGAAGCCTGACCCCCTGCCCTGTCAACTCCCCATGATCCGGGGCACCTGGAAATAATCTCCAGTGCGTTCAGGCGCTTCGCTGAGCAGGGCCTCCCTTACATCCGTGCGAACAACAACATCATCCCTCGTGATGTTCACAACTTCCACGGCCCTGGTGGTGGGCGGAACTCCATCGGTGTCTACAGCTTCCAGCTGGGCCACATAGTCGAGGATCCTCTCCAGCTGCCCGGTGTAGAGGGCGATCCTCTCCTCAGGCAGGTCGAGCCGTGCAAGCGCGGCGACTTTTCGGACATCGTCGGCGGAAATGTGGCTCATGAGGTGGGCTCGTTGAGGAAGGTTTCCAGATCCTGCACCAGGGCTGTGGCGGCGATGTCAAGGAGTTGCGCGCCCTGCTCCGCCGTGGCCAGGGAGGGGTCGGAACCCATGCGACCATCCGGATGGCGCGCCCGGAAATCCTCGGGTCCATGAATGGGTCCGGCAGGGGGCGGCTCGGGCAGGGGGCGCAGTTTGGCGGCCAGCGTGGGCTGGAGAGCCAGGGTGACGGCGATTTCGCTGGGTGTTGCATGGTGTCCCTCCCGGTCCCCGTACCACTCCCGGGCCGCCTGCATCACAGACGTCACTGTGAACCAGTTGGCCAGCCTGCAGCGAAGCGCACTGGCATTGGGCAGGGCACGACTGGCTGCCGTTCCGTAGGCCTGGGCGAAGGCTGCCCTGGTGGTGGCGATGTTGCCTCCATGGCCATTGATCACGAAGATCCGCTCGAAACCGTGGCGCGCCAGTGACAGCACAAGATCATGGATCACGGCCAGGAGGGTGGCCGGTTGCAGGCTCATCGTGCCCGCGAAACCAAGGTGGTGCTCCGCCATTCCGAAGGACTGAACCGGGGTGACAAGCACCCCGCTGCGGCGACCCACCTCAAGGGCCACGGCCTCAGCCGTGAGGGCATCGGTTCCGATGGCTCCGGTCGGGCCGTGCTGTTCGGTGGATCCGAGCGGCACGATCACGCCTTTGCAGCTGGAGAGATAGTGCTCCACCTCCGGCCAGCTGAGCATCTGCAGGCGAATCTCCAGGTCGCTGCCGACCGGGCCTGGCAATGAGGATCTTGACATCAGGATTCGGGGAGCGCCTTCCTGGGCTCAGTGGGCGGTGCCGTTGCCGTCGTAATCGTCGGTGTTGTAGTAGCCGCCTTTGGTTCCGAAGTAGAGGGTGGCGATCACGAACAGGCCGCTGCCGAACAGCAGCACGGTGCCGAGGTTGAAGGTTGGGGTCTCCATGGGCTGATCAGAATGAAGACACTCTGGCTGATTGTTGGCGGTTGTCCACGGTGGAGGTCTTCCTGTCAGGAAGAACACCGCCCCTGAAGAACCCTTCGGCGCGCCACCGGGCTCCTTCCCTGTCGGCGGCTTCGCAGCTGGCGCCGAGGGACTCAATCCTGCACTGGCCCTGCACCAGCCAGGCCTGGGGAAGGCCGGCCGCCACTCCTCGCCTGTCGTAACGACCGCTGGCCATGGCATTCACACGCAGCTGAACGGGAAAGCGGGGTGTGCACCTCCCGTCATCCCGACAGGCCATCGGATGGCTGGGCGGATTGAGCGTGCCGGCAAAGACCAGATCCTGGTCGCCGAAGCGTCCACCCGAGTTGCCAAGGCTGAAACGCACGCTCAACAACCCTTCGAGATTCTGTTCAAGGCGCAGGACGCCGCAGTTTTGCCACTGGCGTTGCGCTCCGAAGGCGCTCACCTTGCAGCGCACGAGGGGTTCGCTGAATCGGCCGACACCGATCCCGGCCGGAGTGTCCTGGGCTGAGCTGACGGCCACCGGCGAGCCGCCGATCACAAGTGCCACGATCCCCAACGCCTGCAGGGATCCGGTTGGGAGGATGCAACCCATGGTCAGTACCCGGAATCGGCCACGCAGTAACCCTCGCAGCTGATCCCGTTGCTGGCCGTGCGACCGCAGTGCTGGCAGAGGATCGGCTCCAGCCCGGCGGTCGGGCCCCGCTCGGCTTGCTCAACCATCTCCTCAGAGTTGGCGGCCCGGGGGCCGTTCAGGCTCTCTTCCGGTGGGGGATGGCTCATCGTGGGAGGCCGGGCTGTTCACCCGCTGATGACAGAAAACACGATGGCGCATCCGGGGATCGGCCTGGGCACCTGGTCATGGGGAAACCGCTTTCTCTGGGGCTATGACCCAGGCCAGGACCATGAACTCGAAGCCACCTTCCGGGCTGCGGTGGCTGCCGGAGTGCGTCTGTTCGACACGGCCGATTCCTATGGCATCGGCCGGTTCAGCGGCCGCAGTGAATCGATCCTGGGCCGCTGTGCGTCCAGGCTCCCGCCGGCGGAGCGGAGCCGACTCTGCATGGCCACCAAACTGGCGCCCTTCCCGTGGCGACTGGGTCGAACAGGATTCACCCGGGCGTTCAGGGCCTCGCGCGCTCGCCTCGGGGGGCGGATCGACCGGGTGCAGCTTCACTGGAGCACAGCCCGCTACCTGCCATGGCAGGAGCTGCCGCTGATTGATGGCCTGGCCGATCTGGTGGAACAGGGAGAGGTGGCTGAACTGGGTGTGTCCAACCTCGGGCCGGCGCGGTTGCGGGAGCTCCATTCACACCTGGAGGGCCGTGGCATCCCTCTGGTGAGTGTGCAGGTGCAGTTCTCCCTGCTCAGCCCCCAGCCGCTCAGCCCCGGTGGAATTCTGGACACCTGCCGGGAACTGGGTATGGAGCCCCTGGCCTACAGCCCGCTGGCTCTGGGACTGCTCACCCGCCAACCCGGGGAGGAGCTTCAGGGACTGACGGCTCCACGCCGGGCCCTGTTCCAGCGGTTGCAACCCTCTCTTTCAGGATTGCTGGCTCTCATGCAGAGCATCGCTGCGTTTCATGAGAGCTCCCTCGCAGCGGTGGCCATCAACTGGTGCCGGGCCCATGGCACCCTCCCGATCGTGGGGATGCGTCGCCCCGCGCAGCTGAAGGGTTGCACGTCAGCGCTGGATTGGGAGCTTTCGCAAGACGAGCGCGAGGAACTGGATGCTCTGGCCCGGGTGTTGCCGGTGAGGATGCCGGACAACCCATTCCAGAGTTCGTGAATCCACTGTTTTCCCGGGTCAGACCGCCTCTGGCAGGGAATCCGGCGTGAGCACCACCGGCATCGCCCTGGGACGTTCGCTGGATGGCTCAGAGCTGCTTTCCAAGAGGTCGGAGACCATGCCGGAGGAGAGGGGGTCGGCGCTTGCTGAAGCTTTTGATTCTCCGCAAGCGACAAGCGCTTCCTGCAGGAGAGAATCAAAGGTGGCTCCAGGCAGGCGGTGACGTGCGAGCTGAAGAAAGGCTCTGGCGATCGACTCGCCAGCCGCCGAGCGCAGCACGGGGTTGTTCCGGCGTTGCTCAAGCTCATGTTCGATGGCGCGGATGAACCGATCGGTCACATCTCGCTTGGTGGAAGCCCTGATGCGGGTATCACGGTCGGCCTGGTTTCGGCAGATCTGGCTTTCCAGGTCCACAAGGCGTCTGGAGAGGCTCTCCAGAACCTCCCGGGCTTCCTTGGCTACATGGGCCAGCTGGCCGTCGGAAAGGCGAGGCAGATCGGCAACGAAGATCTTGCCGTGATCGCGAAGCGTGAGAAAGGTGGGTTTGGGTCCGCTGTGGGATTGGCCTGAGCTGTTCGGTGCCGGACGTCTCGGACGGTTCGGATCGATCGGACCGGCTGAACTTCTTCGTCGGGTGAATCGTCCCTGGCCGGTCGGAGGAAGAACGGGGCCCTGGTTCAGCCCTTGGTTGAAGTCCTGCTGAACAGCGGTGGAACGGGCCTGAAGATCTGTTCCGCTTGGCAAATCCATCATCAATAAAAGTTTATGAACCCTTTTCGGTGTTGCTTGAATGTGACCTGAGCCGGGGCTCTGCGCGGGTTGAAACGCCAAAGCACGCGCCCATGCTGCCGCAAGCCGGGGAAAGTTGCCATATGGTTGAAACAGAGGGGTTTCCGACCTGGCCCTCATTCGGTCGGCAGGCCTGCCAGGGGCAGTCCTTCGGGGGCAGGGCCCGCGCACACCTCACCCAGCTCCCAGCAGCTGTAGCCACTGGTCTCAGCCACGTTGCGGGCTTCGCTGGCGACGGCAGCCGGCACCACCAGGCAGAATCCGACACCCAGATTGAAGGTGTTCCAGAGATCCACCTCTGGGATCTCACCGGCCTCCTTCAGCCAGCGGAACAGGGCGGGACGCTCCCAGCTGGAGGTATCCACCAGGGCGTGGACCCCCTCTGGCAGGCAGCGGGGCAGGTTCTCGGGAAGGCCTCCTCCCGTGATGTGGGCCATGCCATGCAAGGGCAGTCCGGCTTGTTTCAGAGCCTTCACGAGGTCGCCGTAAAGACGTGTCGGGGCCAGCAGGGCTTCGATCAGGCTTCCCTCCCCCCCCGGTAGGGGGGTTTCGCCATCCACCCGCTGGGCCTGGGCAATCCGCCGGATCAGGCTGTATCCATTGCTGTGTGCCCCGCTGCTGCCGATCGCGAGCACCCGGTCTCCCGGGCGCACGCCGCGGCCGTCGATCAGCTCGCTGGCCTCCACGACAGCCACGCAGAAGCCCGCCAGGTCGTAGTGGCCGGGTGGGTAAAAACCGGGCATCTCCGCTGTTTCACCACCGAGCAGGGCGCAGCCGCTCTGCCGGCAACCGTCAGCGATGCCTTCCACAACCTCCGCCATGGTTTCCGGCGTCAGCCGGCCTGTGGCGATGTAGTCGAGGAAGAAGAGCGGTTCAGCGCCACTGGTGATCACGTCGTTCACGCACATGGCCACCAGATCAATGCCCACGCTGTGGTGGCGGCCGTGGGTCAGGGCAAGTTCCAACTTGGTGCCGACGCCATCGGTTCCAGCCACCAGCAGGGGATCCCTCAGTCCCAGAGGGAGGCGACAAAGACCTCCAAACCCGCCCAGGTCTCCCACCACCTCGGTTCTCCGGGTCGAATCAACGCTGGCGCGGATCCGGTCCACAAAGGCCCGACCGGCCACCACATCAACGCCGGAGCTCCGGTAATCCATGTCCGCCTCGATCGTGCTGCGGGCTGATCCTCCGATGCGGTCCGGTCGTTGCTGCGCCCCTCCGGGACCGCCAGGCAGGGGCCGGTGGGGCAATTGGCACACGTCTGGATCAGTGGCGCTTATGTCATTGATCTGACTTGCTGATCGTTTGCGGGATTGCCACCGGGGCGACAACCCAGTAACAGCGTGCGTTCGCTGCCGTGATCACCAATCCTGATCCATTGCGAGGCGGAACTTTGCCCCCTAATCGGCAACGAGAAGCCGCGTAGCTTTCCGGCGTTGTTAACCAATGCAAGAAACTCTGTCGACGAATTCGGTGGGGAACCGGGAAGTCTGAAGTCCGCCAAGAGCTGTCCGACGAATTTCCCCTCATCAATCCAACGTTGACGAACCACTTATTGGCTTGTGGTTGCCGAATTAATGGCGAGTCTCGTTTGTTATGCGCAAAACTCTCACTTACTCCTTCGTTCTGCTTGTGGCGAGTGGTGCATCCCTCTCTCTCTGTCAGGACAGTTCAGCCATGGCAGCTTCGGATGCCCAGGTTCGCCCCAGTCTTTCAACCGCCTCGGACGACCCCGATCTGCGGTTGGCCGTTCGCGAACTGAGCGATTCCGAACCTTCTCCGACCGTTTCACCCACTCCCGACTCCCCGGCACCCGTGGTGCCCCGGACCATCCAGCAGGTTCCTCTGGCTACGAGTCGTGGTAGGGCCAGCTGGTATGGACCAGGATTTTTCGGAAACCGCACCGCGAGCGGGGAGGTCCTGCGGCCAGGTACCCTCACGGCGGCTCATCGGAGCCTCCCCTTCGGAACCAGGGTGCGGGTCACCAATCTCTACAACGGCCGCTCGGCAGTTGTCCGAATCAACGACCGAGGCCCTTTCCATGGCAACCGTGTGATCGATCTGGCCCATGGGGCCGCCGGACACCTGGGCCTGATCTCCAGTGGAGTCGCTGACGTGAAGCTTGAGGTCCTGCCTCCCGGCAACTGACCTCAGTGGGCGTCCATCACCCGGGATGTGCCATGTGGGAGCATCCCGGGTGATGGAGCTGTTCACCACCACCCGAGAGCTTGTCCACTGGCGGCGCCACTGCCGATCACCCGTTCATTTCGTGCCCACCATGGGCGCCTTGCACGGTGCTCACCAGCGACTGATTCTCCGCGCGGCTCGACCTTCAGGAGATGTCGTGGCTTCGGTTGTGGTGAGTGTGTTCGTCAATCCTCTGCAGTTCGGCCCGGGGGAAGATTTTCAGCGCTATCCGCGTGAGCTCCACGCGGATGCTGCGATGGCCGATCAGTCTGGTGCAACGGTCCTCTTTGCTCCTGGGGTCGAGGAGATGTTCCCTGGAGGAACTGGACAGGATGTTTTTTCCCTGCGCGTGCCCGACAGCCTCAGCACGGTTCTGTGCGGGCGCAGCCGACCGGGGCATTTCGATGGCGTGGCCACCATCGTGGCTCGTCTGCTTTCCCTGGTGAGGCCGGATCGGTTGTTTCTGGGGGAAAAGGACTGGCAACAGCTTGTGATCCTGCGGAGCATGGTGGAGGCCATGGGGATGCCATTGGCTGTTGAGGGCTGCGCCACCGTGCGCGACTCCGATGGCCTGGCAGCCAGCACGCGCAACCGCTACCTCAACCCGTCTGAGCGGGAGCGGGCCAGGGCACTTCCCCAGGCCCTGGCAGCGGCGAGATCGGTTCACGCGAATGGTCGCTTCACCCCAGACGATCTGGTGCGCACCACCTGGGATGTGCTGACGGCGGCCGGGCTCGGCGTTGATTATGTGGAGCTGGTGGATCCCTGCCGTCTTCGCCCTCAGACCGCTCCCCAAGGCCCGGCCATGCTGGCGGCGGCTGTTCAATGTGGGCCTGCCCGTCTGATCGATCACACCTTTCTGATGACCCGCGCTCCGATCGTCGCGATCGACGGCCCCGCCGGTGCCGGCAAGAGCACCGTGACCAGGGCACTGGCCGCTCGGCTGGGGCTGATCCATCTCGATACCGGCGCCATGTACAGAGCCCTCACCTGGTGGGTGCAGCAGCAGGGTGCAGACCCTGCCGATCCAGCCGCTGTCGAGCCCCTGCTCAAGGGATTGGATCTCAATCTGTCGGCGGCTGATGGGCAAGACCTTCAGATCCATGTCAACGGCCACAACGTGACAGCGGCGATCCGCAGTCCGGAAGTGACGGCCCAGGTGTCGCTGGTGGCGGCGCACCCCTGTGTACGGGAGGTGCTCACCCGCCAGCAGCAGGACATGGGCGTCCGTGGTGGGCTGGTCGCGGAGGGGCGTGACATCGGCACGGCGGTCTACCCCGACGCCGACCTCAAGGTGTTCCTCACGGCCACAGTGGCCGAAAGAGCTTGTCGACGGGCGAAGGATCTGGAGCAGCGTGGCTTCGCGGTTCCGCCGTTAACCGAGCTCGAAGCCCAGATCGCCGAGCGCGATCGTCAGGATTCCAGCCGGGCCATGGCTCCTCTCCAGATGGCCAGCGACGCGGTGGAGGTGGTCACTGACGGCATGGACATCGGCGCGGTGATTCAGGCGCTGGTGGATCTGTTTCGTCAGCGGGTGCCGGAAGATGCCTGGCCCGGTCCATCCGGGAGTTAGCGCAGGGCCTCCAGCAGCCCCCTGCAGGCGTCCTCCAGCAGATCAAGCACGTGTTCGAAGCCTGCCGGCCCTCCGCCGTAAGGGTCTGGGACCTGATCGGCCTTCATCACGCGCAGGTAATGCACAAGCGGTTCGATACGGGCCATGCTCCCCCGGGTTTTCCGGGCCAGGCCCATCACGGCCGCCTGATTGCTGGCGTCCATCGTGAGGATGTGGTCAAAGCGGCGGAGATCGGCAGGCTCCAGCTGGCGGGCCCGGCTGGCGAGCTGGATGCCTCGGCGCTCAGCGGCAGCGCGCATGCGTGGATCCGCCGCCCGTCCCACATGCCAACCTCCGATTCCGGCGGAATCCACCAGGAACCGGTCCTGCAGCTGATCCTTCTCCAGAAGGTTTAGAAACACGGCCTCGGCGGCAGGAGATCTGCAGATGTTGCCGAGGCACACAAACAGCAAGCGGGTCTCTGTTGCCATCAGGCATCTAGGCGGCTCATCGCCACTGTTGCGCGCAGCCTCACCACGGCCACATCCTCGTGGCTCGGTTTCGCCAGTGCCTCCAGGGCTTCCTGGAGACTCACCAGATCTGCCTGGTCGGCGCTCAGCTGGCGGCCCAGCGACTCCAGGCCCACCGCCACGGCGTAACGCACCACCCACTCCGCATCACCTCGCGCGGCCAGCAGAGCCCTCAGGCATCGTTCCTGGAGTGCCCGTCGTGGCGCCTGCTCCAGAGCGGTGAGGTTCAACTGGCCCAGCCCTCTCGCTGCAGCACGGCGCACACTCGCCGCCACATCGGTGCTCAGGGCCTCTTCCAGAAGGTCAACCCCGCGCACATCGCCGATACCGGCCAGGGCTCGAACGGCCCAGGCACGGGCCCCATAGTTCTGGGGATCCAACCGCAGCAGGCTGGGCACGGCATCGGCACCGAGCCGGATCAGCCCCTCCACCGCGGCCACGGCTGCGCCGGGATTGTTGAAACCCAGAACCTCCACCAGGGCTGGGGCCGCGGCCGGATCTCCGCAGACCGCCAGAGCCCGTGTGGCGGCGAGCAGATTTTCCGTGCTGTCGGCGGCCTTCAGGGCGGTGATCAGCTCTGAGGTGTTGGAGGTGGTTCCCATGGCAGGCCTCACAGCAGGCGATCCATGCAGTCCAGCAGGGTTGTTTCCCCCGGCTCTCCATGGCCCCGCTCCACCAGTCCTCGCAGGGCGATCAACTTGAGACTGTTCTCCGCGAGGGTGCGCTCAATGGGCTGAAGGGCCGGGCGCCAGCCCGCTCCCCCCAGGTCCATCAGTGCAGCACGGCGCACCTGGAGCTGGGGATGCTCCAGCAGCTCGAGCAGCACTCGGCCCCAGGTCTCATCCCCGCTGAGTTGCAGCAGGGCTCGGGCGGCAGCACTGCGGATCAACGGCCATTCATGGCTCACGAAGGGTTCCACCACCTTCAGCACGTCGATGCTGGCCACGCCGATCTCCCCGAGGGCTTCGAGCATGGCTTCGCAGGGTTCCTGCAGTCGGGGGGTGCCGGCCCGCAGGGCACCGGCACCGGCGGGGCCGCTGGCCAGCCGCTGGCAGAGCCGGGGAATGGCAGCCCTGGCCCGGAGTTCACCGAGGGAGCGTGCGGCTGCCTCACGCAGTCCATCGTCGTCGTCGTCCAGGCTGTCGAGCAGGTCGGGGATGGCGGGCTCGGCCGCCGCTGAAAGCTTGCCGAGGGCGCGGGCCGCGTTCCTCGCCACGGCATTCTCCTCCACCCCTGCCCCGGGGTCGCGGGGGCGGCGTTGGCGCAGCGCCCTCCTCAGCAGCGGAACCGCCTCGGGGTGCCGGCTGCGCATGCGGCCAAGCCACCAGGCTCCGTAATACTGCTGGGAACAGTCTTCCGTCTGGCGCAGGCGCTCAATCGCCTCGGCTTCCGTGATCGGCTCACCGGAGCTTCGCCGTGGATCGAGCTGGCCGGGCACCTCGGGAACAGTCATCAACGGCAGCGGGGAGGGCGTTGATCACTTGATGATGGCAGCTGGTGGGGCGGCGAGCCGATCAGGGCCACAACAAGCCGATCAGGGCCACAACAAAAAGAGCTCCCTTGCGGGAGCTCATGGGGAAGGGATCGCGGAAGGGGCTCAGACGAGAGCAGCGATGGCGTAGTCGATGTAGTTGTTGGCGATGAC
>JAYKGZ010000034.1:0-19882 GCA_035284925.1 Cyanobacteriota bacterium | reverse complement strand
CCTCGGCCGCGACAACAGCAAGGAAGTATGCCCCCGAATACGGCTGTTGGCTCAAAAAGCGCCGGGCCAACCTCCCCGGCATACGTCGTTGAGCGCCCAGGCAAGGACGTTCAGATTTTCAAACGCCTGCCCAGCTTTAACGTCAAGATCACCCTCCACACCCTGCCATGAGCCAGCCAACATCCGTCATTGACATCCTGGGCTACGCGGCCGCCTCCCTCACCACCTCAAGTTTTATTCCCCAGGCGATGAGAACGCTCAGCAGCAGTGACACCAGAGGGATTTCGCTCAGCATGTACACCTTATTCACCAGTGGAATCACCCTATGGCTGATTTACGGAGCCCTCACAGGCAATGGTCCCATCATCATTGCCAACGCCATTACAGTTGTGCTCTCAGGACTCATCCTGCAACGCAAGCTTGAGAATCATCAGCTCGACAATCGCAGTAGTCCCAACCCAGGCGCTCCCAGGACAAGCAGCAAACGGAAAAGAATAAGATTGAGATCCCAGAGTCGCCTTGACATTAAATAATTGCAGCCCAGACAGATTCCCGAGTCTAGGCGGCGAGGTAGACGGGGATGATGCTGAACAGAATGGCAAGCGCCAGTGATGCCAGGCAATTTTCCAGGCTCCGCAAACCGGAGAACAAATAGCCGATATCATTTCCACTGGTTTGAGTGATTTTGTACAACCTTGAGCTGCTCACATAGAGAGCACAACAGGAGTAGCAGGCAGCAGCGAAAGAAGCCACTCCAAACATAATCACTTGCCAATTCAGAAAAGGCAGGCCCGGGAGAGTGGACGCTGCCTTAAACAGAACGAGAGCGGCAATGGCTATGGCGGCGATTCTCTGCTTGGCCACAAACTGCCGAAATTCGGCGTCTTGCTTTGGCGTGAATTCCAGCTGAGATCTTGACATCGGCTCTGTCTTGCCATTGGCGTCCAGGGTAGGCCCCATGGCTCTCAGGATGGATGGACGACACAGCTGAGAGCACCGATGCGCAGACGCACGCTGATCGGCCAAGGCTTCGCAACGTGCGTTGCCGTGATGGGCGGTCCACTGGCTGTGGCGGCCAGGCCAGATCAGCCCATTGATGCCCTTGTGATTGGTGCTGGACTCGCGGGGCTGGCCTGTGCTCAACGCCTGATGGCGGCCGGCCAGCGGGTGTTGGTGCTGGAGGCTCGCCAACGCCTCGGCGGTCGGATCTGGACCGAACACCGCCAAGGTTGCGCACTGGATCTGGGTGCGTCCTGGCTGCACGGCATCGCCAACAATCCCATTCACCGCCTCGTCACCCAGGATCTGCGGCTGCCCGTGATCCCCACCTATGAGCAGAGCCGCATCACCATTGCTGCCGACGGCCAACGGTGGAGCGCCGAACGCAGTGAACGGGCGGATGCCTGGCTGGATGCGTTCGTTCGCCGTGCGGAAGACAGCGGCAGCGCGGATCAGCCTCTCAGCCGATTGCTGCCACAACCGTTGAGCTCAGATCAACGCTTCACCTTGATCACTGATGTGGAGCACGAGGTTGGCGCCCCGCTCAGTGCCATTGCTGCCAATGCCCCTCTGGGTGACGGCGAGGAGCTGCTCGGAGGGGATGCGCTGGTACCTCAGGGACTCGATCGCATCGTCCAACATCTCGCCCGGGGCGCCGAGATTCGGCTCGGCCACGTGGTTCGGGCGATCGAAAATAATCCCCAGAGCGTCCGTGTCACCACAACGGCCGGGGCGGTGTTCGAAGCAAGCCGGCTGTGCTGCACCGTTCCACTCGGGGTGCTCAAACGCAACCGGATTCGTTTTGACCCTCCCTTACCGAAGACGAAGGCACGGGCGGTCAAACACCTCGGCGTCGGGGTGCTCGACAAGATCGTGCTGCTGTTCCCTGAGCGTTTCTGGGATCCCACCACCTGGCTCCGCAACGATGGCCCCGAGGTCGGTCTCTGGCCGGAGTGGGTGGATCTCACGGGCGTGATCGGCCGGCCGGCGCTGATGGGCTTCATTGCTGCCACCCAAGCGGAACAGCTGGAACGTCTCCCGGATCAGGCGATCCTCAGCTCAGCGCTGAACCAGCTGAAACGCTGCTACCCCAAACGATCCATCCCCACTCCGAGTGAGGTGCTGCTGACCCGCTGGAACGAAGATCCTTTCGCCTGCGGCAGCTACTCATTCGCTGCCGTTGGATCCACCCCAGGAATGCGGGCAGCCCTGGCACAGCGCTGGGGTGCGATGGTGTTTGCAGGAGAGGCCGTTAGCACCACCAACCCGGCCACCTTGCAAGGCGCGTATCTCTCGGGGATCCAGGCCGCACAGACCCTGTTGGCCTGAAGATGCAACAACATCCCACACCTGTGGGCTCCGATCGTCCCCCCCGCGCCAGCCAGCAGTTCTGCCGCCCGCCGAGCATGTGGCGACCCTGATTGCTGCCGGGGCCTGATGGCCAAAGGCATGAAGACAACGCCGTTCCATCCCTTCGCGCCAGACGCGGAACCGAGTGACCTGAGCGCCGATGTGCCCGAGCTGCGCCGCCGGCTGCTGGCCTGGTGGGAGATCCACGGTCGCCACGCCATCCCCTGGAAGCTGCGCCCCGACGGCAGCCGGCCCGCCGATGGCGAGGCGATCGATCCCTACGGCGTGCTGATCGCTGAAGTGATGCTTCAGCAGACCCAGCTGCAGGTGGTGCTTCCCTACTGGCATCGCTGGATGGAGATCTTCCCCAGCCTCGAGGTCCTCGCCACCGCGGAACAGCACGCCGTGCTGCGGGTGTGGCAAGGACTGGGCTTCTACGCCCGGGCTCGCCGCCTGCATCAGGGCGCCCAGCAGCTGCGCCGGCTCGGCTCCTGGCCCAGAACGCTCGAAGGCTGGCAGGAACTGCCGGGTATCGGACGCAGCACCGCCGGCAGCATTCTCTCCTCTGCCTTTGATCAGCCCTTTGCGATCCTCGATGGCAACGTGAAACGGGTGCTGGCCCGGCTGATCGCCTGCCCGCAGCCTCCGGCACGGCAGCTGGCCAGCTTCTGGCGGGTCAGCGGTTCCCTGCTGGATCCGCAGCAACCCAGAGCCTTCAACCAGGCCCTGATGGACCTGGGGGCCAAGGTTTGCACGCCCCGCACCCCGGCTTGTCAGGACTGTCCCTGGCAGCAGCACTGCGCTGCCTACGCTGCCGGAGATCCCCACCGCTTCCCTGTGAAGGAGCCCCCACGCCAGCTCCCTGTTCAGGTGATCGGGGTTGGCGTGGTGCTGGATGCCGTGGGCCGGGTACTGATCGATCAGCGCCTCGAGGAGGGGTTGCTCGGCGGCCTCTGGGAATTCCCAGGAGGCAAGCAGGAGCCCGGCGAACCGATCGAAACCACCATCACCCGTGAGCTCAGGGAGGAGCTGGCCATCACCGTGGCGGTGGACGACCATCTGATCAGCCTGGATCACAGCTACAGCCATAAACGCCTGCGCTTTGTGGTGCACCTCTGCCGCTGGCAGGAGGGCGATCCCCAGCCCCTGGCCAGCCAGCAGGTGCGCTGGGTGAAACCCGGAGATCTCAACAACTACCCATTCCCGGCTGCCAATGCTCGGATCATCGCGGCCCTGCTGGAGCGGCTCGCCGGGGCTAAACAGGCCTGAATCCCCTGGGAAAACGATGGCCGAGGTGCTGTGCGTAGGAGAAGCTCTCGTCGACCGGCTCGAGCCGCCGGAGGGTGATCGGTTGGGTGGAGCCCCGGCCAATGTGGCCTGTGCCCTGGCCCGGCTGGGTACCCCCTCGGCCTTCCTGGGCCGGCTGGGCCGTGACCCAATCGGCGAGGCCCTGGCCGCTCTGATGCACTCCCGTGGGGTGGATGGTTCCGCCATTCAGTGGGATGCCCAGCGGCCCAGCAGGATCGTGCTGGTTCGGCGCGATCCCACCGGCGAGCGCTGCTTTGCTGGCTTTGCCGGCGACCGTGGCCTGGGCTTCGCGGATCAGGCGCTGGATCCGGCCGAACTCGACGCCGGCCTGCCCCGGCTGCTCAAGCCGGGCTGGCTGATCAGCGGCACGATCCCCTTGGCCAGCCCCCAGGCCTGTCGTGCGCTCCAGGGGTTGGTGCCGCGAGCCCTGGCGGCTGGGCTGCGGCTGGGGGTGGACGTGAACTGGCGGCCCACCTTCTGGGATCCCAGCCTCTCCCCCGATGCGCCGCCATCAGCCCAGGCCCTGGCTCGGATCCGGCCACTCATCGCCCAGGCCCACCTGCTCAAGTGCACGGCGGAGGAGGCCCAGTGGCTGTTCAACAGCACCGACCCGGTGGCCATCGCCGCGGCCCTTCCCCACCACCCCGATGTGCTGATCACAGGCGGGAACGGACCGATCCGCTGGAGCGCGGTGGGCCGCAGGGGAGAACGGCAGGCCTTCCAGATTCGCGCCGTAGACACCACCGGCGCAGGCGACGCCTTCCTGGCGGGCTGGCTCCATACCCTTTGTCGCCATCCCGGTTGGACCGTGGAGCAGCGCATCGCCTTCGCCAGCGCCTGTGGTGCCATCGTTTGTGGGGGGGCCGGAGCGATCGATCCCCAGCCCACGGAACCGCAGGTTCTGGCCTTCCTGGCCGATCAGCGCGCGGCGTGCTGAGCGCGATCAGCCGGGGAACGCGGCGGGAGGGCGAACCAGAGCCAACCGGCCCCGATCCGGATCTCTGGGATCCAGAAGCCGCAGCTCAACGCGCCAGCTCTGTGGAGGCGGAGAGCTCAGCCGTTCCGGCCATTCCACCGCCAGCACGGCGTTGCTCCCGCGGGCGATCTCCTGCTCCTGGGCCAGTAGCTCATCAGCCGCTTCCGGTTGTTCCAGCCGGTACAGATCCAGGTGCACCAGGGCACCGCTTCGGCCTTCGTAATGCTGGGAGAGGGCAAAAGTGGGGCTGGTGACAGGCTCGTCGATGCCAAGTCCGCGGGCCAGGCCCTGAACCAGGCAGGTTTTGCCCATTCCCAGTTCACCGCTCAACAACAGCGTGTGACCGCCCTCCCGGCTCAACCTGCGCGCCAGACCTGCACCCAGATCCCGGGTGGCGCTCTCCTCAGCCAGTGGCCAGGGCGACCCAGTCCACACGATTTCCTCAGACATCACTTTAAGATTTCTGTTCAGCGAGCCCGAAGTCTCGGCGTCTCCGCAGTCTTTCAACTTTGCCCGCCATCAGGGGCAAGGTTTCAGCTCCGTCCCCAGGCTCAGACCGAGGACTGGACCGAGATCGTCACCGTCTGAGTCGTTTCACCACTCGCATTCCCACGTCCATGGTTGCCACATCCTTCACTGCCTCGCTGCAAAGCACGTCCAGCTATGTGATCGCCGACATCGGCCAGGCCGATTTCGGCCGCAAGGAGATCGCCATCGCTGAAACCGAAATGCCCGGCCTGATGGCGCTCCGGGCCCGGTTCGGCTCCCAACAGCCCCTCAAGGGCGCCCGGATCGCAGGTTCCCTGCACATGACGATCCAGACCGCCGTTCTGATCGAAACCCTGGTGGCCCTCGGCGCCGAGGTGCGCTGGGCCAGCTGCAACATCTTCTCCACCCAGGACCACGCCGCTGCCGCCATCGCTGCTGCTGGTGTGCCCGTGTTCGCCTACAAGGGCGAAACCCTGGATGAGTACTGGGCCTTCACCCACCGCATCCTCGAGTGGGGCGATGGCGGCACCCCCAACATGATCCTCGACGATGGCGGTGATGCCACCGGCCTGGTGGTGCTGGGCACCAAGGCTGAGAAGGATCCCTCGGTGCTCGACAACCCCTCCAACGAAGAGGAGACCGCCCTCTTCAACAGCATCCGTCAGAAGCTGGCCGCCCAACCCGGTTTCTACTCCCGCATCCATGCCGCCATCCAGGGCGTCACGGAGGAAACCACCACCGGCGTGGCTCGTCTGTATCAGATGCAGAAGAGTGGCGAACTGCCCTTCCCGGCGATCAACGTCAACGACTCGGTGACGAAGAGCAAGTTCGACAACCTCTACGGCTGCCGCGAATCCCTGGTGGACAGCATCAAGCGCGCCACCGATGTGATGGTGGCCGGCAAGGTGGCCCTGGTGCTGGGCTATGGCGATGTGGGCAAGGGTTCGGCCCAGTCGCTGCGGGGCCTTGGTGCCACCGTGATGATTGCCGAGATCGATCCGATCTGCGCCCTGCAGGCCGCGATGGAGGGCTACCGGGTGGTGCGTCTCGACGACGTGGTGGGCGATGTGGACATCTTCGTAACGGCCACCGGCAATTTCCGGGTGATCCGCCACGAACACCTGATCCAGATGAAGGATCAGGCGATCGTGTGCAACATCGGCCATTTCGATAACGAGATCGATGTGGCGTCGCTCAAGCAATACCCCTGGGACAACATCAAGCCCCAGGTGGATCACATCACTCTGCCCAGCGGCAACAAAATCCTGCTGCTGGCTGAAGGCCGCCTGGTGAACCTGGGCTGTGCCACCGGTCACCCCAGCTTCGTGATGAGCAACTCCTTCACCAACCAGGTGCTGGCCCAGATCGAGCTCTTCACCAAGGGCAACCAGTACGCCAACGAGGTGTACGTGCTGCCCAAGCACCTTGATGAGATGGTGGCCCGCCTCCACCTCGACAAGATCGGGGCGAAGCTCACCGAGCTCACGGCCGAGCAGGCTGCCTACATCAACGTGCCGGTGGAAGGGCCCTACAAGCTCGAGCACTACCGCTACTGAGCCTTGGGTTCAGGGGACCCGGCCCAGCCGGGTCCCTGCTGCACTCAGCTCTCGAGGCTGACCAGAGAATTTTCAGCTGAGGTCCCAAGCACCTGCTCCAGCGCTTCAAGATCCTTGTCGGTGATCTTGGTCTGCATCGGGCAGTGTTTGGGACCGCACATCGAGCAGAACTCGGCCTGTTTGTAGATGTCGGCCGGCAGGGTTTCGTCGTGGTACTCCTTGGCGCGCTCGGGGTCGAGCGAGAGCTCAAACTGCCTGTTCCAGTCGAAGCCATAGCGGGCGCGGCTCAGCTCGTCGTCGCGGTCGCGGGCGCCGGGGCGGTGGCGGGCGATATCGGCAGCGTGGGCGGCGATCTTGTAGGCAATCAGGCCGTTGCGCACGTCCTCGGGATTGGGCAGGCCCAGGTGCTCCTTGGGGGTCACGTAGCAGAGCATCGCCGTGCCGTACCAGCCGGCCATCGCCGCGCCGATGGCGCTGGTGATGTGGTCGTAGCCGGGGGCGATGTCGGTGACGAGTGGGCCGAGCACATAGAAGGGCGCCTCGCTGCACTCCTCCATCTGCTTGCGCACGTTGAACTCGATCTGATCCATCGGCACGTGGCCCGGACCCTCCACCATCACTTGCACGTCGTGCTTCCAGGCGCGGCGGGTGAGTTCACCGAGGGTCTTCAGTTCCGCCAGCTGCGCTTCATCGGAGGCGTCGTGCAGACAGCCCGGGCGCAGGGAATCACCCAGCGAGAAGCTGCAGTCGTAGCGCTTGAAGATCTCGCAGATGTCATCGAAGCGGGTGTAAAGGGGATTCTGCTTGTGGTGGTAGAGCATCCACTGCGCCAGGATGCCGCCGCCGCGACTCACGATCCCGGTGAGGCGGCCCTTCACCTTGGGCAGGTGCTCGATCAGCAGACCGGCGTGGATGGTCTGGTAATCAACGCCCTGCTGGCAGTGCTTCTCGATGATGTGCAGGAAGTCGTCTTCGCTGAGCCGCTCGATCGATCCGTGCACGCTCTCGAGCGCCTGATAGACGGGCACCGTGCCGATCGGCACCGGCGATGCCTTGATGATCGCGGTACGCACCTCATCCAGGTTCACGCCGCCGGTGGAGAGATCCATCACCGTGTCGGCGCCGTACTTCACCGCCAGCTCGAGCTTCTTGAGCTCCTCCGCCACATCGCTGGCATTGGGGGAGGCGCCGATGTTGGCGTTCACCTTGCACGAGCTGGCAATGCCGATCGCCATCGGCTCGAGGTTGGGATGGTTGATGTTGGCCGGGATGATCATCCGGCCCCGGGCCACCTCCTCACGCACCAGCGATTCCGGCAGGTTCTCCCGCTTCGCCACATGGGCCATCTCCTCGGTCACCACCCCCTGCCGGGCGTAGTGGAGCTGGGTCACATTCCCCTGACCCTGACGCTTCTCGATCCAGGCGCTACGCATGGCGTGTTGTGGCAAAGGACGGTGGGCGCTAGCCGTATGTCGGGGTCCGGTTGCCGAGATCGTGCTGGCCCGGAGACCGGGCGGCTCACTTCCCTGCGCCGGCATGACCCGGATCAGGTGCGGAGGGTGTGATCTCAGCCCGGGGCTGCACAAGGCAGCCGGGCACCCCTAGTGACATTCGAAACCTAGCAAGGCCGAAATGGCTCAAGGCCATCGAGGGCCGCGGCCACCACGCGGTGATCGGGATCGGCCTGAAGCCGCTGCAACAGCAGCCGCGCCTGGGTCGCCTCATCGCCACCGGGCCAATCGCGCACAACCCTGGCGAGGATCTCCGCGCCCCCCACCCGCACGGTGCCGTCGTCATCGCCGATCGCCAGGCTGGCCAGCTCCAGCAGCCAGCCCGGATCGATCTGCGGCTGCTCCGCCAGGGCGGAAAGCACGCTGCAACGCAGCAACCACTGGCGATCCCGCCGAAAGGCGGCCAGCAACACCGGCCAGGCCTGCTCCAGGCCATAACTGGCCAGTGAGTTGGCGGCCTCTGCGCGCACATTGGCGTCCTCGTCGTGTTCGAGGCAGCGCAGCAGCGCCTGCCAGCCGGCCTCACTGCGTTTGACCCCCAGGCCCGCGCAGCTCAGGGAGCGGATCATGAAGATGTCCTGTTCGAGTCCAAGCAACAGCAGGGGAATCGCTTGCTCGGCCGGAAGGTCGCGCAGTCGGGCCAGGGCCGGCATCGCCCGGGAGGGGTCACCGGAGGCGATCGCGCTGCGCAGGACTTCGGGGTTGGGCGTCTGGCTCATGTTCACCAGCCTCGCGCAGCGTCTCCAGCAACCTGCGGCGCCGCCGACCCTGATGGAGCGCATTGGTGATCAACAGCCCGGCTCCGATCAGCAGCGATGGCACCGCCACCACCCGCTCAGCCCCGCGGCGCTGCAGCAGCGCCACCAGCGCCAGCAGGATCAGCAGCGGAGCGGCCAGGGTGAGCCAGGTCTGCAGCCAGGGCCTGCGGCGCATCGGCTGGGTCACGGAACCGGGCGCTCCATCGCGGCCAGCAGGCTGGCGCTGAGCACTCTGATCCCCACACCGATGGCCGACTCATCCGGGGCGAAGCCGTTGCTGTGCAGCGGCGTGCAGCCGTCCGGGCCCGCCACCCCCAGGCGAAACATCGTGCCGCGGGTGCCGTCCAGCAGCTCCGCAAAGTCCTCAGCGCCCAGGGAAGGCTGTTCAAGCCAGCGCACCCGGTCGCGGCCCAGCAGCCCAGCGGCCACATCAGCCACCAGCTGGGTGAGGGCCGGGTCGTTGTGCACCGGCGGTGAGATGCAGCGGTAATGCACCCGCGCTTCGCCGCCATGGCCCACACAGAGCGCCTTCACGGTGTCTTCGATCCAGCCTGGAAGCTGGGCGTGCACGTCGTTATCCAGGCAGCGGACGGTTCCGAGCAGCCGCACGTGATCGGCGATCACATTGAAGGCCCGCCCGCCCTCGATGCGCCCGAAACTCACCACCACGGGATGCAGGGCATCGAGCCGGCGACTGATCGCCTCCTGCAGGCCGCTCACCACCCGGGCGGCGATCCAGATGGCATCGGTGCTCTGGTGGGGCCGGGCGCCATGGCCACCTTCGCCGAGCACCTCCACCTCCAGCTCGCCGGCGGCAGCCGTGAGGCTGCCGCTGCGCACGCCGATACAGCCGGCCGGCAGGCTGGGAAACACATGCACACCGAACAGGGCCTCGACGCCATCCATGGCCCCGTCGGCCTTCATCCAGGCCGCACCCTGGGCTGTTTCCTCCGCCGGTTGGAACAACAACCGGATCCGCCGGCTGAGCCGGCCGGGATCACGCCGTTCCAGTTCGCCCAGCAGGCGAGCGACGCCAAGCCCCACCGTGGTGTGCAGGTCATGGCCGCAGGCATGCATCAGCCCCTGCACGGTGGAGGCGTAATCGAGGCCGGTGCGCTCCTCCACCGGCAACGCGTCCATGTCCACCCGCAGAGCCAGCACCGCAGTGGGCCGGCCATCCGGTAGGTGCGCCGCACCCAACTCCGCCACAACGCCCGTGCGGCCGACCCCTTCACGCACCTGCCAGCCCCAGCGGCGAAGCTCCCCGGCCACCAGCGCCGCTGTCTGGTGCTCATGGCCACTCAGCTCCGGATGGCGATGCAGATGGCGCCGCAGCTGGATCAGCTCGGGCAACGCGGCATCGAGAACCGGGTCGAGCCCGAAGCTTGGCCAGGGGGGGCCGGATGGAGCCTGAAACGAGGCGGTGGGGGACATGCCGGTCAAGCTCAGCCAGACGCCAGTGTCAGAAACTGCTGCAGGGCCTGCACCGGCTCGGGGGGCCAGCGGCGGGTGTGCAGAAGCCAGTCTGGCTGGCGGTAGCGCGGATCGAGTCCCGAGGCCGCCGCCCAGTTGCTTTCGGCCTCACCGCTGGCGCCACGGCGCCACAGCAGGGCCGTGAGGCCGGCCCGTGCGTCGGCGAAGAGGGGATGGCGGCGGATCAGGGCGCGCAGCTCCCGTTCAGCCTCGGCCGGATCCCCCAGCTGAAACGCCACCAGCGCTGCGCTGGAACGGGCCATGGCAAACCCCGGCCGGGCTTCGGCTGCGGCCACGAAGCAGTCATGGGCGGCCGACCAGTCACCCTGGGAGCCGCGAACGTTCCCGAGGTTGTAAAGCGCGGACGCGCGCACCTCCCCAGCCTCCTCACCTTGATCGAGGATCCAGAGATAGTCGGCCTCGGCGGCATCCCAGCGCTGCAACGCCTCCTCGGCGGTGCCGCGGTTGAGGCGTGGATCAGGACTGGCCGGCTCCAGGGCGATCGCCTGACCCTGATCGGCGATGGCGGCCTCCGGATCCCCGAGGGCAAGCTGCACGTTGCCGCGGTTGCTCCAAGCAGCGGCATCTTCCGGGGCGATCTCCAGCACCTGGTTCCACAGGGGCAGGGCCTCAGCGAAGCGACCGTCGCGGCTGGCGGTGAGGGCCTGATCAAACAGCTGGGGCAGACTCGCCTGGCCCAGCAGCTGCAGGCTCAGCACCAGGGCCAGCAGCAGGGTGCCGCTCATGCCACCGAACCCGAGAGGTCGAGCTGGGCGGGCCAGCCGAGATGGGCACGGCCGGCAGGAGTCACCATCCGCCCCCGGGATGTGCGCTGCAGGAAACCCAGCTGCAGCAGGAAGGGCTCCACCACCGTCTCCAGAGTGACGGGATCCTCCCCCAGTCCGGCGGCGAGCGTGTCGAGGCCCACCGGCCCTCCGCCATAGCCCTCCAGGAGCAGGGTGAGCAGGCGACGATCACTGGCATCCAGACCCCTGGCATCCACCCGGTGCAGGGCGAGGGCCTGATTCACCAGCTCCTGGCCGATGCGCCCATGGCCCTGAACGGCCGCCACGTCCCGCACCCGCCGCAACAGCCGGTTGGCGATCCGCGGAGTGCCGCGGCAGCGACGCGCCACCTCCAGGGCCGCATCACCCTCCAGGTCGAGCTGCAGGAGTCCTGCGGCCCGCTCCACGATGGCCCGCAGATCCTCCAGCCCATAGAACTCCAGCCTCTGGATCAGTCCGAACCGGTCGCGAAGGGGCGAGCTGAGCGAACCGGCACGGGTGGTGGCTCCCACCAGGGTGAACGGCGGGATCGGCAGGCTGCGGGTGCGGGCGGTGGTGCCCTTCCCCACGGTGAGATCGAGGCGATAGTCCTCCATCGCTGGATACAGGATCTCCTCGGCCACCCGGTTCAAACGATGGATCTCGTCGATGAACAGCAGCTCCCGCGGCTGGAGGTTCACCAGCAGGCCCACGATGTCGCGGGGGCGCTCCAGCGCGGGAGCACTGGTGATCCGGCAGCGAACACCAAGCTCCTCGGCCAGCACCAGAGCCATGGTCGTCTTGCCCAGCCCGGGGGGGCCGTAGAGCAGCACGTGATCGAGAGCCTCGCCGCGGTTGCAGGCGGCCTGCACGGCGATGCCCAGCACCTGCTTGAGTTCTCCCTGGCCGATGTAGTCCGCCAGGCGCCGCGGGCGCAGGGAGTCTTCCCGCGGCTGGGTCTCGTCTGCCGGTTCGCCGGCTGAGGTTGCATCCATCAGGCGCGGCCCCGGGTTGGGATCCGGTCGTGGAGCCGCTGGACCCGAAGAAACGATGGCCATGGGTGGAGCGTACCGACCCCTGCCTAGGGTCGGGAGCAGGGAATGATGCGGAGGCGCCGGGCGATCCATGGCCAAGGGCGGCACCAAGAAACTCGCCGCCAGGGCGAAGCGCGATGCCGCCAACCGCCTGCTGGCCGACAACCGTTTCGCGCGCCATCAGTACGAGATTCTCGAAACCCTGGAATGCGGCATCGAGCTGCTGGGCACGGAAGTGAAATCGATCCGGGCCGGTCAGGTGAACCTGCGGGATGGCTTCTGCCTGATCCGCCATGGGGAACTGCAGCTCCACAACGTGCACATCTCCCCCCACAGCCATGCCGGCCGCTATTTCAACCACGACCCGCTGCGGGTCCGCAAACTGCTGGCCCACCGCCGTGAGATCGACAGACTGCGCGGCGCCCTGGAACAGAAGGGGCTGACGCTGGTGCCGCTTAACCTGCACCTCAAGGGATCCTGGATCAAGATCACGATCGGAGTGGGCAAGGGCCGCAAACTCCACGACAAGCGTCAGGAGGAACGGCGCAAGCAGGAGGCCAAGGAGACCAGAGCCGCCATTGCCAGGCTCTAGGCCTGGCATCCCAGCTCAGTTCGCCGTGGAATCCAGCGGTGGCGGGGCCGGGTTGGGCGTACCGGCGGGAGCGGTGGGCGCCGGCGGCTGCTCGGGTTCTACCGGTGGCGTTGGCGCGGTGGGCAGCGGTGGTGGATCGACCCGCAGCGACAGGGTGATCTGGGCCTGCGCCAGGCCGTCATTGGTGATGAGCAGCTGGACGGGTGAGCGTTTCTGCGCCCCCAGACTCACCACCCGCAACGGACCCTTCCCATCCAGCAGCTCCCCGTCGGCGCTGAACACGATCATCTGCATCAGCGGCGAGCCGTTCACCCCCAGCACGAGCCGGTAGCCCTGGGGCAGGCGGATCGGGAACAGCCGGGCGCCTCCCGCTTCCACCTGGGCCGTGAGCACACGGGTTTCCTGAGGCAGGGCCGTGATCGCCTCGATCTGAACGTTGGCGAGGCTGCGCTCAGCGGCTGCGAACCAGAGCTGGCGGAACGGCTCCGGCGGGATGTCCGCCCCGGAACGCCCCGGAAGCAGATTCTGGGCGCCCTCCGACACCAGCTGGCGCAGCACCCGCGGACTGAGACCCTGGCTCACCAGGGCCTGCTGGCGCTTCTGCCAGTCGATCTGCCGGAAGCTGCCAAGGCGGCGGCGGATCTCGATCGGCAGTTGTTCCACCCGGGCCAACCATTCCTCGGCCAGTTCGTTCCAGACCTTCCTCAGCGGTGCATCAGCCGGGGAATCGCTGGGCAGCCGACTGCCCCGTTCCGGGAACTGGGCGAGCAAGCTGGCATCCACAAGGCTGAGGAACCAGGCCCGATCCACCTGCATCGCCCGGAGGCGGTTGAGCAGCTGTTGACGTTGATCGATCTCCGCCGAAGGAAGGCTGGAGGGCAGCTGAAGAGCCGATTCGGAATCGGAGAGAACCGTCTTGCCGCGGCTCAACCACCACCAGCCCAGGGCCGTTCCCACCACAGCGGAGAGCACCAGGGCGATCACCACGGGCCAGAGGCCCCCTTCGGCCGCCTGATCACGCTCCTCAGCGCGGCTGCGCGGCAACGGCTCGGCTGGAGCGGTGAGCGGCGCCGCTGCAATCGGGGGGAGCGATGGGGGCTCGGCAGAAGGTGTTTCCGCGGATGGGGGCGGCATCAGGGCCACGGTGCGATCCGCCCTCGGAACCGGTCCGGTGCTGTCGGGCATGGGCACGTCCTGGGCGGCCGCGAGGGCCTGGGCCGCTGAACCGAAGCGTGAGGCCCCTGCCACTCCGATCAGCCGGGCCAGCAGACCCTTGAGCTCCGGCAGTTCCGCCAGGGCCGGCGGCCAGCACCACTCCAGGGTCACCGGATCGAGCAACTTCTCAGGAGGGTCGCCGCTGACCAGCACCAGCGCGGTGACGCCAAGGGCGTGGAGATCCATCCAGGGCTGAGGTTTGGCGCTCCCCGCCAGCTCGGGAGGGGCGTAGCCGGGCGTGGCCAGAACGGCACCGCAGACCACCCCGAAGTCCAGCAGCACGGGAAGCCCATCGCTGTCGCGCCGCAACAGGTTGGCCGGACAGAGATCACCATGCACCAGGTCTTGGCCATGGAGCACGGTGAGCACCGGCAGCAGCTGGCGGAGCAGCAGCAGCACCTCGCCCGCACCGAACACGAGCTGTCGCTCGGCGCGGATGGCCATCAGCTGAGCGAAGGTGCGCCCGCTCTGCCATTCCCGCACCAGCCAGAGCGTCTCCTCTTCGTGGATCGCGGTGCCCAGGCGTGGCACCTGGGGATGCAGCACCCCCTGCAGGCTGGCCCAGAGCTCGGCGGCCCGGGCCAGGTCAACCGGCGCAGTGAGCCGGCGCAGAACCACCGGCGCCTGGGCCGCCAGCTGATCCGTGGCCCGCCAGAGCTGCCCCTGGCTGCCCTCGCTGAGGCACTGCTCCAATCGGTAGCGCCCCGCAATCAGCTGATCGGGGGCCGGGCCATCACCCAGCATCAACGAACTCCCGCCGCGGCGCGTTCCGGCTGCCGCAAGCCCCTGGCCTGCAGCCAGGCGGCGTCAAACAGGCGCGACCGGTAGCGATCCCCGCTGTCGCACAGCACAGTCACGATCGTGTGCCCCGGCCCGAGACGAGCGGCGGTCTCGACCGCCGCGGCCACGTTGATGCCCACCGAGCCGCCGAGGAAGAGGCCCTCCTCCCAGAGCAGGTTGTAGATCGTCTCCAGCGCTGTCTGATCATCGACGCGCACGGCGGCATCGATCGGTGCACCCTCCAGATTGGCGGTGACACGGCTGTTGCCGATCCCTTCTGTGACCGAACTCCCATCACTCACCAGCTCGCCACGGGTGGCCCAGCTGTAGAGGGCACTGCCGTGGGGGTCGGCCAGCACGCACTGCAGAGAGGGCTTCCGCTCCTTCAGGTACAGGGCCACCCCGGCATAGGTTCCACCGGTGCCGGTGGCCGCCACCCAGGCATCCACCTTCCCATCGGTCTGCTGCCAGATCTCCGGCCCCGTGCTCATGGAGTGGGCGCGACGATTGGCCAGGTTGTCGAACTGATTGGCCCAGATCGCGCCCGGGGTTTCCGCCGCGATCCGCCCTGACAGCTTCACGTAGTTGTTTGGGTCGCGGTACGGGACCGCCGGCACCGTGAGCACCTCCGCCCCAAGGCTCCGCAGCAGACCGATCTTCTCGGCCGACTGGGTGTCGGGGATCACGATCACGGCCTTGTAGCCGCGGGCGTTGCAGAGATGGGTGAGGCCGATGCCGGTATTTCCAGCCGTACCTTCCACCACCGTGCCACCGGGCTGAAGCCTTCCCTCCTGTTCAGCCTCCAGCAGGATCCCGAGGGCTGCACGGTCCTTCACAGACCCCCCGGGATTCATGAATTCCGCCTTGCCGAGGATCTCGCAGCCGGTGCGCTCGCTCAGGGCGTTGAGGCGGATCAGAGGAGTGTTGCCGACGGCACCGACGAAACCCTGCGTGATGCCGCCCATGGCCGAGGACTGTCCTTCAGATCTGATCCAGCCAGGATCGTAGGCAAGCCTCCCTTGGTCGCCGTGAACAGGGCCACACCCGGCTGGGGCGAGACTCACTGCAACAGCACCCATCACCATTCATGAGCCGCGAGGAGCAACGGGCTGCGATGCGGCAGACCCGCGAAGACCTGATCCGTGAGCTGGAGGAGCTCTACCGCAACGCCTTTGATCGCATCGGCGCCCACGACCTGGGCGATGGCGCCATCGCCCGGCTCACCCAGCTGCTGCTGCGCTCCAGGGAAGCCGCCATCACCCCCTTGCTGGAGGAAATCGAGGCCCCGTTGATCACCCGGGCCCCGGCCAGCCCCAACCCCCCGAGCTGATGGCCGTGGTGGCAGGCGACTGGTTGGAACAACTCGAGGCTCGGCTGGAACAGCAGCTCGAGGCCTTTCTGGCGGCCAATCCCGCCCAGAGGGCCCTGCTCGACGATCAGCAGGCCCGCGAGAGCCAGGCCAACCTGGAGCGGGAGCGACGCTGGTTGCAGGATCAGGCCAAGCAGCACCGCCAGCGCCTGCTCGCCCTGGCCGGGGAGATCCGTTCCTGGCGTGAACGGGTGGAACGGGCGCGCTCGGCCGGTGCCGAGGATCTCGCGCAGCGGGCCGAATCCCATGTTGCCGGGCTGATGGAGCAGGGCCGGCACTGCTGGAACCAGCTCGCGGAGCTGGGCCAGCGCTTCAGCGCCGTTCAGCGCGCCCTGGAAGAGCTGGCGGCGAAGCCGGCAGACCAGGATCCCGACCTGGAGCGGGCCTGGGCCGCGTTCGAGGCCCGCGAGGAGCTCGAACGCCTGAAACGTGAGCAAGGCCTTTCCTGACCAACCGCTCCTGAACCATGGGGTTTCTGCTCAGCAAACTTCTCCCCCTCGCCCTCTACCCACTCGGCCTGGCCCTGCTGCTGCAGCTGGCCGGCCAGGGCGCCAGAGGCTGGCGTTGGGGCGGCTGGCTCTCCGGTGCCGGAATCGCCATGCTCTGGGTGTTCGCGATGCCCATCACCAGCCGGCAGCTGATCTGGGGGTTGGAGGAGCGGGCCGCCGCCCTCAGCCCTGCGGTGATTCCACAAGCCGATGCCGTGGTGGTGCTGGGAGGAGGACTGAGGCCGGCACTGCCACCCCGGCGGGGGGTGGAGGTGACGGAGGCCGGTGATCGGCTGCTCACCGGGGTGCGGCTGCTGCGCCAGGGCCGAGCCCCGCTGCTGCTCACCAGCGGCGGACAGGTGAGCTTCACGGAGGGCGATCCCGCCCTGCCCGAGGCCCTCAGTGCCCGCGATCTGGCGATGGAGCTCGGCGTGCCGGCCGGGCAGATCCTGCTCAATCCCGGCTCCCGCACCACCGCCGAGGAGGCGGACGCAATCGATGCGCTCGCCCGCCAACGGCGCTGGAAGCGCGTGCTGCTGGTGACGAGTGCTTTCCACATGCCCCGCTCCCTGGCCACGTTCCGCCGGCAGACGCAGCTGACCGTGATCCCGGTCGCCTGCGATTACCAGCTGCCAGGTCGCGCCAGCTACGGCCGTCCAACGATCGCCAACACCCTGCTGGATCTGATCCCCGAAGCCGCGGCCCTGGCGGACAGCACCCGGATGCTGAAGGAGCACATCGGACTGCTGGTGTATCGCATCCGGGGAGAGGCGCTCTAGTGTGCGGAGATGCGCACAAGCCTGGAGCTGCCGGATTCGCTGTTCGCCCGGCTGAAGGCCCGGGCTGCCAGCGAAGGTGTGCCGATGAAGCTTCTGCTCCAGCGCTACCTGGAGGAGGGGCTCACCGCCAGCGCCGTGCCCCAGGTCGGCAGCCGCAGCGCCGAAGCCCTCCCCACCCTGCCGCCCAGGCCCCTGGCCATCGCACCCGAGCAGCTCAGCAACGCCGGTTTGTTCAACCTGCTGGAACCCTGAGCGCTCAGCCATGAACATCGATCTTCCTGATCTGAACGTGTGGCTGGCCCTCACCTGGCCCCTGCATCCCCAACACCTGCGCGCCCGGCACTACTGGCAGGCTGAAGCCGGAGAGCGTGTGGTCTTCTGCACCGCCACCGCCCTCGGCCTGGTGCGGCTGCTCTGCCGCGAGAGCGTGATGGGCGAGGCCGTGCTTACACCGGTGGCGGCGGGGGAGGTGCTTGAGCGGTTGTGTTCCCAGACCGGGGTGGGATTCGGCGGCGAACCCAGCGACGGCTGGGATGTGTTCCACGCTCTGCTGCGAAAGGGAACCGTGCCGTCACAGCACTGCACGGACGCCCACCTGGCGGCTCTGGCGATCGTGAACGGCTGGAGGCTGGTGAGTTTCGATGCCGAGTTCGAGCCCTTTGCAGGCCTGAAGTGGCTGCGCCTCTGATCGCCTGCAGGCTCAGGATTTGGGGGCCGGCGGCACCAGATTCACTCCATCAGGCGGGGGAGTGGGATCCGGGTCGGCGATCAGCATGTGCTGCAGCACGATCTCCGGGCGCTCACTGTCACGCCAGCGAATACGGTAGGCGGGCATTTTGGTGCCGCGGCTGGTGGTCTGCTCCACCGGCTCCATCACCCAGCCCCGTCGGGAACGGCCCTGAGGGTTGCGCTTCACCACCGCATCGGCGTGTTGGAAGCGAAAACCGACGCGCTCACCGCTCATCGAATCGGGGCCCTGTGGGGGTGAATGCCTATTCCGTTTGATTATCCCATTGCGGGCCGTCAGACCCTTGTCTGCTCAGGACGAAGCAGCGGGAACGCAATCACATCGCGGATGGAGGGGCTGTCTGTGAGGAGCATCGCCAATCGATCGATGCCGATGCCCAGACCCCCGGTGGGGGGCATGCCGATCTCCAGCGCGTGGAGGAAGTCCTCATCCACCGCCTGGGCCTCGAGATCTCCGGCGGCCTTGCGCTCCTGCTGGGCCTCAAGACGACGGCGTTGATCCACCGGGTCGATCAGCTCAGAAAAGGCATTGGCGGTTTCCCGGCCCACGATGAACAGCTCGAAGCGCTCCACCAATCCCGGCTTGCTGCGGTGGGCTCGGGCCAGGGGTGAGTTCTCCACGGGGTAATCGATCACGAAGGTGGGTTGCACCAGGGCATGCTCAACCCGTTGATCAAAGGCCTCCACCAGCAACCGACCCACGGAATCGGCCAGGGACGGAACCTCCAGACCCTGGGCCGTCATCGCCGCCGCCGCCTGCTCGCGGCTGGCGAACTGACTGAAATCCAAACCTGTGGCTTCCTCCACCAGCGTGTGCATGGTGACGCGACGCCAGGGCGGCGTGAGGTCGATCTCGGTGCCCTGGTAGCAGATCACCGTGGCACCGCAAACCTCCTGGCAGACATGGGCGAGGAGCTGCTCGGTGAGTTCCATCATGTCGCCGTAATCGGCATAGGCCTGATAGATCTCCACCGAGGTGAACTCCGGGTTGTGACGGGTGCTGATCCCTTCATTGCGGAAGATCCGCCCCAGCTCATACACCCGCTCGAAGCCCCCCACCACCAACCGCTTGAGGTGCAGTTCGGTGGCAATCCGCAGGGTGAGCGGAAGATCGAGGGCGTTGTGGTGGGTTTCGAACGGCCGGGCATCGGCACCACCGGGCTGGCTCTGCAGCACCGGGGTCTCGATCTCCAGAAAGCCGCGGTCATCCAGCCAGCGGCGCAGACTGCTCACCAGCCGCGCCCGGCGCCGGAAGGTTTCGCGGGTCTGCGGTGACACGATCAGATCGAGATAGCGCTGCCGGTAGCGCTTCTCCACATCAGCCAGGCCGTGCCATTTGTCGGGCAGGGGCTGGAGGCTCTTGCTGAGCATCTGCCAGCGCTTCACCTTGATCGAGAGTTCGCCGCGGTCGGTGCGGCGCAGGCTGCCCTCCACGCCGATCAGATCCCCCGCATCCACAAGGCTGGTGATCTGGGCGAAGCTATCCGGGGCGCTCGCGTCGAGGCTCGCCTTCTCCAGGTACAGCTGGATCGGACCGCTCTCATCCACCAGGGTGAAGAAGGCCAGTTTGCCCATCACGCGGCGCGTCATCACCCGGCCGGCCACGGCCACCGGCACATCGCGCTCGGCGCCGTTGGGCAGATCGGCATGGTCCTGCTGCAGCGCGGCGGTGCGGTGCGTGGGCGCAAAGCCGA
>JAYKGZ010000033.1:0-3964 GCA_035284925.1 Cyanobacteriota bacterium | reverse complement strand
GCTGAGAGACTGGGCCTACCGAGTCCGACAGTCGTGATGACCCGTTACCGCATCGTTCGGGACGACGGCCAGCCGGACACCATCGCCGGGACGTCGTTTGCGACGTACGACGCGGCCTACGCCGTGCTGGAGCGGTACTACGGCGACCTGTGCTGCTCGGATGAGCGGGAGTACTACAGCATCGAGGAGGAGAACGGCACGGAGGGCCTGGCCGATGGCCAGACGTGAACGCATGCTGCCTCGCCTGCGCAAGCAACAGACGATCCGACGGATCACGGCGAATGGGTGAAGCTCAGCCCCATGGGCCCTCACCCCTTCATCCACCCGGCATCAACTGAAGCGAGCGCCCTGCCTACCGCCCCGATCGCGCCTCCTTCAAGCAGCAGGCAGGAGTCCTGCTCGTTGTAGATCCAGGCTCAGCAGCTGCACCGGATCCGGTTTGGACGTGACCGTGATGCCGCTGGTCATGGCTCTCTGCTGAAGAACAAGGCGCGATTTTCTGCTCCCAGCCTGGCAACGGGAACTGCGTGTGCCGCCTGGACGGGGCGCCCGGCTGCATGCTTCGTCGTCGGCTGTCAAAAGGGGGCCAACGTGCTTACGAGATCTGCCGAATTCAGGAGATTGATTTATTCACCGAAGAAGAGGCCTCCTGCAGCAGTCACGGTATCCGTCGCGCCTCACCCAACGCTCCGAACCAGAAGCGCCGCAACGGAACAGCGAACTCCATCACTCTTTGAGTAAGTTGCAGCCATGGCAGACAAGACCATGCCCGGCGAAAAACCATCCCATGTCGTTGTCATCGGAGCCGGATGGGCCGGATGGGGCGCAGCCAAGGCACTCTGTGAAGCCGGTGTTCGTGTCACCTTGATTGACGGAATGCCCGACCCAACAGGCAGTCAACCGATCACAACCAAAAGCGGCAAACCTTTCGAGGCAGGCACCAGAGGTTTTTGGAAAGACTATCCCAACATCAATGCCCTAACCGATGAACTCGGCGTTGGCGATATCTTCACTGACTTCACAACCAGTGCCTTCTGGTCGCCCGATGGGCTAGAAGCAACAGCGCCTGTCTTTGGAGAGGCACCCCAATGGCCAAGCCCCCTCGGCCAGATGGTGGCGACAATCACCAACTTCAAACGACTACCCATTCAAGACAGGCTCAGCATCGCAGGGCTTCTCTATGCAGTGCTCGACCTCTATCGCAGCAACAAGGTTTTCCAGCAGTACGACGATCTCGATGCGCAGTCACTCTTTGTCAAGCTCGGCATCAGCGATCGGCTCATCAATGAGTTCCTGCGACCCACCTTACTGGTTGGCTTGTTCAAGCCGCCCGAAGAGCTTTCGGCAGCGGTCACCATGGAGCTCCTCTATTACTACGCCCTGGCCCACCAAGACTCCTTTGATGTCCGCTGGATCAAGTCGAAAAGCATCGCTGAACATCTGTTTGCGCCCCTGAGTCGCAGGCTGATCTCCCGCCATCATCTGCAGGTCCTTGGGGGAACGTTGGTGAGGCGGGTGACCATGTCGTCTGACTCGCGGCGGGTCAGCTCGGTTGAGGTGATGAACGTGGTAACCCATGCCGTTGAGGTGATTGACGAGGTGGATAGCGTGGTCTTGGCCGTTGGTGCAAAAGGGCTCAAGTCTCTGATGGCTCAATCTCCTGAACTCAGCGAAGCAGCACCGGAGCTGGTTGGTGCTGCTTCGCTTGGCTCCATCGATGTCGTATCAGCCCGTCTTTGGCTGGATCGCTATGTTCCAATCGCTTACCCAGCCAACGTGTTCTCCCGCTTCGAATCACTGAAGGGTTCTGGGGGCACATTTTTCATGCTGGACCAGCTGCACAAGGATGCTCAAGAGGCTCTCTGGGGTGATGAGCAGCCCCAGGGCTCGGTGGTCGCGAGCGACTTTTACAACGCATCGGCTATCGCAACTTTGAGCGATCAAGAGATCGTCGATCGGCTCACGCGCCACCTGCTTCCCATCGCTCATCCAGAATTCACCAATGCCAGGGTTGTTGATTCCGAGGTACGGCGCTATCCAGGCTCGGTGTCGCTCTTTTCTCCGGGCAGCTTCAGAAAACGGCCACCCTTGGAAACCTCAGTGGAGTCGATCGTCTGCGCTGGCGACTGGGTGCGGATGGGCGATAAAGAACATGGAGCCAAGGGGCTGTGTCAGGAACGAGCCTATGTGTGCGGGCTGGAGGCAGGGAACTCCCTGATCAGACGCAGGATTGTCAACGGTGCCCGTCACTGCCATCCCGTTCTCCCTATTCGGGCAGACGAGCCACAGGTCGTTCTAGGCCGTGCTCTCAACAAGCTCGTCATGGATCCAATCGAAGCCCTTGGTCTGAAACTGCCGTGGTTCAACTCCTGACGAGTGCTGAACTGGCGGCCCTGTTCGATCAAATCATCGACCCATCCGTGTAGACCACTGTCTCCTCATCGTGCAGCAGCTCAGCGGCCGGGGCGAGGTCATGCACATCGGCAACCGTCGTCTCCAAGGCCAAGGCCTGCGCGGTGACGCAGCAGAAACCGAACGCCACGGATCGAAACCCGATCGAGCTGCAGGCTCATCACCTGTTCAATGCCGCCACTCGGCCGGCCCCATGAACCCAAGGACTTCGTGGATGAGCTGCTGCAGGCCTGCTACGAGGCCACCAGGATCGTGATCAGCAGCACGAAGTCCGCCAGACCTGGATCGTTCTCCGCCTGGCTGGTGTCTCCTCGCTCTGCCATGTGCTTGCGGAGAATCAACTGCATCGGCGGCCAGAGCAGATTGCATCTGGCCTGAGACACCACGCCAGCAGCCTTGAATGTCTCGGCGATCTGCTCATCGAGATCGGTGCGGTCGGTGACGATCACGAAAGTATCGAGTAGCTCTTGCCGCTGCCCTGGGTCTGCCAGAACATCCCCGCCTGGCCATGGCCGCGTCGGCGGGCTTCCAGAGTGGCGGCGATGGCGTTGTTGACGCCGATGAACTGGTGGTTCTGGGCGATGATCTTGATCAGCCCGCCCTGCTGTCACTGAACAGGATGAAGTTCTCGACGTCATCAAGGCAGCGCCTGGGCTGACAGACACCACGCAGCAGCACCTCCAGCGAAGGCCCGAGCCCGAAGCGCTCACGAATGGGTGCGGGAACCACGGTCTGCCCACGGGCGGCGAACGTGCTGCGCATGGCGTGAATTACCTGAGTCACGGGATTGCAATTCAGCGCATTCCGGACGTCATCAGATGATGCCTAGGCTGATGTGAGTTCAGGGTGAAGCTATGCGCACCGCCGTGACGCTCGACGATGAACTGCTGGCCAGGGCCGAGCAGCTGTGCGGTGATCTGGAACGCAGCGCCCTGCTCAAGGAGGCCCTGCGAGCGCTGGTGCAGCGCGAGAGCGCCAAACGCCTGGCGGCACTGGGTGGCAGCGAAACAGAGCTGGAGCCGATCCCCCGTCGGCAGAGCGCGGCGTGATCCTGGTCGACACGTCCGTGTGGGTGGAGCATCTGCGCCATGGTCTGCCCCGTCTCGCCACGTTCCTGCAGGAAGGGGAAGTGCTGATCCATCCCTGGGTGATCGGTGAACTGGCCTGGAGCCTCCACGGCGCGATCGACGGCGCGGATCAGCTCCAAGGCCTGCCAACAGCAACGGTGGCCAGCGATGCGGAAGTGCTGCTGCTGATTGAGCGCGACCGGCTGATGGGCCGGGGGATTGACTATGTCGACGCTCACCTGCTGGCTTCGGCGCGGTTGAACCACTGCCGCCTGTGGACCCAGGACCGGCGATTGGCCGCGGTGACGGAGGAGCAAGACCTGGCCATGCAGGAGCCCGAACCGGAGTAGGGCGGCCGGGTCCACTTGAGGCACTGAGCTTCGGCATGTCTACCGCGTTCACATTGAACGGCGGATTGGCCCTCACGAAGTCGAAGGCTCCCACGGACTTGTGCGGGTCTTCAGAGTGCTGCTGCTGTCACCGCC
>JAYKGZ010000032.1:0-7282 GCA_035284925.1 Cyanobacteriota bacterium | reverse complement strand
TCCTGGATCAGGGGAGCACACCGCTCAGGGAGAACGCCCGCACCGCCTCGATGCGCACATCCACCAGATCGCCGGGTTGCCAGCTGCCAGCACCGGCTCGAGCGGCCGGGAAGAAGGTGAGCCGGTTGGTGCGGGTGCGGCCCATCCCCTGCTCGGGGTCCTTGGGGTTGGAGCCCTCCACCAGCACCTCCTCGATCCGGCCCAGATAGCGGGCACTGCGCTGGCGGGCGATCTGTTCCACCAGGGCATTGAGCTCCTGCAGCCGCTCCACCTTCACCGTCTCGGGGAGCTGATCCGGCCAGTCGGCCGCCGGGGTATTGGGCCGTGGCGAGTAGGCCGCGGTGTTCACCGCATCAAAACCGAGCTCTTCGATCAGATCCAGGGTGCGGCGGTACTGGGCATCGGTTTCGCCAGGGAACGCCACGATCACATCGGCGCTGATGGCGGCATCGGGCATGCGCTCACGGATGCGCTCGATGATGCGGCGGTAGCGATCCACCGTGTAGCCGCGGGCCATCGCCCTGAGCACGTCGTCGTCGCCGCTCTGAAAGGGGATGTGGAAGTGCTCGCACACCTTGGGCAGGTCGGCGCAGGCGTCGATCAGCCGCTCCGTGAAGTAGCGCGGATGGCTGGTGGCGAAGCGGATCCGCTCGATCCCTTCCACGTCGTGCACGAACCGCAGCAGATCGGTGAGGGTGTGCTGGCGGCGGCCCTCCGGGGTGATGCCGGGCAGATCGCGCCCATAGGCGTCGATGTTCTGACCCAGCAGGGTGATCTCCTTGAAGGCGCGGGCCGCCAGCCCCTCCATCTCAAGCTTGATCGCTTCGGGCAGCCGCGACTGCTCCTGGCCCCGCACCGAAGGCACCACGCAATAGGTGCAGCGCTCGTTGCAGCCATAGATCACGTTCACCCAGCCACACACCTGGGAGTCGCGCCGGGCGACGGTGATGTCTTCAAGGATGTGGTGTTCGCCGGTGGCCACCACCTGCTGGCCCTGTTCCACCTGCTCCAGCAGCACATCCAGCCGGTTGGCATGCTGGGGCCCCATCACCAGATCGAGTTCGGGCACGCGCCGCAGCAGCGCTTCGCCCTCCTGCTGGGCCACGCAGCCCGCCACCACCAAGGTGAGATTCGGATTGAGGCGCTTGCGCTGGGCCTGCCGCCCCAGGTAGCTGTACACCTTCTGCTCGGCGTTGTCGCGGATCGTGCAGGTGTTGTAGAGCACCAGATCGGCTTCGAGCTCAGCCGGAGCTTCGTGGTAGCCCATTGTTTCCAGGATCCCGGCCATGCGCTCGGAATCCGCCTTGTTCATCTGGCAGCCGAAGGTGGTGATCCAGTAGCTGCGGTGATGACCAGCGGCCTGTGCCATGCCGGTGCTTTGGGTGAGGGTGGCCGTCATGGTTCCAGTGTCTGGCATCGCGGCATGGAGCCTCTGATCAGAGCAGCTCCACCAGGGTGAGCTGCTGACAGCAGAACGTGAGCCTGTCAGCCAGATCGTGGGCCAGAGCGCGCAGCAAGGCAAGGGCCACCGCCGGGTTTTCGCGCTCGAGCTGATCGAGATCGCGGCGATGCAGCAGCCAGCACTGCCCATCGGTTTCAGCCAGCACTTCCGCCTGGCGTGGCCGACCGGAGAGGAAGCCCCCATCACCGAAGGCCATCCCTGCAGCAAAGGTGGCCACCCGAGAGAGCCCCGATTCCCCTCGAGAGTGGGCGGTTGGCAGGTGGATCGTGAAACGACCCGATGCGGCGATGAACAGGTGGTCGCTCGCCTCCCCCGGGGCCATCACCACGGTGCCGGCTTCATAGCTGCGCAGCTCCAGCCGCGCGGCAATCAGCTGGCGCTGTGGCTGAGGCAGGGCGGCCAGAAACCCCGTTTCGTCCGGCAGCGCGGAGCCCCCCTGGCCAGGAGCGGCAGGGGGACTTTGCGCCAGCAGCTGATCCTCAGCCGCCTCCAGGGCCAGATCAAGACTCGCGAGCGGTTGCAGCCCCGCACCGGTGCCAGCGGGCCACTCCAGATGAGCGGCCCGGCAACACAGCAGAACCACGCCGGAATCCACAAGACGCGCCTCCTGAGCGGCCAGCAGCGCGGCGCAGGCCCTCGGCAGCTCGCTCACCTGCCCCAGATCCAGCACGATCACCCTGGCATCGGCCGCGGCGGCCTCCACCGCGCTCAGCAGCACCTCGAGGGCGGCGAAGTCGAGCACACCCTGGGCCTGAATCACGGCCAGCTGCTGGAGCAGCGGCTCCAGCCGGAGCGTCTCCGCTGCGCAGCGCCAGCAGCGCGAGCGGCGCTCCGTGCCCCGGTAGGAGCTGCGCACGGGTGACTGATGCAGCGGGGAGCGATCGAACAGATGCAGGTCAAACACCTTCGAGAGCCGGCGGCAGGTGGCCACGCCCCGCACGCTGTTGCCGTAGGCATCCAGCCGGGGTGAATACACCGCGATGCCGAGACGGCCAGGCACCACCGCCATCACCCCTCCGGCGACCCCGCTCTTGGCCGGCATGCCCACGTCGTAAAGCCACTGGCCGGCGAAGTCGTACATGCCACAACTCCCCATCACCGCCAGCACCCGGGTGGTGGTGGCCGGATCCAGGGGCTGGGCCTGGGTGAGCGGATTGCGGCCCTGGCAGGCCAGGGTGGCCGCCATCACAGCGAGATCACGGCAGGTGAGCGCGATCGAGCACTGCCGGAAATACAGATCAAGCCCTGCATCAGGTTGCTGTTCAATCACGGCGGCATTGCGCAGCAGATGGCTGATCGCCCGGTTGCGATGGCCCGTCTCGCGTTCGCAGCGGTATACCGCCTCATCCACCTCCAGACGGCGGCCGGCCAGTTCCGAGAAGAAGGTCAGGGTGAGGGCTTCAGCCTGGTCGGGATCGTGCTGCCACACCTGGGCGGCCGTGGCGATCGCCCCGGCGTTGATCATCGGATTGCGCGGGATCCCGGTGGCCGGATCGAGGCTGATGGCGTTGAAGGCATCCCCGGAGGGTTCCACCCCCACCTTGGCCTGCATGAAGGCTGGGGAGAGCCGTTGCAGGGCGAGGGCGTACATGAACGGCTTGGAAATCGACTGGATCGTGAAGGGGCAGTCCACATCGCCCACCGCATAGATCCGACCATCAACCGTGGCGAGCACCAGGCCGAAGGCCTCGGGGTTGGCCTTGGCCAGTTCCGGGATGTAGTCGGCCACCGCCCCATCCCGGCAGTCGCTCAGCTCAGCGAACAGCGCCTCGAGCTGCCCCTGGATCACCGTGGAGTGCTTCCTGGAGTGATTCGGCCATGCAGGCGGCTGGTTCGGCGCGGTAGACATGGCAGCGTGGAGAGAACCGAGGCCTGGTGCCCACGCTGACACCATGCGCTGCCGTCTGCACCGCTTCCCCCTCACCAAGGCCGTGCCCCTGGCGATCAGCCGGGGCAGCACCGCAGCCGTGGAGCATCTTCTGGTGATCATCGAAGCCGACGGGATCGTGGGGATCGGCGAAACCGGCGGCTTTGACACCGGCCACCGGCATTACGACACCGATTCGATCGTCGCCGAACTGGAGGCGCTGGAGCCCCGGCTCGAACCCTTCTCGCCCGAACCCCTGCAACGGCTCGAACCGCTGCTGGCCGCCCTCAGCCCCCCGGCCCGCTGCGGCCTCGACCTGGCCCTGCACGACTGGTGGGGCAAACGGTTGAACCAGCCGCTGCATCGGCTCTGGGGGCTGGATCCGCAAGTCGGTGTCGCCACCAGCGTGACCCTGGGCTTAGGCCCACCTGAGGCTGTGCTGGCGCGGCTCGAGCGCTGGTGGGCCCAGCTGCCGGCCACCCGGATCAAGCTCAAACTCGGCAGCCCTGCTGGCATCGCCCACGATCTGGCTCTGCTTGAGGGGGTGGCCGCGGCCCTGGAGCAACGGCGCCAGCTCACCGGAGGCCCCTGCGAGCTGCAGGTGGATGCCAACGGAGGCTGGGATCTGGCCACGGCCCGCTCGATGCTCCAACCCCTGGAGCAAGCGGGGGTGGTGCTGCTGGAGCAGCCCCTGGCTCCCCAGGCCGATCCGGAGCTCGACACGGCCGGCTTTGCGGCCCTGGATCTGGATTGCCAGCTGCCCCTGGTGGCCGATGAGAGCTGCTGGGACCTGGCCGACCTGCTGCGCCTGGCCCCTTATGTGGATGGCATCAACATCAAGCTTCTCAAAAGTGGCGGGCTGGCGGAGGCGCTGCTGATGGCCAGAACAGCCCGGCGACTGGGGCTCGCGGTGATGCTGGGCTGCTACTCCGACAGCAGCCTGCTCAACGGCGCCGCCGCCCAGCTGCTGCCGCTGGTGGACTGGCCCGATCTGGACAGCCATCTCAACCTGGTGGATGACCCCTTCAGCGGTCTCGAGCGCGAGGACGACGTGCTGCGTCCCTCTGAAGCCCCCGGGCTGGGGATCACCGCCCCGACGTCATCGCTGGCGGCCCTGGCCGTGGAAGGGCCGTGATCGGCCCGCTCGGCGCCGAGCAGCCGATCGTGCTGCTGCTCCACGGCGGCCTCACCGATCTGGGCGGCAAGACCGGCCTGGCGATGCTGCGCTACCGGCGCGGGCCGATCGTGGCGGTGGTGGATCCGGCCCATGCCGGCGGGTCTTTGGCGGCAATCACCGGCATCCCGCGCGACGTGCCGCTGGTGGGGTCGCTGCAGGAGGCCCTGCCCTTCAGCCCAGAAGTGGCGGTGGTGGGGCTGGCCCCATCGGGTGGGAGGCTGCCTGATCCGGTGCGCACCGATCTGGCCGCAGCCCTGGCGGCAGGCCTGAGCGTGGCCAGCGGCCTCCACAGCCGGATCGGCGACGACCCCGAGCTGGCGGCGCTGCGCCATCCGGAGGCCTGGATCTGGGACCTGCGGGTGGAACCCGCCCAGCTCAGCGTGGCGACAGCACGGGCCGCCGCCCTGCCCTGCCGGCGGCTGCTGGCCGTGGGCTCCGACATGGCAGTGGGCAAGATGAGCGCCTGCCTGGAACTCGAACGGGAAGCCCGGCGGCGGGGCGTTGCGGCCCGCTTCATCGGCACGGGACAGGCGGGAATCCTGATCAGCGGCAGCGGCGTGGCCCTTGATGCGGTGCGGGTCGACTACGCCGCCGGAGCCGTGGAGGCCGCCGTGTTGGCGGCTGGCGCCGACCTGGGGCCCGGGGGGTGGCTGCTGGTGGAAGGTCAGGGCTCCCTCTGCCATCCGGGCTCGACGGCCACCCTGCCGCTGATCCGCGGCAGCCAGCCCACCGATCTGCTGCTGGTTCACCGCCACGGGCAGCGGCATGCCAAGGGTCTGCCGAATCTTCCACTTCCCGCTCTGACTGAGCTGATCGCCGCCAGCGAGGCCGTGGCGGCCCTGGCCCGGCCCGATGGCCTTCGTCCGCGGGTGCGGGCGGTGGCCCTGAACACGGCTCTGCTGTCAGACGGGGAGGCCGAGGCAGCGATGGCCGTGACCGCGGCCGCGACAGGGCTGCCTTGCGTCGACCCGGTGCGCCGCGGTGCCGGACTGCTGCTGGATGTTTTGCTGGATGACGGGCTGGCCTGAAGAGATTCCAGGCCAGAATCAGAAGGGCGAGCGAGGGGATTCGAACCCCCGAATGGCGGCGCCACAAGCCGCTGCCTTAACCACTTGGCTACGCCCGCCGTGGTCGTTCCAAATCTATCAACCGATCCTTCCCCCCTTGTCCGCCCCTCCCAGCAGCCGATCCATGGCTCCCTCCTGGCTGCCCTGCGCCGTGCTCGCAGCGGCTGCCACCGTCGTCGGACTGGCGCTGACCAATCCAGGCCCTGAAGACTTTCAGGATTTCGCCGGCCGGCGCCTGGTGGACACTCTGATTCAGGAGGTCTGCCTGGGCAACACCCTGCCGCTGGCGCTGCGCCTGACGCTGCAGCGTTGCCCGGAGCTGGTGGCCTCCCAGCAGCAGGTGCTGGGACGGGTGGCCCTGGGCAACAGCCAGCGCACCAACCTCGGGCTGGCCAGCGTGTATCGCACCCAGCTCGGAGGCCAGCAGCTGCTGCCTGATCTGCGACTGCCGCGCTATGAGGCCTTCACCCTGGCTGGGGCCGGCCAGTTCCTGGTGATCAACACCCGGGCCGACCAGCGGCCGTGAGCAGTGGGGGAAGCGGCTCCCTGGCCGCGCGGGTTCCCAGATCCCTGCTGGATCCAACCCACACCACCCTGCCGCACGCCGACGCCGACGGGCTGGTGCCGGTGCGGGTGACCTGGGCTGACGGTCGGGTGAGGGCGCTGGAGCCCCTGGCCGATGGCCCCCCAACGGCTGGCCTGCCCCTGGCGATCACCCCGCTGGTGGAGCCCCACGCCCACCTCGACAAGCCCTTCACGGCCGCGGCCTTCCCCAACCGGGAGGGCACGATGGCCGGCGCGATGGCCGCCAACCGGCGGGAATTCGAGCAGCGCACGGCTGCGCAGGTGCTGGAGCGGGGGGAGCGGGCCCTGGAGCTGGCCTGGCGGAACGGCGTGCGGGCCATCCGCACCCACGTGGATGGGGTGGGCGCGGCGGCACGGCCGAGCTGGGAGAGCCTGCGTCAGCTGCAGCAGCGCTGGCGCGGACGGATCGAGCTGCAACGGGTGCTGCTGGCTTCGATCAGCCACTGGAGCACCCGGGAAGGAGAACGCCAGGCCCGCGAGCTGGCGGCCGAAGAAGGACTGCTGGGGGGCGTGCTGGGTCCGCCCTACCGCTTCGAAGCCAGTGCCGGCCCGATGCTGCTGCGCTGTCTGCGCCTGGCGGAGCAGGTGGGTGCAGGCCTCGATCTGCACGTGGACGAAAGCGCCGAGCAACCCGGCCGCGGCGTGGCCCTGATCACACGCACCTTGATCAAGCAGCGCCTGGACGTGCCGCTCACCTGCAGCCACGCCAGCAGCCTTGGCCTGCTGGAAGCCCGGAAGCTCGAGCCCCTGGCTGAGCAAATGGCCCGGGTCGGTCTCAGCGTGGTGGCCCTCCCCAGCACCAATCTCTGGCTGCTCGGCAGGCGGTCGGAGGGAACACCGCAGCTGCGGCCGCTGGCGCCGGTGCCGGCGTTGCAGCAGGCTGGCATCACGGTGGCGGTGGGCGGCGACAACGTGCAGGACCCCTGGTTCCCCGGCGGAGACTTCGACCCCCTGGCTACCCTGGGCCTCAGCGCAGTGGCGTTTCACCTGGCTCCCTGGCTGCGCCAGAACCTGGCGCCGTTCACCACGGCCGCCGCCCGGTTGATGGGCCTGGAGTGGGATGGGGTGTTGCGCGAGGGCGGGCCTGCGGATCTGGTGGTGCTGGGCGTGACCGGCTGGGGCGA
>JAYKGZ010000031.1:0-7633 GCA_035284925.1 Cyanobacteriota bacterium | reverse complement strand
CGCTGATCAGCAGGTTCAACGGCCGCTCCATCTCCCAGCTCTGCGCCATGGGCAGCATCACCGCCAGTGAGTTCACGCAGAGCGTGGCCTACCAGGAGATCTTTGGCCAGGGAAGGCAGGAAGGCGTTCAGGAAGGAGAGGCAGCTGTGACTCTCCGCCAGCTCAACCGCCGCTGCGGTCCCCTGAGCGAGGCCACCGCCGCCCGGATCCAGGCGCTGCCGCTTGAGCGTCTTGAGGCGCTGGCAGAAGCGCTGCTCGACTTCCAGGGCCCTGCCGACCTGGCTGCCTGGTTGGCGTCCTGCTGATCCATCTGGTTGGCTTGCAGCGGCCCGGCACGGTTCCGTCTCTGCTCCTCCTGATCACCCAAAGGCGACGCTGCCCTTCCGTGCAGGATCTCCAGGCGGGGCAGATGGCCTTCAAGCCCCAAAGCGGCGCTGGGGCAGCGGTGGCACCATGCCGGAGGGGGCCACGTAAACTGCAGAAATCTGCATGATGCGGCGATCCAGTGCGCACCACGCTCGACCTCAATGACGATCTCCTGGCCGAGGCCAAGGCCTTCGCAGGCCGGGAGAAGCTCACGCTCACCCGCTTGATTGAGGAGGGGCTCGCCCTGCGCCTGCGGCAAGACAAGCGCCCATCGGCCGCCGCCCCGCTGCCGCTGCCGGTGCATCAGGGTCGTGGGGGGCTGGGCCCTGCCGTAGCGGACCCCCGCAGCAATCGCGCCCTGCTGGATGCCGCCGATGGGTTGATGCCGGCGTGACCCCCGATGTGAACCTGCTGGTGGCAGCCTCCCGCTCCGACCATCCGCACCACCGTTGCGCCATGGATTGGTTGGAAGGAGCCCTTGTCGCTGCCGCCCGGGGGGACCGCCTGCGGTTGTTACCGATGGTGGGCGCCGGCTTCCTGCGGCTGGTCACCCATCCACGGGTGTTTATCGAGCCCACGCCACTGGCTGGCGCCCAGGCGTTTCTGGCGGCCCTGCTCAGCGCCGATGGCGTGGAGCTGCTGCCGCTCGGCGGCGAATGGCCCCTGTTGGAGCCGCTCTGCCTGCAGCATGCGCTGGTGGGCAATGCCATCGCCGATGGCTGGATCGCCGCTGCCGTGCTGGCCCGCAGCGAGTGCCTGGCGACCTTCGATCGGGATTTCGTCTCCCTGCTGCCAGCGCGTCAGTTGGTTCTGCTCAAACCCTGAGCCGGGTTGAGCAGGCGGAGTGAGCCAGGAGTCCTCCAGATCGTGACTGACACGGAAATCACCCCGGCTACAGACCGATGAGGGCTGGTCGGTGAGCTGCCTGACGCTGGAATTGGTCCTCTGATGCCCCATCACCCGATCCACCGCGGCCTTGGAGAGCTTGCGATCCAACCTGGTGATCTCCTGGCTGCGCTGCTGGCTTCAGAATGCCTGTATCACTGCGCCACCATGCCGCCCGATATCCGTTGGCAGCAACGCTTCGCCAACTTTTGCCAGGCCCTTGACCAACTGGACACCTTCTTTCAGCCCCCGGCCCTGAACGATCGGGAGCGCCAGGGGTTGATCAAGGCGTTTGAGTACTGTTTCGAGCTCGGTTGGAATACCCTTCGGGACTTGTTGCTAGCCGAGGGCAATGTCGGGCTGATCGGCTCGCGCGACACCCTGAGGCTGGCCTTTCGTGTGGGCCTGATCCGCGATGGTGAGGGCTGGCTGGCCATGGTGCAGGACCGCAACCTCACCAGCCACACCTACAACCGCAGCACCGCTGAACAGGTGAGCCAGCAGGTGGAAACCCGATACCTGCCCTGTTTTCAGGAGCTGCGCCAGGAGCTGGCCAAGCGGTTGGAGGCTGCCGCAGGAGACGGGGGCGATGGCTGAGTGCTCTACTGCTGCGGAGTCGTTGATCCCTTGTCTGCCGGCGGAGGCTGCGACCCGCTTGCTGGCCGTGCTCAGCTCCGAACCCGCCGTGGAGGAGGTGTGGCTCTACGGCTCCCGCGCCATGGGCCGCCACCGCCAAGGTTCCGATATTGATCTGGCCCTGGTGGCACCAGCCCTCCAGCACAGCGACCGCCTGCGGTTGATGGAGGCCCTCGATGAGTTGCTGCTGCCCTGGAGCATCGATCTCGCCCTCCACCATGAACTACCCGAACCCCTGCGGCAGCACATCGCACGGGTGGGGCGACGGCTGCATGCCGCCCCGGCGCTCCAATCGCACCAGGATCAATCCCGCTTAGCTCTGCTGGGCTTGAGTGATGCCATGAAGAGAATCACTCCCGCTCCCACCAGCGCCATTCCCCAGCCCTCCACGCCACCCGCAGCCGCTCACCGCCTCGCCGCCGTGCTCGATCCGGTAATCCCGGTGGTGGGTGAGCTGGTGCGCCGCACCCCCGGCACCCTGTCGCTGGCCCAGGGCATGGTGAACTGGGGGCCACCGCCAGCCGTGGCCGAAGCCGTGCGCGCTGCCCTGCAGCAGCCGGGTCCGGCCCTGGATCGCTACGGCCCCACCTGGGGTGATCCGGAGTTGCGGGCCGCAGCCCAACACAAGCTGCATACGTTCAATCAGCTCGACCTGGATGGGTCGTTCCTGCTGATCACCAGCGGCAGCAACATGGCCTTCCAGGCTGTGGTGCAGGCGATCTGCGATCCCGGCAGCGAGGTGATCATCCCGCTGCCTTACTACTTCAACCATGTGATGGCGGTGCAGCTCGCCGGCGGCGTGGCCGTGCCGGTGGAGGCGGGTCCCATCCCCGATCCGGAGCAGCTGGCGGCGGCGATCACGCCCCGCACCCGCGCCATCGTGACCGTGTCACCCAACAACCCCAGCGGCCTGGTGCTGCCGCCCGAGCGGCTCCAGGCGATCAACCGCCTCTGCGAGCAGCGCGGCCTGTTCCACATCAGTGATGAGGCCTACGACCTGTTCGTGCACGGCGCCGTTCCCCACTGGAGCCCCGGCAGCCTCAGCGGCAGCGCCGCTCACACCATCTCGCTCTATTCGCTCTCCAAGGGCTACGGCATGGCGGGCTGGCGCATCGGCTACAGCGCCATCCCCACCGCCCTGCAACCAGCCCTGGCCAAGGTGATCGACACGGTGCAGGTGTCGCCCCCCGGCATCACCCAGAAAGCCGCTATCGCTGCCCTCAGCAGCGACCCCGCCTGGCTCAGCCGCCAGCTCCAAACTCTCGAACCGCGCCGCCAGCAGCTGCTGGCCGCCGTGGCGGCCTGGCAGGCCGAAGGCTTGCCGCTGCGGCTCTGGGCCGAACCCGATGGCGCCTTCTACGGCCTGCTGGTGATCGAAGGCCTGGGGCTGAGCAGCGACGCGCTGATGGAGCGCCTGGTGCTGAAGCACCGGGTAGCGGCAGTCAGTGGTCGGGCCTTCGGGTTTGAGCCACCCGGCTGCTGTGCGCTCCGGCTCAGCTACGGCATGCTCTCGGAATCGGAACTGGCCGAAGCCCTGGAGCGGCTGGCGGAGGGGGTGCGGCGTTTGCGGCAGCGCTCGGAGCAGTAGCGCACCTCGTCCCACACGTCCTTCCATTTCTTGCGCCACTGGAACGGCCGGCCGCAGACCGGGCAGATCTTGGTGGGTCGATCAGCATGGTGGGGCACGGATCGCAACCTACCGGGGCCTGGCCTGCACCTGGCCCCAACGGCCCATGAACGGCCAGCGCACCCCAACCGGCGTGCTGCCGCCTCCGGGCCAGAGCTCTGCCAGCTCCGCGCCGAAAGCAGGCAGCGGATCTGCAGCTGCGGCCTGGGCAGCAGCCACGGCCGACCAGCTGCCCAGATAACCCAGCAACTCGATCAGCGTCCAGCAGCGGCAGATCTCCAGGCCTTGCGGGAACGGCCATTCCTCTCCCGGAAACACCAGCCCCGCATAGGAGCGTTCCACCAGCTCCCGTTGCGGCGGCCACCAGGGAGCCAGGGTGTACGCATAAAACCTCTGCACAGCCTGCTGCAGCGGAGCCAGCTCCAGCACCAGCGGCAGGTAGCCGATCCAGGCCATCACCGCTCCGGGCCTGCAGACGCGCCGCAGTTCTGCATCGAACGCCTCCCCGGCGAACCAGTGCACGGCAGCGGCCACCAGCACCCCATCCACACTGTTCTCCGCCAACCCGCTGGCTTCCGCGGGAGCCTGGGTGTAGTGCACCAGGGGATGGGCCGGTGCGGCTGCCAGCTGTTCAGCGCTGGCATCGGTGGCCAGCACCTGCACCCCAAAACCGGCCAGAGCCAGCGAAGCCTGGCCACTGCCGCAACCGCAGTCCCACACCACCGGCCGAGCGGGTAGGCGCTGCACGAACGCCTCAAAAAAGGCTCTTGGATAGGTGGGGCGATGACGTGCGTAGCTGGCCGCCACCGAGCCGAACAGCGCCGCAACGGGCGGTTGCCCTGGGCTCACGGGTGGGGTGGACGCTGGAAGATCAGGGTGCGGTTGTTGGCCGGCATCACCACATCGGCGATCGGCAGCAGCTGCAACCCAGCGGCCTGGGCCCTGATCCAGTCGGCATCCCGCACACCCATGGCCGGATCGATGCCGCGCAGCTGGGCATCAAACAGCTCATTGCTTGGGGCGGTGTGCTCGCCCGCATCGCTGAACGGCCCATAGAGGAACAACAGGCCGCCCTGCCCCAGGATCCGGGCTGCCCCTGCCAGCAGCTGACCCACCGCCTCCAGCGTCATGATGTGGGCCGTGTTGGCGCTGAAGACAGCGTCATAGGGCCCCTCCGGCCAGGGGCCCGCGGCCACGTCCAGGGGGGTGGCATCGACAAGCTGGCTGCCCTGAGCCGGCCGACTGGCACCCTCCTGGTTGATGCGCTGCTGCAGCGCGGTCACGTTGTGCTCGAGCTCGGTGGGGTGCCAGTGCACCTGGTGGAGCCGCTGGGTGAAATGCACGGCATGCTGCCCCGATCCCGCGCCCACCTCCAGCACCCGGGCCGGCCGGGGCAACCAGCGCTCAAGCACCGCCAGCAGCGGACCCTTGTTGCGTTCGCAGGCTTCTGAGAAGAGCACGGTGTGCGGCAGATCCCGTGGTCATCATGGGCCAGGACGCCTTTGCCACGATGCCCGCCGCTCTGCGAACCGCCACCCTCACCGCCCTGGTGCTGACGGCCGGCCTGGGGGCCTGCGGACCGGCGCTCTCGGTACGGGCCGGCACCCCGGCCCCCATCCAGGCGGGCCTGGATCCCGCCACCATCGCCCGCCGCTACCTGGGCGTGTGGGCCCTCAGCGATAACGCCAACAACCTGTTCAATGTGCGCCTGAGCGCCGATGGTCGGGCCTACAGCACCTGGGGCTCGAAAACCATGCCCGAGATCGGAGAGTTGCCGGTGGCCGCCGGCAAGCCGCTGCGCTCCGCCCAGATCTATCAGCAGGGCCGCTGGCAGCCCTGGGGCAATGGGGTGCTGATCGATTACGGCGACGGCTGGAGCGACTGGCTGCTGGTGGGCCCCACCGGGCCGCTGCAGCTCTCCTGGGCACCAGGTGCCGACCGTGTGAGCCCGCCGGAGAATTTCGCCAGGGCGGTGAAGCTCTCCGGGGATGCCGCCGAGGTGGTGGGGGTGTACCGCCTTCAACCCACCCAGCCGCAGCTGCCCCCCTACACCGCCGTGCTGCTCTCCAACGGTCAGGTCTTCAACAGCATCGACCGGGTGGCGGGCGGTGGTTGGAGCCTGCAGGGCGACCGGGTGGTGATCGACTGGCTGAGCGGCTGGCGCACGGTGATGATCGGCCTGCGCGGCACCAGCCGCAACGTGCTGCACTGGGCACCGGGAGCCGACCGCAAAGGGCCACCCTCCGCGCAGCGCAGCGGGGAACGGCTGAACTGAACGGGCCCCGCTGAAGTACCCAGCTCAGGGTTGATCAAGGCCCTGGCGCAGCTCGGCGCAGAACTGGCCCGCCGCTTCCGCCCCACTGGCGCCAGCGTCCTGGGCCTCCGCCATCCGCCTCACCAGGGCGCTGCCCACGATCGCCCCATCGGCCTGCCAGCTCTTCACCTGGTGGGCCTGATCGGGGCGGGCGATCCCGAATCCCACCGCCACCGGCGCCCCCCCCAACGCCTTGAGTTGCCGCACCAGCGGCTCCACCCGCGCCCCGAGGCTGGTGCGGGCCCCGGTCACCCCGGTGACGCTCACCAGATAGGTGAAGCCGCGGCTGGCGGCATGGATCCGCGCCATCCGCTCCGGCGGGGTGGTGGGAGCCACCAGCAGCACCAGGTCCAGGCCATGGCCCGCCGCGATCGCCGAGAGCCGCTCGGCTTCCTCAAGCGGCAGGTCTGGCACCACCAGCCCGGCGGCACCGGCGGCCGCCGCCTCGGAGCAGAACCGCTCCATGCCTCGGTTGAGCAGGGGATTGCTGTAGGTGAACAGCACCACGGGAATGGTGAGCTCACCCTGCAGCCCGGCCAGCAGGGCCAGCACTCTGGCTGGGGTGGTGCCGGCGGCCAGGGCCCGGGCGGCGGCGGCCTGGATCACCGGCCCATCGGCCAGCGGGTCGCTGTAGGGAATGCCCAGCTCGATCAGATCCGCCCCGTTGGCCTGAAGCGCGAGCAGGGCCTGGCGGGTCACCTCCAGATCCGGATCGCCGGCCATCAGAAACGGCATCAGAGCGCAGCGTCCCTGGGCTTTGAGATCCTCGAAGCGCCGCTGGATCGGGGTGGCGGTGAGGGCTGCGGTCACGGCGGCAGAACAGGCGCTGGGGCGTGGGCTGAGCCTATGCCGCAGAGTTCAGTCGAGCTGGCCGGTTTCGCGCAGCAGTCGCTCCTGCTCCTCCGGGCTGAGGGCATCGAACTTCGCCTGCAGCTGCTCAGCGGTGAAGGCGTCGTAGGCCTCGCGGTAGTCGCGGCGCTGTTGCATGTAGGTCATCCGGCCGGTGAAGGCCCGGAACAGGTAGCTGCCGGTCCAGAGCAGCACCACAAGCGTGAGCAGGGCCGAAGCGGCGATGCCGGCCGAAAAGCCCTCAACGCCACCAGCCAGAAAGACCCCGTAGCCGGCGGCACCGAGCCCCAGGACGCCGATGCCCACCAGGATCGCCTGGCCGCGGGTGATGCCGCTTGCCATCCGGCCTAAACCTCGCCCTGGCCTGCCATCCGCAGGTTGATGAACGGGGCGAACAGGATCAGTCCGGGGAAGAACAGGAACACCAGGCCGTACACCCCGAAGCGCTCGATCTTGCCCATCACGTTCCAGCGCTTCACCATCCAGGCGTAGAGGGCCAGGGGCACCACCACCAGGTAGGCGCCACCGATCGCCAGATAGGCCGCCAGCACCAGCAGGGTGTCGTTGGAGAACGCGCTCAGGAAGCCGGGCATCATGGGATGTCAGCGTGTCGCAAATCTAGGATCCGCGGGCGGGGGCATGGCGGAATCGGTAGACGCAGCGGACTTAAAATCCGCAGACGGCAACGTTGTGGGGGTTCAAGTCCCCCTGCCCCCATCACTAAAAATCCCTGCAGTAGCTGGCTTCTGGCAAGACACTAATGGCCTTGGTGCTACTTGGGCTAGGCACGGTTTAGGCACGAAAAAGCCCAAAAGAGGCCAAACTAGGCACGGTTTTAGGCACGGTCGCCATGCCCTCCCGTGATCCGTATCTCACCCGTGTGAACCGGGCTCTCAAGGATCTGGGCTGCGCGGTGGCCATCGAGGTCGCCCCATCCGGCAAGCGGCTGCGCCTCA
>JAYKGZ010000030.1:0-15204 GCA_035284925.1 Cyanobacteriota bacterium | reverse complement strand
ACGTAATCAGGAGTCCAGTACGTGTCGCGGTACTCCTTGACCCCAGCGTCATACTTCTTGCTCATGGAGATTCTCCTGTTGGGTCGGTGAGGGATTGGAACGAAAGAACGCCCTGGATCAGGCGCTCATCTCGTGATCAGTCCTTCTGCCCGGCGTAGTTGCCGTTACCCAGAGCGGGCTCCACTTCGCGGTGGGGGCGGGCAATGATGTGGGCAGCCACCAAGCCATCGCCCACGCGCTCGCAGGCATCGGCACCGGCACGCACAGCGGCGTTCACGGCACCGGTTTCGCCACGCACCATCACGGTGACGTAACCGCCGCCAACGAATTCGCGAGCGATCAGACGCACTTCGGCGGCCTTGGTCATCGCGTCAGCGGCCTCGATCGCTGGGACCAGGCCCCTGGTCTCGATCATGCCGAGGGCGATGCCCATGGTTTCAGTAGCCATTACCTGCTCCTTGTGGAGGGGGGTGGAATGTTCGTCGGCAACACTGCTCCCCAACAGAACCTCCCGTCAACCCGCCAGAGGAGCAGCGGCCATCACGGTTTCCAGCAGCACCAATAAGCCAGCCTCATGGGTCGATCACAAAACGTTAGAAAAAGTGTGGGGCGTCGCGGGCCCCAGGCAGGGTCAGCCCTGCCTGACACAACCCGATTTGCCAAATGTTTAGGCAAATCTGCTTATTATTAAGTCGGAGTCGGCTCCCCGGGCCTGCGACGGGGGTGGAATGTTCAACCCATGCCGACTCCTCCCCCTTTACACCAATACCTCCCTCACCGCCTTCTGGCCGGCCCCGGGCATCGATGGGTTTGATCTTTCGGTTCACCCGATCGAGTTGCTGCAAAATGGCTTTGAAGCGTTGTCCGCCCCTTTCGCCAGCGGTCCTTTGCCCAGCGGTTCCCTCACTCCCACCCTGGTGATTGCCAGCGGCAACCCCCACAAAGTGGAAGAACTTCACGCGATGCTCGACATCAGGGGACTGGAGGTTCGCCAGAAACCGTCCCACCTGGAAATCGAGGAAACGGGGAGCAGCTATCTGGAGAATGCCCGGCTCAAGGCCGAAGCCGTGGCCTCCTACACCGGCCAGTGGGCCCTGGCCGACGATTCCGGCCTGGAAGTTGACGCCCTGGACGGGGGCCCAGGGCTGTATTCGGCCCGCTACGCCCCCACCGACCATGAGCGGATCCATCGACTGCTTCACGCCATGGGCGACAGCCTCTACAGGGGGGCGAGCTTCCGCAGTGCGATGGCCCTGGCCGATCCAGGCGGCACCACGGTGCTTGAGGCCGAGGGCGAGTGTCGCGGCCTGATCCTGCGGAAGCCGGACGGCCATGGCCCTGGCTACGACAGCATCTTTTATGTGCGTGAGGCCGGCTGCAGCTACGCCCGGATGGGCTCACACCTCAAGAGCAAGCTCGGCAGCCGTGGCAAAGCCGCCCGTCAACTGGCTCCAGGATTGAAACGCCTGCTGGGAATCCTCTGATCGGGGCGACCCGGGCCACCTCACTCAGCCGGAGGCGTTGGCATTGATGTGTTGGATGGCGCGCATGGCGGCGGCGGCGGCCTCTTCCACATCACCCTCCCGCCCGGCGAGAGTGAGGCGACCGAAAGCGCCCACAGCTTTCACATCCACCACCGTGATGCTGGAAGCCTTCTCAGCCTCGTTGGCAGCGATCAGCACATAGCCGGCCGGTTCAGTTTCGAGGATGAACATGCTCATTCCCGCCTGAATCATCGAACCGCGCCGGTTCTGCCGGTTGATCAGCACCGCGTGGTCGGGAGTGATGGCTCGGATGATCTCGGTCCAGCTGACCTCACAGCGGCTGCGCTGCTCCACCCGGTTGCCGATGGCCTCAAGCACCACATCGCCGGAGTGCAGAACGCTGCTCTGGTCGCGGTGATAAATCGCCAGCGAACCGAAGGCCCGCTCCACCACCATCTGGCCAAGCCGCACCGTGCTCGCCTTCAGAGCAATGTCGGTGACCCTGTGCACCGCCATCCCCGGTGAAACCTCCAGCCAGAGGCAGGCATCTCCCGGAATGGGGAGAAAGCCCTGGCTCACCGTCCCCATGTAGGCCGCCAGCTGGGGTTGCAGGGAGTCGAGGAACACATAGGTGCGCAGTTCAATCGACTGCACATGGCTCGACTGGGTGGAGAGCCGAGCGCCCTCGCTGTCCGTCGTGATGACACAGCTCGCTCCATCCCTCTCGGGATCCACGAGCGTGCCGGTGATGGTGGGGCTGCCGCTGCGGGCAGCGGCAGAGAACCGACCGGAAGAAAGCAATGCGTTGCGCCGTTGCCGGAAGGCCCGATCGTCTGGTGGCAGCGGGCGAGCGGGCATTCTGTAGGGAGGCTCTCCCGGCTCGGACGCCTGGAAATTGGGGCGACTGTACCGCCCGGATCGCTGCAGCCCTTGCGCCCAAGGCTCCAGCCGTTACCGTCCGTCAGCGATGCAGAGGAGAGGCTTATGGCGGCCAGGCGCAGCAGTTCGCGATCCACTTCCAGCACCACACCAGCAACGGAGGTGGAGACCACCTCCACGGAGCCGGTGGCCGACGAATGGATGGCTCAGGCTGTCGCCCAGGGCATCAAGCCGGAACAGGCGCTGGCTTGCATCGGCCTTGGACTGATGCAGAAGCTGACCGGCAGCGGCGCCATGCCCTGGATCTGGAGCGAGGCTGAAGATGGGGGCCAGGCGGATGGTGCCGGCCTGCGTCAGCGGCTGGAACTGGTGCTGCTGGCTCTCAACACGGGAGCTCCCCTCAGCACGGCGGAAGTCACGCTGCTGCTGGGAGCACGCCCGGGGGCCCCGGATGTGGAACGGGGCGGGCTGAGGGCCAGGCGTCTGGGGCGCAACGTCTGGAAGCTGAGTCGTGCAACAGACGAGGAGGGCAGCGCCAGCCGGGTGGTGGATCCACTCAGCTCCAATGGATTTGTCCGCCGTTTTTAGGAACTGAGGCCCACCAGCTTCATCGAACAGTCCCACATCCTGGTGGCTGTTTCAGGGTTGCTTGCTTTTTCGGAGAGCTCCTGACGGAACTGCTTGCGATCGCCACGCTGACGGTTACCCCAGCTCCAATGAACCCCTGACACTGAAAATTCGGGGTCGGCGACCACCTGGGCAACACGCTCGCCGGCCAGGCTCTGACTCACATAGCCACCGGTGATGTTTTTCTGAAACCAGGGAAAGATTGTCTGGAACAGAGGGGGGGTGTTCCGGAACAGAGGGGTATCGGCCACACAGCCGGGATAGAGGGAGCAGAACACAAGACCCGTGCTGGCGTGAAGTCGGCGGTGCAGCTCCTGGGCCGTGATCATGTTGCAGAGCTTGCTGTCCTTGTAGGCCTTACCGGGCTTGAAGGCCTTGCCGTCGGCCATGGCGACCGGAGCCCTGAACCCGGCGAGGAATCCGGAGAGATCGCCCAGATCGGCGGGGGCAGGGATCGGGATCCGACCACCAAGCTCCTTGGAGTTGGCCGTCACTGTTCCCAGAATCACCACCCGTCGCGACGGGTGGCTGGATCGCTGGAGATCGGGGAGCAGCAACTGGATCAGCAGGAAGTGGCCAAGGTGATTGGTGGCCATCGAAAGCTCATAGCCCTGCGGTGAACGCTCGGGGTGCTTCAGGCGCGGCTTGTAGACAGCCGCATTCACCACAACGGCATCGAGGCTGTTCCCGATTGAGGCCACCAGGGTTTCCACTCCAGCCCGCACGCTGTCGAGATCGCCGAGATCAATCCGGATGTGATGCAGCTGTTGTGATGGAATCCCAAGGGCCGTCGCCGCAGCGTCAGCCCTCACGGGATCACGGTTGGCCGTCACCACCGTCCAGCCCCGGGAAACCAACGACTTGACAGCATTCAGGCCCACCCCCGAGGTGGTTCCGGTGATCAGGACCGTCCCCGGGGTCCTGGCATCGGCAGCGGTCATGGATTGGCTGAGCAGACCCTTCAACTTAAGGAGCCTTGCCTCGACGGCGCGGCCTCAGGGGCGAGGGGCAACAGTTGGAAACGGCTCGCTCTGCCAGACGACGCGAAGACGGTTGGGGGCGATCCACTGGTTCTGCTCCCGCACCAGGCTCTGCTCGCCGTCCGTGCTGAAGAGGCGATCGAAGCGATCTCGGGAACGCTGGAGCTTGGCCTGCTCCAGCTCGAGCACGGCTGCCAGTTCTCCGTGGCGCTCCATCCTTTCCTGATAGGCCGCAGCCAGTCGAACCAGGCTGACACCGGCAAGCAGGGCCAGGCTGACTTTCACCGCGAGTCCGATCCCACTGCAGATCAGCTCTCGGCGCTCCTGGGAGAGGGCGGCAACCGGTGCAAGAGCGGAGATGCCGGTGAGTTCGGGGTTGATGGCCTGACGCGACAGCGGCGAGGGCCCGGCCAAAGCGACCGGCCTGGACGGAACAGCTGGCCGTGTGGCGGCTCGGGCTGCGCGCATAGGGTTGGGGCGGCAAGCGCGGCTGAACGTGACGGAGTTGTACCGCGCCTGGCCGCCCCTGCCAAGCGGGGCCAACGATCGCTGCCGACCCTCCGGGCCGTTCAGGCCTTGTAAAGGCTGAAGCAGAGCCTCACCGCCAGCACGCCGGCATGGGCGGCCACCACCAGGGCAATCAGCACTTCGGCTTGGCTGAGGGCGCTAACCATGGCGACTCAATTCATTGACGGAACGCCACCATTGTTCGATGGGCTGTGGCTACGGTCCAGCACTCCCGGCTTCGCTGTCACAGCTCTTGATGGCTCCCTCTTCCCCTCCATCCCCAGCGGAACCTGTGGCCGTCAGTGCAGAACAGATCCGTGGGCTCGACCTCACGCCGCTGGCTTCCCTGTGCCGACTGACACCGGCTGAACTGCTGCGATGCAGTGGCACCATCTCGATGCGGTTGAGCTGGCCCCGCCCGGCCGACGATCCGCGCGAGCTTTCGGAAATCGCCGAGGTCCGCCTCTGGAGCCTGTATGCCGATGCCTCCTGCCCCTGGCTGCCTCTGATGCTGGAGCGCTCCGGCGGAGAGCTCACCAGACATGTGGCGATGCTGCTCCCCCATGCCTTCAGCCGCAACGAGGGGATTCGCTTCGCACCCGAAAGCCTTGAGCTGTGGATGACCCACCGGCTGTTCCTGCTGGACGGCTGGGCCCGAAGCCACCGACTCAACATTCGACAGGGGCTGGGGCAGATGGCAGCCGTTCTGGGCTATGAGCTCGATCCCTCGTTCTGGGATCCACTACCGCGCTCCTGAGCTTCCAAGGCCAGGCGAGTCAGCCGGCGGCCAGCAGCAGCCATGCCCGCCGCCCGTTCTCGAGGGCCAGGAAGGCGGTGAACATCCGCATCACCACAACCAGCTGCCGTTCCGGCACCCGGTTCAGCCGCTTCGCCGACCACTGGGCGCCCAGCGCTGCTGCCGAGCCCAGCAGCAGGCTGAAGGGGAGCAGGGCGCGCCCATCCTGAAGGAAGGCCCAGGCCGCCGAGAAGGAAGCCACCAACACGGCCAGGGTGCTGTAGCGAACGGCCTGGTGCACCGGAACCGCGAGCAGGCGAACCATCAGCGGCACCATCAGAATCCCGCCGCCGATGCCGAGCATCCCGCTCGCCAGTCCCGCCAACAGGCCAACCACGGCAAGTCCGACGAGATCGCCGCTCCCAGGATCGGCCGACGCCGCCTCCGGCCTCGGTGCCGGCGGGGCGAACGTCAGCGCGATCAGGGCATACATCAACGCCTGCAGGGCCAGCAGGTGCCAGCCAGACAGCAGCACACCCAGATGACTGAACAGACCACCGGCAACAGCGGCACCGGCACTGATGGACACCCCACCCTTCAGTGGAAGGGTTCTGGTTCTCAGATGGGCCCAGGTGCCTCCCAGGGTGGTGGGCACGATCGCCACCGTGCTGGTGGCCAGGGCGGCGTGGGGACTGAGACCCATCGCCAGCAGAAGGGGGGCGAACACCAGGCCCCCACCGATTCCCAGCAGACCCGAAAGCAGACCGGCCACCAGGCCGAGAGGCAGCAGCAGGATGAGGGTTCCCAATCCGATTCGGTGCGGCACGTGACGACAGGGTCAGCATCGTTCAGCCCAGACCGGGAGGCCCACCGAGCGAGGGATGCCTTGAAGCTGCTGCCGAGCTGCACTCTCAGCGGCACCTGGCAGATGGCGATCGATGCCTGGATGCTCAACAGGCGTGAGGCGCTGCTCAGGCTCTACCGCTGGAGCCGGCCGACGCTCTCGCTCGGGCATCACCAACACCGGCTTGAGCCCCAATGGCTGGACCTGGCCGCCCGTGGCGTGATTGACCTGGTGCGGCGCCCCACGGGAGGACGGGCCGTTCTACACAGCGGTGATCTCTGCTATGCCCTGGTCTGGCCTGATGCGGTCGGCAGCCGACAGGCGCTGTATCGCCAGGCCTGTGGATGGCTCCAACATGCCTTTGCCGCCTTCGGCCAACCCCTGGAGTTTGGTGAGCAGGCGAACAGCACCCAGCGCTCCAGCTGCTTTGCCCTCAGCACCTCGGCGGATCTGGTGCACGCGAACGGCGTGAAGCGCATCGGCAGCGCCCAGCTCTGGAGGCAGGGCTGCCTGCTCCAGCACGGCAGCATCCAGATCGCCCCCCCTGCCGATCTTTGGAAGGCCCTGTTCGGGGCTCCACCACCGCCACTCGCGGAGCTGCCGGTGAATGGACAGGAGCTGGAGAACATCCTGGTGAACAGTGCCAGGTCCTGGCTCCCCACGGCGGCCAACGGACTGGTGACCCATGCCCTCCGCTCAGATCAGCTGGCGTTGATCTGGAAGCATGCCGCTCAACTTCAGGAAGAGCGGGCTTCTCCTGACGCCACCATGGACCTGACCACAGGGGCCAGAGCCAGGCCAAGCGGGTAGGTGTTGTGGCGGCGGGCCGTTTCCAGAAGAGAGCCTGGCAACCGCAATCCGAGCTTCTTGAGCACCGCTTCTCCCAGGTCGGGGCGATCGATCGTGCCGCTGGGCAGACCTGCAGGACTCAGGACGAGCAACCTTTCGTTCCCCGTGTCTTCAAGCTGCTGAACAGCCTGCCAGAGGGGAGCGGCTTCGTTGATCGACGGCAGGCTGGAAAGGGGCCGGAGGTGATCGCCGATGCTGTCGGCATCCCAGCGTTGCACCGGCAGCTGCTGGAGGGGTTGATCATCGATGACCCCTCGCCAACGTCCGCTGTCCGTCACGAGGAGCCAATCACCCTGGCCAGCGGAATCGGCATCAGCCAGCCGCAGCCGGCTGATGTCGCGGAGGGTGCCGGAGGCCTCCAGCACGCGGAAGCGACGACCTGCCGCATCACGGACCCTGAGGTCATTGAGGCTCTGCTGCAAGGCCAGCATCTGGTTCTGATTGCGGGCCGCGCCAAGGCCGAACCAGCCGAGAAGCATCAACCAGATCCCGGAGACCCCACGGCCGTTGAACACCAGAACAGCTCCGAGCCCGACAGCCAGATAGGCCAGAAAACGTCCGCAGGCATTGGCCACTTCAATGCCGCGACGCTGGCTGCCGCTGGCCTGCCAGACCAACGCCTTCACGATCAGGCCGCCATCAAGGGGCAGCCCGGGCAGAAGATTGAACAGGCCAAGCACCAGATTGAGCGTGGCGAGCTCACTCGCCATGGCCCCAAGCCACGGCCACAGGTGGGTCGCGGGATGGGCGGAAAGCATGAGCAGGGCACCGAGGGCCAGGCTCACCGCCGGGCCGGCGGCAGCCACCAGAAGAGCGCCGAAGGGGGTGCTGCATTCCCGTTCCACGGTGGCCACACCACCGAGCAGAAAGAGGGTGATGCTGCGGACCTTCACCCCCTGGGCGACAGCCACCATCGAATGGCCGAGCTCATGGAGCAATACGGAGATGAACAACAGGATGGCGGTAGCCAGCCCCAGCCCCCACAACGCAGGGGCGCCGAGCGGCTCCCGCAGCTGCTCGGCGTATTGCTGCTGGAACGCGGCCGTCGCCAGCAGCAGGATCACGAACCAGCTGGGATGGATCCTCAGGGGGATTCCACCGAGCTTCAGCAGTTGCCAGCCCTCGCCCACAGATCTCCCCTTCAGACCCTGATCCTAGAAAGGTGTGAATCTCGTGTCAGTCGGCCGAGTGTCGACGGATCCGGACCGTCCATGGCGCCGCTTCTCAAGATCTGTGGCCTGCGTGAGACCAGGCAGGCTGAGGCCATCGCCAGGCTTGGAGTTGACGCGATCGGAGTGATCGGCGTGGAATCCTCTCCCCGGTGGGTTCCGCTGGAGGATCAGCCGGCCCTGTTCCGATCCATCGCCGCGGTGGCCCCGGCCTGCCGGCGGGTGCTGGTGCTGGCGAACCCCAGCGATAACGACCTCCCAGATCTGAACCTGGGCGCTGGCAGCCCCACGGCCCTGCAGCTCCACGGGGACGAGTCTCCGGAGCGCTGCCACCAGATCCGCAAGCGACGGCCCCGGCTGGAGCTCTGGAAGGCACTGCGGATTCGACGACCCGAGGATCTGACCAGGGCCGACGCCTACGGCCCGGTGGTCGATGCCCTCCTGCTCGATGCCTGGGTGCCCGATCAGCTGGGGGGAACGGGCCATCGCATTCCCCTGGAATGGCTGGTTGGCTTCAAACCGTCGTTGCCGTGGTGGCTGGCCGGTGGCATCCGTGCCGATCGTGTCGCTGGTGTGTTCAGCGTGATTCAGCCCAGCGGCCTCGACGCCTCCAGCGGCGTGGAACTCGCGCCGGCGCTGAAGGATCTGGCGGCGGTGGAAGCGCTGGTGGACGCGGTGCGCACTTGGCCGGGAGGCCCCCACTAAGCAAGAGTCGGGGAGAACACACTGGTGGCTCGAGTCTCCCCATGCCCTCGCTTCGTCGCTCCATCGGCCTCGGCACCACCGGCCTGGTCGCCGTCGTTTTCAGCCTGCTTCACCCTCTGCAACAGGCCCGCAGCCAGGATTTGGTGGGCTGCCAGCTCACCGATGAGGGCCAGCTCCAATGTGTTCCGGGCGTGAGTGCCGACCCTCAGTCCCAGATCAGGGCCATGCGGCAGGAGATTGCGGTGGATCAGCAGCTGGAAGGCGCTGTGCAACAGCAGATCAATGGTCTGCAGCAGCTGGTGCTGGCCGGGCAAGCTGCCCAAGGGCAGCTGCTCACGGCCACAGCAACGGCCGATACACTGGCGGGCCTGCCCCCTACAGCGTTCCACTGGTATCGGCTCTCGCCCGGCAACAGCCGCTGGGTTCTGATCCGCGAAGCCCAAGGACCGAGCTACCGACTCCAGCCGGTGGATGTGCAGGCCAGGGTGATGGTGGTGGTGGCCATCCCCACCAGCGGAGGGGGGAGCCAACGGCAGCCATCAGCCCCGGTGGGTCCGATCACGTGGTGAGCAGGGCCTCCTGCTGCTTCACCAGCTCGAAGAATTCAGCCTTGAGGCTGGGGTCACGTCGGAAATCGCCACGGACCACGGAATTGACCATGCTGGTCTGGGGTTCCTTCACGCCACGCCACTTCATGCAGTAGTGCTGGGCTTTCACGAGAATCGCCAGGCCCTGCGGCTCGCAGAGACGCTCAATCTCGTCGGCGAGAATCATCACAGCCTCTTCCTGGATGTGGGGGCGAGAGAACACCCAGTCGGCAACTCGGGAGAACTTCGAAAGACCGATCACCCTCGACCCTGGCTTGATCCCGATCCAGCAGTTGCCAAGGATCGGGACCAGATGGTGCGAACAGGCAGAGCGAACCGTGATCGGGCCAACCGTGTAGATCTCATCTAATTTTTTGACGTTCGGAAAACTGGCGATCTTGGGCTGTTCGTGATAACGACCCTTGAACACCTCATGGATGTACATCCGCGCAACACGCTCTGCCGTTTCCTCGGTGTTGTGGTCGTTGTCGATATCGATCACCAGGCTGCGCAACAGCTCCCGGACCTTGCCCGCAACCTCGATCTCCAGCTGGTCCAGCTCCCCCTCAATCAGATAGTCGGCAATGTTGTCGTTGGCGAAAAAGGAGGCGCCAGCAGCCTGAAGCCGCTGGCGTAGGCGCAGGCTCACGGGCGGGAGGGCTGTCTCGGCGGTACCGCCCAGGGAGGCGATGCTGGAGGGGAGGGTGGATGTCATAGGGGACTCAGAGCGCGCCGGCAGCCGGCATGAGGGTGAGGTCTTCGACCACCTGGTGGTCTGGCTGGCCAGCCAGGTAGAGCAAGGCAGCGGCCGCTTGATCGGCCGACAGCATGGCACGGCGATCAAAGCTGCTGTCGACTGTCTGGCTATCCCAGAGAGGCGTATCCACCGCACCGAGGGTAAGCGTGGACACCCGGATTCCATGGGGACGCTCCTCTTCGGCGAGGCAACGACTGAAGGATTGGAGTGCCGCCTTGCTCACGCAGTACGCGCCCCACTCGGCGAAGGCCTGACGGGCTGCATGGCTGCTCACGTTCACGATCAATCCCCGACCCCGCTCACGCAGGCTGGGCAGCACGGCCTGCGTGACCTGGAAGACCGACGTGAGGTTGAGCTGGAGCAGCCACTGCCAGTGCTCGAGGGGCATGGAGGCGAGCGAACCGGTGTAGGCAGCCCCGGCATTGTTGACCACCACATCGGGGGTTCCACCCCGACTGAGCAGGGAGGTGATCGCCGGGGCAACCGCGACCGGATCGCTCAGGTCTACCTCAGCGGTGACAACGGATGCGGCCGAAGACCGCAGCTCGACGACCAGCTCCTCGAATGACGTGGAGGACCGAGCCAGAAGCATCAGGCTGTAGCCGGCCCTGGCGAAGGCCCGGGCTGCAGCGGCACCGATCCCCCGCGAGGCGCCTGTGATGAGAACCGAAACCACTCGCAGCAGGGAGCAATGGGAACTGGGCGCGGGAAACGGATCCAGAAGGCTCGACGAACCCGACGAAAACCTTAAGAGCTCAGGGAAGGATCTGCGGCGCCACTCTCCAGGAAACGACCCATCCGTCGGAACTTGCTGTAGCGCTGGTCGAGCAGCTGCTGCCCATCCAACCGGCCAAGTTCCGCAAGGGCCGCCAGTAGGGCGGCCTTGAGGGTGTCCGCCGCCTGCAGTGGTGCCCAATGGTTGCCGCCGGACGGTTCCTCAAGAACCTGATCCACGAGGCCGAGCTTGAGAAGATCGGGGCCTGTGATCTTGAGGGCCTCTGCCGCGACGGGAGCCTTCGTCGCATCCCGCCAGAGGATGGAGGCACAGGCCTCGGGACTCGCCACCGTGTAAACGCTGTGCTCGAACATCAGGAGTCTGTCGGCCACTCCGATTCCGAGAGCTCCCCCGGATCCACCCTCCCCGATCACGGTGGCCACGATCGGCACCCGGAGTCGGAACATCTCGCGCAGGTTCACAGCAATCGCTTCTCCCTGACCCTGCTCCTCCGCCAGCACCCCGGCATAGGCGCCGGGGGTATCGATGAAGCTCAGGATCGGTAACCGAAAACGGTCGGCGTGGTCCATGAGCCGCATGGCCTTGCGGTAGCCACCGGGGGAGGCCATGCCGAAATTGCGGGCCACGTTCTCCTTGGTATCCCGGCCCTTCTGATGGCCGAGCACCACCACCCCCTGTTCGCCGATCCGGGCGATGCCACCGATCAGGGCCTGATCGTCCGAGCCCCGGCGATCCCCATGCAGTTCTAGAAACTCATCGGTGATCAGCTGCAGGTAGTCGAGGGTGCTTGGACGCTGCGGATGACGGGCCACCTGGATCTTCTGAGCCGGGGTGAGGGCGTTGAAGATCTCCTTGCGGCGTCGCGTCGCCAGGGTTTCCAGCTGCAGCAACTGCTGGCTGACATCCACCTCGGAATCTCGCGCCAGCTGGCGGATCTGCTCGATCTGATCCTCAAGCTCCACCAGGGGCTTCTCAAACTCCAGCAGGGCGCGGCGGGCCATGGGGTGGTTGGGGATGGGGAAACGAAACAGGACAGGGGGAGGAGAGCTGGAGGAGCCCTCCGCGGCTCAGGCCGTGAGCGTCGTGAGGCGGGGTCCGGCGATCTTGAGACTGATGGGCTTGAATCCGTGGCGACGTGAGGCTGCTCCGATCAGGTCCATGGCGTCAAGGGTGATGTTGTTCCGCCCCCAGCTGAAGTTGGTGTGCATCTGCTCGAAGTCAAGCAGCATGGCCTCGGCGAAACAGGCGAACATCTGGCGCTGGGGACGCTCCATTTCGGCCGCCAACGCCACCACCTGCCAGTCGATGTCGCGATGGAATTCGACGATGCCACCCTTGAGCACATGCACGCCGTCTGAAGCGGCCTTGCTGTCGAGGTTCTTCGGATAGCCCCCGTCAATCATCAGGCAGGGCTTACGAAGGGCCGCCACGTCGATGCTGAGGCTCTCCGGCAGGCTCGCCACCCACACCACCACATCTGCTTCGGGCAGCGCCTCCTCAAGGCTGAGGATGCGGCCGCCACCCAGCTCGTTCTGCAGGTCGAGCAGCGGCTGGGGTTTGCGGGCCACCAGCAGCAGTTCCGCCACACCGGTGCGCCGACTCAGCCAGTGGCACACGGCACTGCCGATATCGCCGGTGGCTCCCACCACGGCCACGCGCGCCCTGCTCAGATCGATGCCCAGCTGCGGAGCCGTGGTTTCCACCTGACGGCAGATCACCCAGGCGGTGTGGGTGTTGCCGGTGGTGAAGCGCTGCCACTCGAGGGTGGTGGCGCGAACCTGCTGCTCGCGCAGCAGGTTCATGTCTTCAAAGATGATCGACGTGAATCCCCCCAGAGCCGTGATGTCGATGCCGCTCTTCTGGGCCAGCTCCATGGCATTGAGCACCTTGCGCTTGGCGGTTTTGAACCGACGCAGCATCTCGGGCACGAACACGGAATCGATGTAGGCACCCTCAATCCGCCGGCCGGTAGCGCTCTCAACCTCGAAGCGCTCCACCAGCTGAGGCGGGGCACTGCACCACATGTCGAGATCGCCGGCAGCGTATTCGGGGTAGCCGAGCCGTTCGGCCAGCTGGCGGGCAGCTTCAAAGCTGGTGGAATGACCGATCAGGCCGAACATGCGCTGATTGGGAGAATGTCGCGCACGCTACATGCACCAGCCCATCGTGACGGCTCAGCCGATCAGAGCCGCGGCTGCCAGCCTGGCGATCTCACGGCCGCTGAACCCGATCTCAAGCAGAGCTTCCTGATAAGAACTCAGAAAGTCGGCCATCAGATCCTCCTGATCCATACCCAGGGTGGCTGCGTCAGAAGCCACCTGCTCCAGCATCCTCCGCACCAGGGGGAGGTTGTCGCGATTGGCCTGCTCGAACTCCTCTCGAACGGAGTCGAGATTGGCCTTGAGCCATTCCTGTCCGTAGTTGAGGTGGGTGTATTCGTCTTTCACCACACCCTCGGTGATTTTGCGGGCGAAGGGATCGGCGACGGGGATGTAGATGTGGTAGGCGGAAATCGCGAAGGCCTCGATCAAGATGGCCTGGATCAGAAGGCAGGTAGCCACCTTGCCCTCCGCCAGAGCCTTCTGAAAGTTGCCGTGGAGGGGGGAAAAGAACTCCCGGGCGAAGACCATGTCAGCCGTGACCCCGAGGTTGCTGGCACAGGCCGTGAACCCCTTCTTGTGCTTGAGCTCCATCCTGGCCAGGCGAACAAGCTCCTCGGCCTGGTCCGGGATGAGTGAGCCGATGGACACGTAATTGTCGTGGGCTTCCTGCTCCCCTTCGATCACGATGGCGTTGATCCGGCTGTAAGCGTCCTTGTAGGCCTCACTGGCAAAATCCGGCAGTTTTGGTGCCGCGGCCTCGGCAGGGGTGGCAAGGGTCACCACGTCGTCCCCAATGTGAATCAGATCCGCACGACTGTAACCACCCTCAATGGCTTTGGGGCTTGGGCCAGTCACTGGCCAGGAGAGCGGCAAACCGCCGCCTCCAGCCATTGACCAGGCCCTCGAACAGCTCGCCCCCGAGCCGGGCGTCGGCCGCGCGGGCATCGCCGATGACGCCGCTGGCACTCACATCGGAGGTGAGCCAGGCGCAGGGCACCTCGCCTTCAAGGCTCCAGCCCTCGGGAATGGCCGTTCCCGGCAGGCCGTCAACCGGACGTTCAGGCCCCACCAGATCCGGCGCAAGGTGGAGCATGAGGCTGGTTTCGGCCAGGCCGGCGTGGAGCCCGTGGCTGCGCTCCGGCTCAGCGATCAGGGTCCACACCTGCTCCGGCCCGCTCCAGAGAAAGCAGGGCAACACCGCCAGGCCGGGAACCGCATCCCGCAACTGGCGAGCGGCGACCTGAAGCAGGCCGATCTGACCTCCATGGCCGTTGAAGAGCACCAACCGCTGGAACCCCGTCTCGCTGAGGCCGCGGCCCACCTCCTGCACCAGCTCGAGGATCAAACCGGCCGGGATCGAGAGTGTTCCGGCGAAGCCGCGGTGCTCCGGAGAGAATCCCAGCGCCTGAAGGGGCATGCGTACGACCGGAGTCTGCTCAGGCAGCTGCTCCAGCACAGCGTCGAGCACCCGATCCGCGAAGATCCCATCGGTGCCCAGCGGCAGGTGGGGACCGTGCTGCTCCACGGCGCCGAACGGCCAGATCACCGTGCTCCCGGACTGTCTGGCCAGCGCTGCCGAGGCAGCCGCTGAAAGACGTTCGAGGCGGCGTTCCATAGGTTGTCCAGGTGGGTTGTCCAGGCGAGCTGTTCAGGTGGACGTGGGTTCACCTCCTTACAGTGTGGGATCCCCCGTCCTCCGCGTCGATGGCCGCTTCCGGAAACCAGCAGCCACCCGCCTCGGCCAGCTCCGGCGGCCCTCTCAACGCCCCCCGACCCGCCCCGCCCTCGGGCCTGAGAAGCCGGCCGACAGCTCCACCGCGCAAACCACCGCAGGTTCTGTTGATCAAGAAGGACGAGCCCCAGGGCTCCGCCCCGGGCCAAGCGGCCGTCCAAGCAGCACCCCCTGCCGCGGCTCCGGCTCAGGCCCCGCAGCCCAAGCCTCTGCCAAAGCAGGAGAATGATCTGATCGACCTGGAGGCGCTGGAAGGCCTCACCATGGCCGACCTGCTGGGGCCGCAGACCCAGAGGTCCCGGCCGGGTGAGCCACGCCCCTCCCCGTCGGCCAGCAGAAGCCCAGCGGCTCAGAGGGTTCTCGATGAATTCGACTTCGACGAGGAGGCCTTTCTGGCCGCCCTCGACGAACAGGACTTCGTGGGCACCACCGGCGAGGTGGTGAAAGGCACGGTGATCGGCCTGGAAAGCGATGGGGTGTACGTGGACATCGGCGGCAAGGCCCCGGGGT
>JAYKGZ010000029.1:0-3921 GCA_035284925.1 Cyanobacteriota bacterium | reverse complement strand
CCGGCCGCATGAGTCTGGTCGTTGCGGCAGCGCTGCTGGCCCTGGCCACCGGGCCATCCAGCTGCCCGGCCAGCCTCGAGACCCGAGCCGTTCCACCCCCGCCCAACCGCCCGGCTCCGGATCCGCCAGCCCCTGATCCCCGTGGAGACGACTACCGCCACCGGATCTACCCCACGGTGTTCGGCTGGCCTCGGCTCGATCACTGGTGCGTGTGGGTGGAACCGGTGGGGGGCGATGGCGCGGCTGCCCGCTGGGATCAGGCCTGGCTCAGCGCGGTGGAGGGGGCTCTGGCCACCTGGCAGGCGGTCTTACCCATCACCCGGGTGTCGTCGCCCGATCGGGCCCAGGTGCGGCTGTATCGGCGCCGCCCACCCCTGAGGAACGGCCGGGCCAGCCATGGTCGGGCCGAGCTGGAGCTGCAGCTGGTGCGGCGCCATCCCGCCGCCGGATCGCCGCTGGGCCCGCCGCAGCTTGAGCCGCTGGTGAGCGTCAGCATCAGTCCGGCCCAGCGCGTCGAGGCGATGGAAGCCACCGCCCTGCATGAACTCGGCCATGCCTTCGGGCTCTGGGGCCACAGCGACCAACCCAACGATGCGATGGCGGCCGTTCCCGGCCCCCGGCCGATCCGCCAGCTCTCGCCCCGGGATCGGGCCACCCTGATCTGGCTGCAGCGGCAGCCGGGGCTGCTGCTCAGCCCTGCGGCGCCCAGCGGCGGGCTGCCGGAACCAGCAGGGCCGCGAGGAACGCCAACAGCTGAATGATCACTACGCAGGGACCGGAGGGGAGGTTGAGCAAGCCGGACGCCACCAGTCCGAGCACACCACAGCCGGCACCCAGGCCGCTTGCCAGGGCCATGTAGGAGCCGAATCCTCTGGCCAGCAGCCGGGCCGTGCAGGCTGGGATCACCACAAAGGCACTGATCAGCAGCACGCCCACCGCCTTGATCGAGAGGGCCACCACCACCGCCAGCACCACCACAAACCCCAGCCGCTGCCAGGCCACCGCCACCCCCTGACTCACGGCCAGGCCCGCATCCAGGCTCAGCAGGATCTGGCTGCGGCGATTCAGCAGCAGATAGGCGAGCACCGCCAGCAGCAACCCGCCCTGCACCACCACATCGCCCCAGGTGACGCCGAGGATGTCGCCGAACAGCAGCTGCTCGAGGCTGCCGGCCCGTGCGTTCAGCAGCCGCAGCAGCACCACCGCGATCGCCAGCGAGGAGGAATAGATCACGTTCAGCAGCGCATCACCGGGCAGCCGGCTCCGTTCCACCAACTCACCCACCAGCAGGGCGAACAACACGGCGAAGGGGATCAGCACCGCGATGGGCTCCACCCCCAGCAGCAGCCCGAGGCTGATGCCCAGCAGCGCCGAATGACCGAGAGCATCGCTGAAGAACGAAAGCTGCCGCAACACGGCCACACTGCCGAGCAGACCGCCGAGCCCGCCGCTGAACAGCCCGGCCAGAAGCGCCCGCTGCATGAACGGGAACCCCAGCAGGGTGAGCCACTCAGGGGCGGAGGGAACGACCACCGGCACTGTGGTGATGATGGTGATAAGGCACGAAGGCGGGGCCGTAGAGCCGCTCGATCTGGGCGGGGCTGAGGGCGTGGTCGGGGCTGCCGACACAGCGCAGGCTGCGGTTGAGACAGATCACCCGGTCGCAGGTGCGGCGCACCATGTCGAGGTCGTGGGAGATCTGCAGCACCGCCCAGCCCTCGTGGCGGCGCAGGTTGAACAGCAGGCTCTGGAACTGCTCGGCTGCCTGGGGATCGAGACCGGCCTGGGCTTCATCGAGCACCAGCAACCGCCGCGGCCGCACCACACAGAACGCCAGCTGCACCCGTTTCCACTGACCGGTGGAGAGTTCACTGATCAACCGCTGGGCCAGGGAGCTGCAGCCGCTGCGCTCCAGGGCCGACCGCACCGCGGCAGCCCGGGCGGTGCGGTCGCTCCAGGGCCAGCGCAGGCCGCTGGGCTCCCAGCCCAGGGCCACGAATTCGGCCACGCTGAGCGGGAAGCGGCCTCGCACATTCAGCTGCTGGGGCAGATAGGCCACCTGGGCCCGCACGGCTGCCGGCAACCGCCCACTCGGACTGAGCGGCGCTCCCAGCACCTTCACCTCTCCGGCCTTCCGGGGCAGGATCCCCAGCAGGGCCTGCACCAGGGTGCTCTTGCCGGCGCCGTTGGGTCCCACCAGGGCGGTGTCGGATTCAGCGGCGAGTGAAAAGCTCACGTTTTCAACCGCCAGATCAGCGGGCACGGGCAGATCGCCCCTGCTGCCACGGGCGCCTCCCCCCGGCCGGGCCACCGACAGCCCGCTGACTTCGAGAACCGTTTCCAGCATCAACCAAACCTAGACAGCGGCCGCACCCCTGGCCTGATTCCGTTGCCGTTCAGTTGCGCCGCGGCGCACCGCGCCGACCGGCCAGCACCCGCTGCACATCCCGCCAGCTCACCCCGTGGTGGGCCAGGGCCACCTGGAGGTGAAACACCAGATCGGCCGCTTCGCCGGCGATCGCCTCGGGATCGCCGTCCTTGCAGGCCATCACGAACTCCGCACTCTCCTCGCCGATCTTCTTGAGGATGCGGTTGTCGCCGCCTTCCAGCAGCCTGTTGGTGTAGCTGCCCGGTTCCGGCCGGCTGCGCCGCCCCTCGATCACCCGCATCAGTTCGGTACAGGCATCGGCCGGCGGCGGCAACGCCCTGGGTCCGCCGCTGCTGGGTCCTGGGCCCTCTTCGAAGAAACAGCTGCGGGCGCCGGTGTGGCAGGCCACGTCGCCGCGCTGTTCCACCGTGAGCAGCAGCACGTCGGCGTCGCAGTCGTAGCGCAGCCCGCGCAGGGTCTGGATGTGGCCGCTGCTGGCCCCCTTATGCCAGAGCTCCTGGCGCGAGCGGCTCCAGTAGTGAACTTCGCCGCTTTCCAGGGTGCGCGTGATGGCCTCCTGGTTCATCCAGGCCACCATCAGCACGGCCCCATCCAGCCAGTCCTGAGCCACCGCCGGGATCAGGCCGGCCTCGTTGAAGCGCAGCCCGCTGATCAACGTCTCCACATCCGTAGGGGAATCAGGCTGAAATGATGCAGCCAAGGCCACCCCGGCGCCGCTGCTCCGATCCTCCCCCATGTCGCACCCGGCGGCTTTCAGCTGCAGCAAGCAGTTCAGCGGCTATCCCTGCACCCACCGCCAGTGGCGCCATCCCGGCCACTGCCGCTTCGTGCACGGTTACAGCCGCAGCTTCATCTGTTGGTTCCGGGCCCGCGAACTGGATGGCAACGGCTTCGTGGTGGATTTCTCTAGCCTCCGGGAGCTGGAGGCACGCCTGGCCCACCAGTTCGATCACACCTTCCTGGCCAGCGCCGATGATCCGCTGCTGCCCACCTGGCGTCAGCTGCACGAGCAGGGGGCCCTCGATCTGCGGGTGATGGAGAACGTGGGGATGGAATCCAGCGCCGAGCTGGTTTGGGAGCTGGCCAATGAGCTGCTGCTCAGCCGCGACGGAGGCCGCAGCTGCTGCTGGAAGGTGGAGGCGCGGGAAAATGAGAAGAACGGGGCCTGTTACGAGGCACTGCCCGCGTGGTTTGACCGGGGCTCCGGGAGCTGAGGGTCAGGGGGACTTCAGCCCGCCGCACTCCTCCCAGGAGCTCAGCAGCTGGGCCAGTTCCGCCTTCATGGCCGCCAGCTCGGCAACGCGCTGGTCGATCGATCGGATCCGCGTCTGAATGCTGTTTTTGAGGGTGCCGCAGTTGCACTGGCCTGCCCGCCGCACATCGAGGATCCGTTTGAGCTCCGGCAGGGGCACATCCATGGCCCGCAGCGCCCGGATCAGGCCGAGCTCCCCGACAACGGCCGGATCGAACAACCGGTAGCCGCCGGCGGATCGGGCAACCGTGCCGATCAGGCCTTCATCGCAGTAGAAGCG
>JAYKGZ010000028.1:0-15706 GCA_035284925.1 Cyanobacteriota bacterium | reverse complement strand
GCGGCATGGAGGGCGATCACATCGAAGTAGCCCTCCACCACCACGGCCCGATCGTCCTTGCGGATGGCGTTGGCAGCCCGATCCAGGCCGAAGAGGTGCTTGCCCTTCTCAAACACCTCCGTTTCCGGGGAATTGAGGTATTTGGGTTCGCCCCCATCGAGGCTGCGGCCGCCGAAGCCGATCACCCGGCCCTGGCGGTCGCGGATCGGCACCATCACCCGGCCCCGGAAACGGTCGTAGAAGCCGTCTCCACCCTTGCGCGCCACTACCAGCCCGGCGGCCTCCAGCAGCTCAGGTGCCAGGCCCTCAACCTGCTGCAGGTGCTTCAGCAATCCGTCCCACTGATCCGGTGCATACCCGAGTTGAAAGGATTCCAGGGTGGGTTCACTGAGACGACGAGCCTCGCGGAGGTAGGTGAGCGCGGCAGCGCCGGCAGGAGCTCGTAACTGGCTGCGGAACCAGCCCGCCGCCAGGCTCAGCACCCGGTAGAGCTGCTCGCGGCGGGAGAGCTGCTGACGCAGGCGCTCCTGCTGGGGCCCATCCACCGTTTCGATCGGCAGCTGGTATTTGCGCGCCAGCTCCAGCACCACATCGCTGAAGCTCTGGCGCTGCAGTTCCATCAGGAACTTGATCGCGTTGCCGCCGGCGCCGCAGGAAAAGCAGTAATAGAACTGCTTGGCCGGCGACACCGTCATCGACGGTGATTTGTCTTCGTGGAAGGGGCACACCCCCACGAATTCGCGCCCCTTCTTCTTGAGCACCACGTGCTCGCCCACCACATCCACGATGTCGGCCCGTTCCTTGACCGCCTCGATCGTGCGGGGGTGGAGGCGGGGCAGGCTCAACGGATGGCTGACGACAGCTGCTGCTGATTCTCACCACAGCCAGACCCACAGCGCTGTTCACGGAATCCCCCGGCCGCCGCTGAGCCGGGCGATCATGAACAGCCCGATGAGCGCGCATGCCGAACCGCCCGCTCTCAAACCCTCGGGAAGGTGGAGCAGCCCTGTGGATGCTCTCCAGCGCCCTGAGCTTCAGCCTGATGAGCGTGTGCGTGAAGGCCGTCGGCAGCCGCATTCCGGAGGTGGAGGTGGTGCTCGTGCGCTCAGTGGTGAGCCTGGTCCTGAGCCTGGCGATGCTCAGACAGGCGGGGGTGTCTCCCTGGGGACGGCGCTGGAAGCTGTTGGTGCTGCGAGGGGTCGTGGGTACGGCTGCCCTGCTGTGTGTGTTCGCGGCCCTGGTGCGCCTGCCGCTTGGGGTTGCCACCGTGCTGCAGTACCTCCAGCCCACGGCCACCGCCCTTCTGGCCTGGGTACTGCTGCGCGAAGCAATCGGGCTTCGGGTTGTGGCGGCGGCGCTCCTTGGGTTGCTTGCGGTGGTTCTGCTGACAGAACCCAGGGAGCTGGCCGGGTTGCTGGGGCCGCTGGCCGGACCCTGGCTGGAGCAGCTTTACGGCCTGCGTCCCCAGTCCCTACCCCTGGACGGGGTGCTGATTGCCCTGGCGGGGGCGCTGCTCTCGGCGGTGGCCTACGTGAGCGTGCGGGCCCTGGGCCGCAGCGAACATCCGCTGGTGATCGTGTTCTATTTCCCCTTGGTGGGTTTGGTGATAACGGCGCCGCTGGTGGCGCTCGATCCCGTGCTCCCCAGCGCCGCTGAAGCCCTGGCCCTGGTGGGGGTGGGGGTGTTCACCCAACTCGGGCAGATCGGCATCACCAAAGGGCTGATGGGGATGCCCGCCGCTCGGGCGACGGCCCTGAGCTATGGCCAGGTGCCCCTGGCGGTGCTGTGGGGCTGGTGGTTCTTCCGGGAGCCCCTGGATCAAGACACCGCCCTGGCGGCCTGCCTGGTACTGGCGGCCACGTTGCTGAGTCTCAGGCGCGTTCCCCGGGCAGAGGCAGCGGGTCGATGATCCAGGTCTGCTCGGAGCCGTTGGAATCGAGCACCGGTCTGGCCAGGCGCCAGCTCTGGCCGCGCTCACCCCGCTGCAGGTAGAGCTCGAAGCCGCTGTCCACCCGGATCGGATCACCCGGCAGGCGCCAGTCGAAGCGCCCGGAAAGCCTCAGGCCCCTGGCATCGCCGATCATCACGTTCTCCTGCTGCTCAACCCGCACCCGGTTGAGTTCCGGCAGGCCGCTGGCGTCGACAGCGAGGGCCTGGGCGATCGCCCCCTGGGTGAGTTGGATCTGCAACTCCAGCGCCTGCAACAGCACGCGGCGGGGAGGCGAGGCGGCACCGCTGCAACCGGACAGGGCGAAGGGAACCACCACAAGCCAGGCCGCCAGAACCAGGCTCAGGAATCGCCCGCTAAGGGGTCTCCGGCTCGCGATGGCAGCGGCTGCAGCCGGGCAGGCGAAGGGCAGCATGGGGGGAACCTCTCTGGGTCCATGATCGGCTGGCTGCAAGGTACCCTCGCCGATCCCTGGCAGCAGGACAAACGGTTTGGCCTGCTGCTGCTGGTTCAGGGGGTTGGCTACGAGCTGCAGGTGAGCCAGCGGCACTGGCACGGGTTGCCCCCGGCTGGAGAACCCCTCACCCTGCATGTGCATACCCAGATCCGGGAGGACAGCTGGGCTTTGTACGGCTTCGACGAGCGGCACGAACGGGATCTGTTCCGCGAGCTGGTCGGCGTGAGTGGGGTGGGGGCCCAGATGGCAATCGGGCTGCTGGGATCGATGGCCAGTGATGAGCTGGTGCGCGCGATCGTGCAGGCCGACCTGCGGCTGCTCTGCCGGGCACCGGGCGTGGGCAAGCGCACCGCGGAAAGGCTGGCGGTGGAACTGCGCACCCGGCTGCAGCGCCGCTTCCTGGGGCAGCTCGAAGCCGACGGGATGGATCTCGAGGCGGTGTCGCCGCAGCTGAGCAGCGACGTACGCGATGAGGTTCAGATCACGCTGTCAGCCCTGGGCTATGAAGCGCTCGAAATCCAGCGGGCTCTGCGGGCCGTGGCCAGCTCAGGCCTGGAGAGCGGAGCCGGGGCCGAGCGCTGGATTGCCGGCTGTCTGCAGTGGCTGAGCCGCGACATTCCCTGATCCACAAGACGGTAAGGTGGTTGTTTGGACCACCTGGGCACAGCCTGCGTCAGATTTCCCATGCCGCTTACCACGACCAAGAAGCAGGAACTGATCAACGACCATCAGACCCATGGCACGGATACCGGGTCAGTGGAAGTTCAGGTGGCCATGCTGAGTGAGCGGATCAGCCAGCTCACCGGTCACTTGCAACAGAACAAGCATGACTTTTCCTCCCGGCAGGGGCTGCTGAAGATGATCGGCCGCCGCAAGCGTCTGCTCGGCTACCTCAAAAGCACCAGTCAGGAGCGTTACAGCACCCTGATCAGCAAGCTCGGCATCCGCGGCTGATCAGCACCTATGGCCGGCAAGGGACTGCAGCCCTCGCGGGGCAAACCGACCAGACCGAAACGCAGCGCGAAGCAACCCAGCAGCCGCCAGCAGAGCATCCCCACGGCGGTCGCCAACCGGATGGCCCGCCGCATTGCCCTGGCCACCGGCATTCCCACCCTGATGGGAATGGCCGTGTTCATCGGCAGTTACCTGTTGGTCACCCGTGACATTGTTGATGTCGCCCCCTCACTCACCCTGCTGGCCTCGGGGGCCTGCTTTTTGCTTGGGGTGGTGGGACTGAGCTACGGCGTGCTGTCCGCCAGTTGGGAGGACCAACCCGGCTCCCTGCTTGGAACCGAGCAGATCGGTGTGAACATCGCCCGGGTTCGGGCCTCGATCAAGGCGATGCGGACCGGAGCCTGATCAGGCCGCCAGCAAGGGTGAGCTGATTCTCACTTGGAAATCGGCGGAACTGAGGGTCTGGGCGGCAGCGACAGCATCAGCCACGCAGAACTGATGGCCGAGCCGCACGAAGCGGCTCTGCTCTCCCTGACGCACTTCCGCCACCACAGGCACCTTCAGGCCTGGATCCTCCCCGGCGGGACGATGGCGCTGCAGACATTCGCGCAGTCGATGCTGAATGGAAATGTCAGCAGCCTGATCCGCCGGCAACTCCACCATCAGCAGCTGAAGATCCTCGATCGATCGGCAGTCGTCGATAATCAGCTGGACCCGCTCATCGCGGCGATCCACCGAAGCCCAGATCAACAAGCGCGCATCCACCATCAGGTGGTCGGCCAGGCGTTCATAGCTCTTCGGAAACACCACGGCTTCGCAGCTGCCGGTGAGGTCTTCCAGCTGGAGCACGGCCATGCGATCCCCCTTACGGGTGGTCACCTGACGGAGCTCCGGCACCATCACCACAGCACTCACCCTCGCCTTGTCGGCCATCTCTTCGAGGTTGCCCAGGGCCAGGGGCGAAAGCAGTTTCACCTGACTGCCAAGCTGCTTGAGGGGATGGTCGGAGAGATAGAAGCCCACCAGCTCTTTTTCAAGCCGCAGCTTCTCTGCTGGCGGGTAATCCGGCACCGGGGCTGCTTTCGGGGCCGAGGCAGGCTCAGCCTTGCTGTTGAGGCCCGCTTGCCCTGATGCGCCGGCCAGCAGATCCAGAAGATTGCCCTGGCCACTGGCGCGGTCGCGGGCCCTTGAGCTGGCCCAGTCCAGCACAAGGTCGAGATCAGCCATCAGCTGGGCACGGTTCGCCTGGGGCTCCAGACCATCGAGGGCACCCGAGTGGATCAGAGCCTCCAGCGCCCGGCGATTGAGCTGCTGTCCAGGAATTCGATCGCACAGATCGGCCAGGCTGCGGAATGGACCATCCTGAAGCCGGCTGTCGATCAGCTGGCGGATCGCGCCCTCGCCGAGGTTGCGCACGGCCGACAGACCGAACAGGATCCGCCCCTCCACGGGGGTGAAATCGATGCCGGATGCATTCACATCCGGCGGCATCACCTCGATGCCCATGGAGCAGGCGTTGGCGATGTAGCGCTGCACCTTGGTGCTGTCGCCGGCATTCACCGTGAGCAGTGCCGCCATGTAGGCGACGGGATAATGGGCCTTGAGGTAGGCCGTCTGATAAGTCACGGCGCCATAGGCCGTGGAATGACTCTTGTTGAAGCAGTACTCCGCAAACAGAACCATCTGTTCGAACAGACCTTCCGCGATCCGGGAATCGACGCCCCGTTCGGTCGCCCCTTTCACGAACAGATCCTGATGTTTCTCCATCTCACTCTTTTTCTTCTTCCCCATCGCCCGGCGCAGCAGGTCCGCTTCACCCAGGGAGTAGCCAGCCAGATCCTGAGCGATCCGCATGATCTGCTCCTGGTACACCATGATTCCGTAGGTTTCACTGAGAATCGGCTTCAAGCGAGCGTCGGCGAAGTCGATCGGTTCACGACCATGCTTGCGATTGATGAATTTAGGAATCAGGCCCGCATCAAGTGGGCCTGGCCTGTAAAGAGCCAGGATCGAGGAGATGTCTTCCAACGATGAGGGTTTGAGATCACGCACAATCTGTCGCATCCCGCTGGATTCAAGCTGAAAGATCCCCTCCAGGTCACCGCGGGCCAACAGAGCATAGGTGGACTGATCGTCGGGCGGTAAAGCATCGGGATCAATGCTTTCACCGATGCTCTGCTTAACAAGATCGAGTGTCTTCTCAATCATGGTGAGGTTCTTGAGGCCAAGGAAGTCCATCTTCAGCAGCCCCATCGACTCCACGTCTTCCATGAAGTACTGGGTGATCACCTGGCCATCGTTGTTGCGCTGGAGAGGCACCAGCTCATCGAGCGGCTCGGCGGCGATCACCACACCGGCGGCATGAACACCGAAGGTCTTGTTGGTGCCCTCGATCCGCATGGCCATGTCAACCCAGCGCTGAACCTGGGGGTCATTGAGATATTTTTCGCGGAATTCAGGTGCTGGGCTTTCGGCCGAGATCATTTCCTTCAACTTCGCCGGCTTTCCGCGAACCACGGGAATCAACTTGGCCAGACGATCCGCATCCCCGTAGGGAATGTCAAGAACGCGGGCCACATCTTTGAGCACAGCCTTGGATGTCATCCGGTTGAAGGTGATGATCTGGGCAACCTTGTCCTCCCCATAGCGCTGAGTAACGTAGTCAATCACCTCACTACGGCGTTCAATGCAGAAGTCGGTATCGATGTCAGGCATCGACTTGCGTTCGGGGTTGAGAAAACGTTCAAACAGCAACCCGTTCTGAACCGGATCGATGTTGGTGATCCCCAGGGCATAGGCCACGAGTGAGCCAGCCGCCGAGCCACGGCCCGGGCCCACAGGAATTCCATGCTCCCGTGCATAGCGGATGTAATCCCACACCACCAGGAAATAGGTGGGAAAGCCCATCTGCTCCATCACCTGCAACTCGAAAGCCAGGCGTTCCCCGTACTGGGGATCCACAGGCTCGTCCATGCCAAGCCTGAGTCGATCGCGGAGGCCCTGGCCCGCCACTTCGCTCAGGTAACTCACAGCCGTATGCCCTTCCGGCAACGGGAAGCGCGGCATCTGATAGCGACCGAGGATATCGTAGTCCTCCACCTTTTCAGCCACTCGGGCGGTATTGGCGACCGCTTCTGCGATCACCTCCCGCGGCAGATGATCCTGGAACAGCGCCAGCATCTCCGCCTCACTGCGGATGTATTCAGTGCCGGTGTAGCGAAGACGCTTCTGGTCGCTGATCAACTTGCCGGTGAGCACACACAGCAGGGCGTCATGGGCCTCCACATCACCCACACTCAGGTAGTGGGCATCGTTGGTGGCAACCAATGAAATCCCGAGCTCCTGGCCGATCCGGGCGATCTCAGTGTTCACGATGCGGTCTTCAAGCCCGCCGTGATCCTGGATCTCAAGGTAGAAGTCGTCGCCGAAAACCTTCTGATACCAGCGCGCCACATCCCTGGCCACATCAGGCCGATTGCGGAGGATGGCCTGGGGGATCTCGCCACCCAGACAGGCGGTGGCCACGATCAGGCCTTCGCTGTGTTGTTCCAGGGTTGGCTTGTCGATGCAGGCTCGGGCAAAGATGCCGCGCCCACGCATGCCACGCAGGTGACTGATGCTGGTGAGCTTCACCAGATTTCGATAGCCAACGGCATTCCTGGCCAACACCACCAAGTGATAACGCCGCTCCTTCTTGGGAGGATTGGGATCATCAAGTGAGCCGTTGATCACATACATCTCATTGCCGATGATCGGCTTGATGCCTGCCTTGCTGCAGAGCTTCAGCAACTCGATGGCGCCATACATGACACCGTGATCGGTGAGAGCCAGGGCTGGCATGCCCAGCTCTTTGGCCCGCTCCACCATGGCCGGCAGCTGGGTGGCCCCATCCAGCAGGCTGTAATCGCTGTGATTGTGGAGCGGAACAAATGCCAAAACCACGCCGCCAGTGGTGGCCAGCCTAGGCGACAGGCACCAGATATGGCGTCAGGGCACGAGCTCGGCCGCAGGTCGCCGCTCCATCACCCGCGCCAGCTGTTCGTACTGATGCGCCACCTGCAGCAGACGCTCCTCCTGCAGCACACCCGTGATCAGCTGCAGACCGATGGGCAGACCCTGGCCGTCGAAGCCACAGGGGAGGGAGAGAGCCGGCAGGCCTGCCATGTTGGCGGGGATGGTGAGCAGGTCGGCCAGATACATGGCCAGGGGATCCTCGCTGTGGGCCCCGAACCGGAACGCGGTGGTCGGAGAGGTGGGCGTGAGCAGCACGTCCACCGTTTCAAAAGCCCGGTCGAAGTCGCGCCGGATCAGGGTGCGGACCTGCTGGGCCTTGTGGTAGTAAGCATCCACGTAGCCGGCAGACAGGGCATAGGTGCCGATCAGGATCCGGCGCTGCACTTCCTGACCGAATCCCTCAGCCCGGCTACGGGCGGTCATCTCCGCCAGGGTGGCGCAGCCTTCCGCCCGATAGCCGTACTTCACCCCGTCGTAACGGGCCAGGTTGGCACTGGCCTCAGACGGTGCAATCACGTAGTAAGTGGCGATGCCATCGTTGAAGCGGGGACAGCTCAACTCCACGAGTTCGCAGCCCAGCTCCTGCAGCTGCGCGGCAGCCGTGAGCACCGCCTGCTTCACCTGTGGGTCGAGCCCTTCGGAAGCAAAGCATTCCTGGATCAGCCCCACCTTCAGCCCAGCGACCGGATGGTCCAGGGCAGCGCGGTAATCAGGAACCGGGGCTCTGAGACAGGTGGAATCGCGCGGATCGGCTCCGGCGATCACCTGCAGAATCTCCGCCGCATCGGCCACGCTGCGACTGAACGGCCCCACCTGATCAAGGGAACTGGCGAAGGCCACAAGGCCATAGCGACTCACCCGCCCGTAGGTGGGTTTGAGGCCCACCACCCCGCAGAAGGAAGCCGGCTGACGGATCGAACCACCGGTGTCGGAACCCAAAGCAGCCAGACATTCACCCGCGGCGACGGCGGCCGAGCTGCCACCGGAGCTACCACCCGGAACCCGGGCGGGATCCCAAGGATTGCGGCTGGGCCCGAACGCCGAGGTCTCGGTGGAGCTGCCCATGGCGAACTCATCCAGGTTGGTCTTGCCCAGCAGCACCGCGCCGGCGGCCCAGAGGCGCTCGGTGACGGTGCTCTCGTAGGGGGGGACAAAGTTCTCCAGCATCCGGCTGGAGCAGGTGGTGGGAATCCCGAGGGTGCAGAGGTTGTCCTTCACGGCCAGTGGCACGCCAGCCAGGGGAGGGAGATCTTCACCCGCCGACCGGGCCGCATCGATACGGTCCGCGTCGGCGCGGGCCCGTTCGGCCGTGACCTCCAGAAAGGCGTGGACTGTTGGATCCACAGCCTCGATCCTGGCCAGATGCTGATCCGTGAGCTCGCGGGCTGAGACCTCCCCGCGACGCAGTTGATCACGCCACTCGGCGATCCCCATCCACCTGATTGCCAGCTGCTGGGACGCTATCAGTCGAGGCAGGGGGATCCCTAGGAGGGCTGGCCCGGCTCGGTGAAGGGTTCACCGCGGCGGGTGCGCAGCAGCTCATGGCTCAGGGATGCCGGGGACTCCGCCCGCAGATCCTCAAGGAAAGCAGGCAGCTGGCGTTCGAGCGTGCGGCGCCGCACGAACGGCCCATACCAGTAGGTCACCTCAGGCCCCTGGGTGATGACTCTGGCCCACCAGGCGAGGCCCAGACCGTTGGCGCAACGGCGCATGGGCCACAGCAGGGGATTCATGAACCTGGGGCAGTGGCTGCCCCATTCTGCCGACTCGCCCCCCACTTCACAGTGGCTTCAGAGCTGGATGTCGCCATTAAAATCAAGGGCGGCTGAGGGCGGCGGCTCAGCCACCGCCTCTTCCAGGTGTTCAAGCCGGGGCTCGGCCTCCGCCGGTGGGGGTGAAGGCAGAACGGATTCGGGCTCAGGGCTGGATTCGGTGCCAGGGATGGCCGGCGCCATCGACAGCTGCGGACGGCTGATCCTGGGAGCGGGCTGGGACCCAGAGAGCCCACGCATCCAACTGCGACGCGCGATCTCATAAAGAAGCAGGGCCGTGGCCACGGAGGCATTCAGGCTGGGTGTGGACCCCCTCAGGGGGATCCGCACGAGCTGATCGCAGCTGCGGCGGGTGAGCATCGACAGCCCCTCGGCTTCCGAACCGGTGACCAGAACGAGTGGGCCGTCGAGGTCGACCTCCTCCAGGGTGACACGGCCCTCCGCAGCCAGACCGATCACGCGGTAACCCTCCTGCTTGAGGGCATCGAGCGAGCGGTTGAGATTCACCACCCGGGCCACCGGAAGCGCCTCCAGGGCACCCGCAGCCACCTTCGCCACAGTGCCGGTGAGACCGGCGTTGCGCCGCTGGGGCAGGACAAGGCCGTGGGCGCCGAGGGCCTCGGCGCTGCGCACGATCGCCCCGAGGTTCTGGGGGTCGGTGAGACCATCCACCGCCATCAGCAGAGCTGGTTCGCCAAGGCTGCGACATCCCTCGATCAGGGTGGTGAGATCCAGGGTGTCGGCCGCCGCGGTCTGCAGCACGATCCCCTGGTGCACGGCACCGCCGCTGATCTGTCCAAGCCGGGCCCAGGACACCTCCTCCACCAGAACCCCTGAGGCCTTGGCATCGCGCAGCAACTGGAGAAAGCGAGGACTGAAGCGAAGCTCGGGAGTGCACCAGATGCGGTGGATCGGACGTCCGCTTTCCAGGGCCGCCAGCGCCGTGTGGCGTCCCCACAGCAGATCGGGGGAAGCGTCCTGGCCGAAGCGCTGGGCTTCGCCGGCCTGGGCCTCCACAGGCGCCTCGATCACCACAGGCCTGCCGGTGGCACCGATCCGCCGACGGGGTGAAGGTGCAGGACCACTGAACCTCGAAGCCGAGGGGCGCCTGCCACCGGGACGCTCCCGGCTGCTGTTGCTGCCGCGACGCTCCTGGAAGCGGGTGTCAGCACCGGAACGCACGCCCTCGCGAGAGCTGTCGCGAGGGTTGTCGCGAGGGTTGTCGCGAGGGTTGTCGCGATAGGTGTCACGAGGGCTGTCGGGCCGCTGGCGCCGTCCGGACTGAATCCGCCGCACACCCGGTGTCGCCGACCGGGCCCCACTGGCCGCCCGTCGATCAGGACGGCGTTCGAAACGTGGGCTCATGGCGGGGGATCGGGGAAAGTGTCTGGGTCGACGGCCTGCAAGTGATCTAGCAGCTCGACAAGCCGGGGGGGATCGTGGAGAAACAACCAACCCAGCAGAGCCTCAAAGCCGGTCGCCAGGGCGTAGGTGGAGGGGTCGGCGGCGCGGGGTCCACGGCCCGCTCGGTTGCGGCCACGGCGCACCAGTTCCTGCTCAGCTCGGCTCAGCAGCCCCTCAAGACAGCGGAGCGCCCGGGCCTGGGCCGCAGCTCGCACGGCTGCCACCACCTCCCGGTGCAGATCCTGGGCACGGGCTGGATGGCGGCAGCGCAGCTGGCGCTGATGCAATTCCCACACGGCATCACCCAGCCAGGCGAGCTGGAGGGCGCCGAGTTCGCCTCGAGGGGGATTGGGGGTCAGTCCCGCCAGCCAATGATCAGGCCGCGAGGCTGCCAAGCGCGGAATCCAGATCGGGCATCAGGTGAAGAAACTCCTCGAGCCGAACCAGTTTCACGGTCTGCACCACCCGGGCATTGCCCACCATCAGAAACCGCTGAGCGTCATCGCTGCAGTCCTTGGCCAGGTGCACCAGTGCTCCAAGGCCGGAGGAATCAATGAAATCGATGTGGGTGAGATCCAGCACCAGCGGCTGATGGGGGCTGCGGTGGCTGGCGATGAAAGCAGCAAACTGCTTGTCGGAATAGGCGTCGAGCTGGCCGGTGAAACGAAACAGCTGGCATTTGGCCTGCTGCTCGAAGCCCCCGCGCAGGGACACCGTGAGTCGCTGCAGGTCGTTGATGGGTCCAGCTCCCGATGGATCTCTGGCGCGAAGTGTAGGGATGTTGAGCAGGATTGCAGGGCTCGCAACAAAACTGCGACAGCCCGCAGCGACCAAGCCACCGGGCCAGCGTCAGCGACGCTCGGCCATCAGAGCGATGAACCGTGCGAAATGATGGTCAGCGTCATGGGGACCGGGACTGGCCTCCGGGTGGTATTGAACCCCGAACACCGGCTGGTCGCGCATTGCCAGAGCAGCCACCGTGCGGTCGTTGAGATTGAGGTGGGTGATCTGGACACGCTCGGGAGGAAGTGAATCGGGGTCGATGGCGAAGCCGTGGTTCTGACTGGTGATCTCAACGGCGCCCGGTGAGCCGCAGGGATGGTTGAGACCGCGATGGCCATACCCGAGCTTGAAGGTGGTGCCGCCCATGGCCAGCCCGAGAATCTGGTGTCCAAGACAGATGCCGAACACGGGCAGGTTGCGCTGCTGCAGCAGCCCGCGAGCCAGGGAGATGCCGCTGCTGACGGCGGCGGGGTCCCCGGGACCGTTGGAGAGGAAGACCCCCTCCGGCTCCAGCGCCAGCACCTGCTCGAGCGAAGCATCGGCAGGCAGCACCGTGATGCTGCAGCCATGGGCCACCAGTCGCTCAAGGATGGCTCGCTTGATCCCGAAATCAATGGCCACCACTCGGTAAGGCGATGAGGATCGGGTTTGCTCGCGGGCGTCGAAAGCCACTGGGCAGAGGCTTTGCCACTGATAGGGATCGGAGGTGCTGACCCGCTCAGCAAGGTTGAGGCCGTCCATCGAGGGGGCGGCACGCACCTGGTTCAGAAGACTGGCGGCGCTGGTGCCATCACTGCTGATCGCTCCGTTGATGGCACCGCCCTCGCGCAGATGCCGCACCAGGGCGCGGGTGTCGACCCCGCGGATGCCCACCACGCCATGGCTGAACAGCCAGCTCTCCAGGTCACTCTGACTGCGCCAGCTGCTGGCGATCGGCGAAAGCTGACGGGCGATCACACCACGAACAGCCGGTTGGTCGGCCTCCTGGTCGCAACCGTTCACACCGGTGTTGCCCAACTCCGGATAGGTGAACGTCACCAGCTGACCGAAGTAGCTGGGGTCGGTCATCACCTCTTGGTAACCGGTCATGCCGGTGTTGAACACCACCTCGCCGATGGCGGTGCCGATGCTGCCGAACCCGGTGCCCCGCAGCACCAGTCCATCGGCGAGCACAAGCAGTGCGGCGGGTGCCGCCGACGGCGAATCAGTCACAACAGGAACCGCAGCAGCACAGCTTCCAGAGATCATCTCGCAGAGTCTGGAAACTTTCAGCCCTGGGCATTGGCCAGGGCCTCACGGAGGCATTCGAGCCGCCGCCAACCCGCGGCGCTGTGCAGGGCCACCCGCGCTTTTTCAACCCCTTCAGCCACATTGGACGTCACACCGGCCGCCCACAGCACCAACGCTGTGTTGAGAGCCACAACATCGGTCTGAGCCTGGGTGCCACGCCCCTGAAGCACGGCTTCCAGGATGCCGCGGTTGCAACCGAGATCACCGCCCTGCAGGGCCTCAACCGGCGCCTCGGCAAGCCCGACGGAGCTGGGATCGAGCGCCTGGCACTCCACCTGGCCATGCTCCACAAGGCGCAGCTGATTCACGCCGGCGAGGGACGCCTCATCCAGCCCGCCCGCACCATGCACCACCACAGCGCGGTTGAGGCCCAGCTGGGCCAGCGCGTCGGCCATCGGATCCAGAAGTTCGGGCCTGGCAACCCCGAGCACCTGGGCCTCCGGTCGGAGTGGGTTCACCAGGGGCCCCAGCAGGTTGAACACGGTGCGCACCCCGAGGCTGCGACGCAGCGGGGCCAGGCCCACCAGGGCGGGATGCCACCCGGGGGCGAACAGAAAGGTGACACCGGCCCGGGGCAGGGCGGCCAGCACCTGGGGCGCCGGGGCCTGGAGCGAAACACCCAGGGCCTCGAGAACATCCGCCGAACCCACCTTGCCGCTGGCGCTCCGATTGCCGTGCTTGGCGACATGGGCACCACAGGCGGCCGCCACGAAAGCCACCGCGGTGGAGATGTTGAAGCTGTCAGCACCGTCGCCACCGGTACCACAGGTATCCACCAGAGGCAGCGCCGGTCGCTCGGCGGGAACGGGGGAAGCCTCCCGCAGCACCGTCGCCATGGCGGCCAGTTCATCGCCGCTGGCGCCCTTCGCCCGTAGGGCCGCCAGCAGGGCTCCGGTGAGCACCGGATCGATCACCTCCGCCAGCCAGCCGCGCATCAGCGCGTCGGCCTGATCGCAGGACAGCGACCGGTTCTGAAGCAGCTGCTCCAGCAGGGCGGGCCAGTGGGGGAAAGGGCTGGTCACGGCAGGTTCGGGGGGGAGGGAGGCCCGGGATCCCGCTCAGATTCGCAAGAAAAAAGCCCGGGTGCAGGGCACGCCGGGCCGGGTGATGGGGACCCTTCCACTATCACCTGAAACCGGCGATCTTGGCGAGAAGGGTCAGCCTTCCTGGTCGGCGGTATCAAAGCCGGAGCCCACAGCATCGCCGCCAGCAGGCGCTGGCCTGAAACCAGCGGCCCAGATCGCCCGGGTCTGTGTGTGCAAAGCCTCACGATCCAGACCCCAGAGCCGGAGCAGCTTGGCCAGATCGTCCTGCAGATCCCTCGCACCCGGAAATCCGTCGTAACGCATCAGCAGCCTGGCTGCCTCAACCAGCTGGGCATCACCCGGCTGCTGACAAGCCAGCAGGCCATCCACCAGATTGCGATCGAGGGCGTGGAGGGGATGGCTCTGATCGACCGCGTTCCCTTCCCCCTCACTGAGGTTCGGGTGATCCATGGGTGGAAGCCTGGATGGAACAGTCCCAGCCTGACTCAGGGTGGGCCGGCGTTGGGGGAGATCAGGGATCCCTAGGTTGGCGGCACGCGCAACCCGGCCACCTTGGCGAGCTTTCGGGCCGATCTGATCCTCCGCTATCTGCGGCCGCATCGGCGAACCGTGCTGCTGGGCGCTGTCGCCCTGGTGGTGGTGAACCTGCTGAGCGTGATGATCCCGCTGCAGGTGCGTCGGGTGATCGATGACCTCCAGGACGGCTTCAGCCTGGGGGACGTGGCCGGGCAGGCCGGACTGATCCTGGCGCTGGCCACCGTGATGGGAGTGGTGAGGCTGGGCTCCCGGATGCTGGTGTTCGGGGTCGGCCGCCAGGTTGAAGCCGACCTCAAGCAGCAGATCTTTGATCACCTGCTGCGGCAGGAGCCCGGATGGGTGCAGACCACCGGGAGCGGCGAGGTGATCAGCCGCGCCACCTCGGATGTGGAGAACGTCCGCAGGCTGCTGGGCTTCGCGGTGCTGAGCCTCACCAACACGGCCCTGGCCTATGCCCTAACCCTGCCGGCGATGCTGGCGATCGACCCTTGGCTGAGCTTGGCGGCCGTGGCGCTCTACCCGCTGATGCTGGTGGCGGTGCGGATGTTCGGTGGTCGGATGATGCGCCAGCAGCGTCGTCAGCAGGAGGCCCTGGCCTCACTCAGCGATCTGATTCAGGAAGATCTCTCCGGCATCAGCGCCATCAAGATTTACGGGCAGGAAGCCACCGAAACCGAAGCGTTCTCAGCCCGTAACAGGATTTACCGCGACGCCGCCCTTGGCCTGGCCCGCACCCGCAGCACCCTGTTTCCGCTGCTGGAGGGGATCTCCTCGATCAGCCTGCTGTTGCTGCTGGCTCTGGGCAGCGGTCAGCTGGAAAGCGGCAGGCTCTCGATCGGAGACCTGGTGGCCCTGATCCTCTTCGTGGAACGGCTGGTGTTCCCCACGGCTCTGCTGGGCTTCACGCTCAACACCTTCCAGACCGGCCAGGTGAGCCTGGAACGGGTGGAGCAGCTGCTGGAGCGCAGCCCCCTGATCCAGTCGCCCGCCCGGCCCCAGCCGCCGGCGCCCGCCGGCCGGGGCGGGCTGGAGGCCCGCGTCCTCACGGTGCGCTACCCGGGGGCTGCGCGGCCTGCCCTGGTAGACGTGAGCTTCCGGGTGGAACCCGGTGAACTGGTGGCGGTGGTGGGGCCGGTGGGCTGCGGCAAGACCACCCTGGCCCGGGCCCTGGGGCGGATGGTGGAGCTGGCCGAGGGGGAGCTGTTCCTCGACGGGGTGGACGTGACCTGCCTGGAGCTGGAGCAGCTGCGTCGCCGGGTGGCCCTGGTGCCCCAGGAGGGTTACCTGTTCACCGCCACCCTGGCCGACAACCTGCGCTACGGCGAACCGGAGGCCGGCCAGGAGCGGGTGGAGGCGGCGGCGGCCCAGGCCCGGCTGGAGGGGGACATCAAGGGCTTCCCGGACGGCTACGCCACCCTGGTGGGCGAGCGGGGCATCACCCTGAGCGGCGGCCAGCGCCAGCGCACGGCCCTGGGGCGGGCGCTGCTGGTGGATGCGCCGG